>DGVV01000176.1:0-7075 GCA_002395085.1 Ruminococcus sp. UBA4275 | reverse complement strand
GCAGCCCGTGCATGGAAAAAAGACCGGAGGAAAAAGCACAGTTTATTGCTGCGCTGAGCGGTGAATGAGTCTGTTGTTTGAGCGGTTGCCCGATACAGTCGAAATCTGCGGATGCGAGGTTGCAATTTGCACAGACTTCCGACTATGGGCAAGGGTGGAGCATCTTTGTTCAAGACATGAACTGACGGGGCAGGCTCTGCTGGATTTTTTGCACAAGGCATTTGATACGGAAGCGTTTCGATATCCGATTGAATTGCTTGCTGATGCGTTTAATCAATTCCTGCTGAGAGGGAAAGAACGAGCGCCGGCAGACAAACATACATACAGTCAAGATACATGCAGAGTTCCGTATGATTTTGTAGAAGATGAAGGACGTATCATATCCGCTTTCCAGCGCGAATACAACATTGACTTAACATCTGAGTCAGTTCACTGGTGGAGGTTTTGCACACTGCTGGAAGACCTGATGGCCAAAAATAAGTTTACAGACATCGTTTATTTTCGAGTGATGGACATCAACGCAATCAAAGACGAGCGCGAAAGGGAGTATTACTCGAGGTGTCAGAGCTTATATCGAATCGGCAAAGAAAACGATCCGCAAACGGTTGAGGAGTACAACAAGAATCTTGTAGACATCATCAAACGCGCGAAACAGGAGGCGGGGCTTTGATTCATCCGATTGTCTGCCCTTGCTGTGGGCAGAAAACACCTATAAACATCGAAACAAAAGATGCATCCTGTTCTGGTCTGACTGTTCGGTGCAAGGGGCGTCATTGTAAAAAAATCATAAAAATCACTGTAAAAGAAGGTGTGCAGGTAGAGCCAATGTAGCCGATGCCACCCCGGGAAAGGGGAGACATTATGGCAGCAGATGGATCTGTAGTAATTGAAATATTAGGTGATGCCAAAGATTTTGCACAAAAGCTGGGAGATCTTGCCGTAAAGGCGAGCGGTGCATTTGTTGCGGCATCAGCTGCAGGAATTGCAGCCATTACAAAGACTTCCGTATCGGCATATGCAGAATATGAGCAGTTGGTCGGCGGCGTTGAAACACTGTTTAAGGATTCAGCAGGTATTGTGGAACAGTATGCTGCGAATGCATATCAGACGGCCGGCATGTCTGCAAACAAATATATGTCGACAGTGACAAGCTTTTCTGCGTCTCTGCTGCAGGGCCTGGGGGGAGACACGGAGAAGGCTGCAGAAATTGCCAACATAGCCGTTACGGACATGTCTGACAACGCAAATAAAATGGGCACCAGCATGGAGGCCATCGAAAATGCCTATCAAGGTTTTGCGAAGCAGAACTATACCATGCTGGATAACCTCAAATTGGGTTATGGCGGCACGCAGTCGGAAATGATCCGGCTTATCAACGATTCCGGGATCCTGAATGAAGAAATCAGCAGTTTGGACGGCATTACCTTTGACCAGATGATTGCTGCAATTCATGAGATTCAGACCCAGATGGGCATTACCGGAACAACTGCGGCGGAGGCTTCTTCCACAATTGAGGGGAGCTTAAATTCGCTCAAGGGCGCCTGGGAAAATTTGATGACAGGGCTTGCATCCGGAGAGAATATTGACGTCCTGCTGCAGAATGTCATCGATTCTGCTGTGACATTCGGCGAAAATCTGATTCCGCGCATCCAACAGATTCTCATGAGCGTTGGTCAGGCATTTGAGTACTTAGTACCGATTGTTATTCAGGGTCTTCCGGGTGTTGTTGCAGCAATTCTGCCCGGTTTTATATCGGCAATATCAAGTCTTGCATCTTCGATTGGGGCAACAGTTCTGGAATATGGGCCACAGATGCTCCAGAGTGGCCTGGAGCTGATCGGAAGGCTGACGGAGGGTGTACGGCAGAAGTTTCCTGAACTGATCTCGATAGCAATGGAAGCTCTGCTGAATTTTTCTTCAGGGCTGAGGGAGAACTTCTCACAGGTATTTGACGCAGGTCTGGAATTAATCACCGCCCTGGCTGAATCGCTGATTGATAACATTCCTGTCTTCATCGAGACAGTCCCTACTATCATCACGAATCTGTGCGGACTTATCAATGACAATGCCCCAAAGCTGATCACGGCAGGTCTGGAATTAATTGCACACCTGGCAGAAGGCTTGATTCAGGCCATTCCGACGCTGATTGCCAACATTCCTCAGATTCTTGAAGCAATTGTGGCTGTTTTCAGTGCATTCAACTGGGTCAGCCTGGGTAGCACGGTTGTTAATGGCATACGCAGTGGCTTGTCTATGCTGTCAACAGCACTTAAAGAGGCGGCAACAAATGCTTTGAACGCATTTCAATCCGGCAACTGGATTGGTACAGGCGGTAAGGTTATCAGTCTGGTTGCCAACGCGATTCACAGCGCAGCCGGCCTTGTCCTGTCTGCGCTGCGGGCTATCGGAACAAACGGGCTAAATGCATTCCGTTCCATTAACTGGGCATCAGTCGGAAAGGCAGCAATAAACTTTATTGCAAATGCTGCAAGAGGCGCTGTTGGGTTTGTGGCAAGCGCATTAAAATCTGTCGGCACATCTGCGATGAATGCATTCCGATCCATTAACTGGGCATCGTTGGGCAGAAACATCATTTCCGGTATAGTTAGTGGTATCGGCGGCGCTGCAGGCGCACTTTTTTCCAAGCTGAGGTCGCTCGCCTCCGGTGCGCTGGGAGCTGCAAAAAAAGCGCTGGGCATCGCTTCACCATCGCGTTTGTTTAGGAGCGAAGTGGGCCGGTGGATCCCGCCGGGAATCGGAGATGGCATAGAGGATGCTATGCCGGAATTGAAGAAAAGAATGACAAACACGCTTGACATGCTGGCGGATAACATTCAAGCCGATGTACGTGGAAGCAGAACGCAACAGAGCGTCCGTGCGGCTATTGTCGGAAGTGCTGGCAGATCCGGCGCAACCAGCGTGGTCAACAACTTCAACCAAACGATCAACAGCCCCAAGGCGTTAAGCCGCAGGGAGATCATTCGTGAAACAAAGAATGTTGCGAGGAGGTTGCGGACGGTTTGATACAGCATTTTTATGTTGGGGCAGTGCCTGAAACGGAAATAAATTATATTCCTGCCGATGTGATTGATCTGCTTGACATTGCCAACTACGGGGTAACGTCAATCAGCGGATTGACGCGGCCGAAAGCAACAATCAATCGGTCCGTCATGGCGGGTGCAAACACATCAAGGATAAATTCTGCACAGGTCGCGGAACGAAACATTGTTTTAGACATTGAACCGCAGGGCGGAGAGCTTGCACGACAAACACTGTACGATATTCTTCCGTTTGATGCAATGTTGCGATTTTATATCGAAACGGAGTACCGAAAGGTCTTCGTTGATGGTTATATCGAAACAATCGATGGAGATGATGTCGCAGGCAAACTGTTTGGAGAACAGGTTTCTATCATCTGCCCGTTCCCGTGGTTTCAGTCCGTCCAGCTGCATACTGCGCAGCTGAAAACCGGCGACAACATCGTATACAATCGCGGCGACATTCCCGCCGGTTTCCGGTGGTATGTTGAACCGGTTGCCGACAAAGTTCGCGCGTATGAAATCAAGCTGACGGCAGGCGGCGAGACGTTCGCGACAAAGCCGGACAAGGTTATAGTAGCGGCGGCCGAGTTGATTACCGTGCCGGGGAAAAAATACTTTCACTGTGTCACCAATTCTGTTTCATCACAAGAAAGGCCCGCGTTTTCCTTGCTAACGGCAAATTCCGCCTGGCCGCAAATCCCCGCGGGAGAACAGACGGTGACACTGACGTACACGAACGACAGCCCGGCGGGTTACACCTACGACGATATGAACACGCTATACTGGCGTGACACATTTTCGGGGGTGTAAACAATGGATTTGTATGTCATGAATCAAGATTTTGAATGGCTGGACATCGTGGAAAACGCAGTATCAAAACGCTGGAAAAAGTGTTTTGTCGACACCGGAATTTTTGAAATTTACACAGCCGCAACGCCGCGGTATGTTGATCTGCTGCAGCGCGACAGGTATATTGTCCGCCGGGACGATGACATGATCGGCGTGATTGAACGCATCAACATGCAGACGGATGCTGACGGGCAGGACATGTTACTTGTGTCCGGACGCTGCGCAAAATCGTTATTCGCGCGGCGGATCATCAACAAACAGCAGATTTTTAACGGAACTGTTTGGAACAGAATGTACTGGATGCTGCACGACCATGCCGTTGCGCCGTCTGCAAACAATCGGATTATTCCGAATTTTATGATTGATAGCGTCGCGGACGAAATTAAAGGCGAAAAGGCGCAGACACAGCACACAGGGACTAATCTGCTGACTGCCGTGACTGATCTTTTATCAAGTAACAATCTTGGCTGGAAAGTCTATCAGGACGGCGAAAATATGCACGTTAAGATGATTGCAGGCGTTGACCGGACGGTCGATCAGACGGACAGGGACGCTGTGATTTTTTCAGACGGCTTTGACAATCTGATATCATCTGACTACGAACGTGATAACACAGAATACGCGAATGTAGCGGTTATCGCAGGCGAAGGTGAAGGCGCGGCGCGCGTGTGGACAGGCGTTGACGCGACTGGAAAGGCATCCGGTGTGTTCGAAGGCTTGAACAGATACGAATTATTTGTTGATGCGCGCGACGTGCAAAGCAAAACAACGGACACGGCAGGAAATGAAAAGGTAATCAGCAAAGCGGCATATATCGCACAACTGCGCGCGCGCGGGCTGGAAAAACTAGCAGAAAAAAGCCGCACGGAATCATTTGGCGGCGAAATCGACTTGGATACATACGCATACCGCACAGATTTCGACGTCGGCGACTTGGTGACCGTCCGCGACCGGCACGGCATTACAGCAAATACGCGAATTGTTGCGATTGACGAAATCGAGGACGAAGACGGTTACACGATCACACCGACATTTTCTGATTATGTAATCACTGATTATAGCTATGACGACGAGGAGGGCGGATAACGTGCGAAGAAAATGCGACGGCACGATTTACCGCGGCACGACGACGATAAACGTATTTGTGCTGGCGGATGCGTTGCAAGATGCGGAAATCACAACGTGTTACGCGACGTATTACCAGCGCGGGGTGAAAGTGCTGGAAAAGTCGCTGGCGGACATGACGATTGAACCTGTCGCCGTGACGATGACGGACGGCACAGCGGCAAATAAACGCGCGGTGCTGGTCACGCTGACGCAGGAGGACACGCTGTTGTTTAATTCGCGGAATCAAGCGACCGGACTGGATGACGCGCGCGTGCAGCTGCGCGTCAAAACTGCGAACGGCGAAGCTGCCGCGACGCGGTACGTATATCTGCACGTTCACGAAATCTTGAAGGACGGTGAAATCTGATGGTAAAAGATGTAATTTTAGACGCGTTTGCGTCCGGCATGTACGTGCAGGCGTCGGCATCGCTGAAAGCCGAGGTCGCGGACATCCGCACCGGAGAGGACGGAACGGTCTACGCGTCGGCGGGCGATGCGGTCCGGGAGCAGATTAGCGCAGTAAAAGCGGAAATCGACAAACACAGCGGTAGCGGGGTCACAAGAGAACACGCGGCGGCCTTAGACGCACTGCTTAATTGCATTGCATACGACGCCGACTCTAATTATGCAGCTGCATATTCAAATTTTCGCGCGGTATTCGGGCTTGATGTTGCTGTTTCGTACATCACCGCGGTAGCAAATTCGGCAACAGCATCCGAAGGGACTGACGCGCGGCAGTTAGATATCACCGTAACAGCATATTACAGCGATGGAACATCCGACAGGGTGTTGAATTATGCCATCGCGGGAACCGTCGTGCTTGGCAAAAATACTTTTACAATTTCGTACGGAGGAAAATCAGCTACAGTTTCGATAACGGGCGTAGGATATGATAGCGCACCTGTCATCGTGTCAGAAGATTACGGACAGGATACAACAGGATCAACTGTAGCGCAGCAAGGTTTATGTGTTACAAAGAACTATGATATCAGTGATGGATTTGACTCGGCGGGTAAGCTGCGGATTATCTACTATATTACAAACCCTGATTCTGTGCCCGGTGTCACCCCGGTCACAAAAGCGGTGTTTAAGGATGCTTCTGGGGCGTTTACTGGGTATTTTTCGATAGAAAGGGATAAAGAAACGAACTGGTACAACAAACCGGCAGAGGGCAGTGAAAAAGTATCGTTTACATTGTATTCGGCTGGATTGGCTACATCATACGCATATCTTGGTGAAACGGGAAGAATCGTCTTCGCCGGGGCGGAAACGCAGTATTACGGGAAACGATACATCACGGATTAAGGCGGTGACATGATGGGAATATGTACAGTGCAGGCGGAAGACCTTGTGTCGGTATGCGACATTTCAGGGAATGTTCTTTCAACCGCTTGTGATCTCGGCGGTGAAACAATATTTAATGACGAACCGTCAGATTACACGAAATACGATACAAAGTATCAGAAACTAATACTAGATACGCGCGACGAATGGGCTGCTGATTATCGTGCAGATGATTCTTCTATTCCGTTGTTGATACACACAGATCAACACGGATATTTGAATTCTGCACACAAACAGACGTTCGATTACCTTGCAAAGTGCATTCGATGGGATGAAACTTCCGCAATCGTCGGGCTGGGCGATGCGTGCGCGGCAGTATATGATATGTCAGAACTAAACGCTATGACATCGTGCCTCTCTGGCATTAGCAAACAAAAACAAATCAATCTTGCAGGAAATCATGACGTCTGGGCGAACAAAAAAGAAGGGTCATCTTATTTCTATTCAATAACGGGCAACTGGGATGCGCTGACGGGAACATATTTCAACAATTCGTCTTTCGGCATTCATCACGAATACGATAACCGCGGGAATGGATATGTGATTGATGCGGAACGCAAAGTGAAATATTGCATGTTTGCGACATGGTATTTCGGCACGGCTGGCGGGGAAGAAAACCAACCGTACTATCATTACAAATTAACGTCCGCCGTTGCAGAATATATGATTGATATGTTATCCGCAAAGGATGGTTATGATATCATCGTTCTTTCACACATTCAGCCTGCACACGG
>DGVV01000009.1 GCA_002395085.1 Ruminococcus sp. UBA4275 | reverse complement strand
GAGACACTTTATCTACAGCCTGAGGGCGGGTCAATCCCCGCCCTTCGCTTATGGAGGTTCATCATGAAACTGATCCTTGCATCCGGTTCTCCGCGCAGAAAAGAACTGCTTGGCAAATTACAGATTCCCTTCGAGGTGATCGTCTCCGAATGTGACGAATCCCTCCCCGCAGATACCCCCGCCGAATCCGCTGCGGAACTGCTTGCTGTCCGGAAGGCGGCGGCGGTTGCAAAGCTGCATCCGGATGCAGTTGTCATCGGTGCGGATACCACCGTCATCCTCGATGACGACATTCTCGGCAAACCGCAGGACGAGGCAGACTGCAAGCGGATGCTTTCCATGCTTTCGGGCAGGATGCACAAGGTCGTGACGGGCGTGGCTGTTTTCTGGGACGGCCATTCCGCGAGCTTTGCCGATGAAACACAGGTGCAGTTTTATCCGCTCTCGAATGCGGAGATCGAAGCCTACGCAGCATCCGGCGAACCTTATGACAAGGCAGGTGCATACGGCATTCAGGGGCTTGGTGCGATGCTGGTGGCAGGCATTCACGGAGACTATTATAATGTAGTGGGACTGCCGGTTGCACGGCTGGCACGGCAGCTTCGCAGTTTTCATCTGATCTGAGCGGCGGCGGAGAGTCCCCGCCGGCGATATGCTAAAGTTCTAAATTGGCGCGGTGTCAGCGGGCGCTGCCTGCCCTTGACAGAATTGGAAAAATCATGTACAATATAAGGTAAGACTGACTGCGCTGTATTGTTTCGGAGGTGAGAGTATGGTACAGCTGATCCGGCACATCTCCTTCGGTCTGTATCATCCGGGACTCACAGGCGCCCGTCCGCTCCCGCAGGCAAGCGGCTTCGGCTGACGGCACCCGCCATAAATCCCGCACCCGCAGACCGAAACCATAACAGAAAGGAACTATCAATATGATCTTACTTGACAATATCCGCAATGAGCTTGTGAATGCACGCCCTGAAGTGCAGGAACTGAGCGAAGCATTGCAGATTGAACGCTCAAAGGCGGACCTCGCAGACCTCAAACGCCAGATGGAATACGACGGCTTCTGGGATGACCACGAAAAGGCACAGAAGGTCACGCAGAAATGTAATACGCTTGAACGCAAAATCGAAAACTTCGAGCGCTTGCAGGCGCTTCTGGAAGATACCCTCGACCTGATCGACCTCTCCATTGAGGAGGGCGATGACTCCTCGGATGAGGAAATCCTCGCAGATGCAGAAAAATTCAAGGAGCAGCTCGCCGCTGAAAAGCTCAAGACGCTCCTCACCGGCGAATACGACAGCTCCAATGCCATCATCACGCTGCACGCAGGCGCGGGCGGCACGGAAGCACAGGACTGGTCGCAGATGCTCTACCGTATGTACAATAAGTACGCCGAATCCCACGGCTTCAAGGTCGATCTGCTCGACTGGCTGGACGGCGATGAAGCCGGCATCAAGTCTGCATCGTTCATGGTGCAGGGCGAAAATGCCTACGGCTTCCTGAAATCTGAGGCTGGCGTTCACCGTCTGGTGCGTGTCTCCCCGTTCGATGCTTCCGGCAGACGCCATACTTCCTTCGCGGCAGTCGAAGTCATGCCGGAACTCTCTGATGATGTCGAGGTCGAAATCCGTCCGGAAGACATTGAAATGCAGGTTTACCGTTCCTCCGGCGCGGGCGGTCAGCACATCAATAAGACCAGTTCTGCTGTGCGTCTGACCCACATCCCGACCGGCATCGTGGTTTCCTGCCAGACCCAGAGAAGCCAGTTCCAGAATAAGGATTACTGTATGAAGATGCTGCGTGCAAAGCTCGTTGAGATCAAAGAGCGTGAGCATCTCGAAAAAATCTCCGACATCAAGGGCGTTCAGCTCAAAATCGAGTGGGGCAGCCAGATTCGTTCTTATGTCTTCATGCCCTATACCCTCGTCAAGGATGTCCGCACCGGCTGCGAAACCGGTAATGTGCAGGCCGTCATGGACGGCGACCTCGACGCCTTCATCAACGCCTACCTCAAAGCACTCTCTCACGGCACACTCAAAAGCGCTTCTGCTGCAACTGACGACTGATCAAACCGCCTTCCGCCCTGACAACGAAAGGAATTCATTATGTACGGTGCGAAAAAAATCATCTTTGGAATCGTGACTGCCGTTATCGTGATTGCTGCCGGCATCGGCGGCTATTGGTACTATTCTACGACCGATGTCCGCCGCCTGAAAGATACGGATAACTGGATCACCTTCAGCGGAAACGGCTACACCATCAGAATACCGGACGGACTTCAGCCCTGTTCTGCCTACACAATTGACAATGTGTATCAGGTTCTGGACTGCAAGGTCGGCAAGGAAATCGGCTTTGCAACCGCTGTAACGGAACTGACACCGGATCAGATTAAGGTGATGGAATCCTATGATCTCATCGAACTCGCTGAAATGGTGCATTCTTCCATCAACGGCCGTGACCTCGTTCCGATCGAGCGCGGCAATATGGTCTACACAACCTACCACCGCCGTATGGCAAATATGTTCCCCACCGGCGATGAGGTCTACATCGTTGATGCAATCACGTTCCAGAACAATAAGCTTTACACCGTCTCGGCAATCTGCCCGATTCTGAATCATCCGGATTATGATGAATACCTGTTCAAGATTCTGGATTCCTTCCACACGACAGCCTGATAAAACAGCGCCGGATCCCCCAAGCGGAGATCCGGCGCTTTCTTATGTTTGATGATGAATCAGAAACGATCAGTAATTCTCAGCACGCAGCTTGAAATACGCCTGCGGATGCTGGCAGACCGGACACATCTTCGGCGCATTCTTGCCGATGACGATGTGGCCGCAGTTGGAACATTCCCAGATCATGTCGCCGTCGCGGGAGAAGACCAGTCCGCCCTCGACATTTGCAAGCAGCTTGCGATAGCGCTCCTCATGTGCCTTCTCAATCTTGCCGACCAGTTCAAACAGCGCTGCAATGCGGGTGAAGCCCTCCTCGCGTGCCACCTTCGCAAACTCGACATACATATCGGTCCACTCGTAGTTCTCGCCGTCTGCTGCTGCCTTCAGATTCTCAATAGTATCCGGAATATCGCCGCCGTGCAGCTCCTTATACCAGAGCTTTGCATGTTCCTTCTCGTTATTCGCAGTTTCCTCAAAGATCTCTGCGATCTGAACATAACCCTCTTTGCGTGCTTTGGACGCAAAGTAGGTATACTTATTGCGTGCCTGCGATTCACCTGCAAATGCAGCCTGCAAATTCGCTTCTGTTCTTGAGCCTTTCAGTTCCATCGTTTATTTCCTCCTTATTGACTGTTTTGCAGACATCCTTCTCCGGACATCTTCCTACTATTATACCATATTTCAAAGAATTGTCAAGCCAGATTTTGTGAACATTTAGAAAATTAGACTTCGCTAACTCAAAAAACGCTTGACAAAGCCCCGAAAACGCGGTACAATAGTACGCAGAGACCCGCTGCGCACTGGTCAGACCTTTTCTGCGCAGAAACGTATCCGGACAGAGAGACACGCGCCGTCAGGCTGGAAGCGCGGTCAACGGCATACAGCTCAGCGGCAACACTCGCCTGCCCGTGTGCGGTATCAGGTACACCGCTGCGGCAGGGTGCAGTCTGAATGGCTGCGCACACGAATGCCCCAAAAAAGTGAACCGCATATCCGGCAGCGGAAGCGGTTAAATCGGGTGGCACCGCGGGTTTTCAATTACGAATGACTCGTCCCGAAGCGATTTGCACAGTATGACGCAGACCGCTTTGGGGCGTTTTTGCGTTGTCTCACTAAAATCTGAAATGGAGGAAAAGTCAATGTACCGTACTGTTTTGTGCAATGCGCTCCGCAAGGAAAACATCGGTCAGACCGTCTCGCTCGCAGGCTGGGTCGATACCATCCGCGACCACGGCGGTGTGCTGTTTCTCGCGCTGCGCGATGAGACCGGCATCACACAGGTCGTCTTCCACGACGACGAAATGCTCAAAGGAATCGGCAGAGAAAGCGTGATTTCCGTCACGGGTAAGGTTGTCGAGCGTGACGCCGAGACCGTTGACCCGAAGCTGGAGACCGGCTATGTGGAAGTGCTGGTTGAGCAGATGGAGCTGCTCGGCCCGTCTAAGTCGATGCTGCCGTTCATTCCGGCAGAGTCGCTCGATACCCGTGAGGAAGTGCGTCTGAAGTACCGCTACCTCGACCTCAGAAACCCGAAGATTCACGAGAATATCATCCTCCGCTCGAAGGTCATCACCTTCCTGCGCCGCAAGATGGAAGACCTCGGCTTCCTTGACATCCAGACCCCGATTCTCACAGCTTCCTCTCCGGAAGGTGCGCGTGACTTCCTTGTGCCGAGCAGAAAGCACAAGGGCAAGTTCTATGCACTCCCGCAGGCACCGCAGCAGTTCAAGCAGCTTCTGATGGTCTCCGGCTTCAACAAGTATTACCAGATTGCACCGTGCTTCCGCGATGAGGATGCCCGTCAGGACAGATCGCCCGGTGAATTCTATCAGCTCGATTTCGAGATGGCATTTGCCACGCAGGATGAAGTTCTTGCCGTCTGTCAGGAGGTCATCTCCGAGACCTTCCGCAAGTTCAAGCCGGATGCAAAGATCTCCGAAGCACCGTTCGAGCGCATCACCTACCGCGATTCCATGCTGAAATACGGCTCTGATAAGCCGGATCTCCGCAACCCGCTCGAAATCATCGACCTGACCGATTTCTTCGCAAATGTGGACTTTCCGATCTTCAAGGGCAAGCCTGTGCGCGGTATCGTCGCAAACTGCTCCGGCTGCTCCAAGAAGTTCTTTGAGGATTCGCTCAAGTTTGCAACGTCCATCGGCATGAAGGGTCTGGGCTACCTGACCGCTGTCGAGGGTCAGGCAAACTTCAAGGGCCCGATCGACAAGTTCCTCTCTGATGCACAGCGCGACGAGATCCGTCAGATCTCCGGCATCAAGGACGGCGAAACGGTGTTCTTCATCTCTGACCGCGCCAAGCTGGTGGACAGCTTTGCAGGTCAGATCCGTACATGGCTGGGCGAGCATCTGAATCTGATCGAGGAAAATGCGTTCCGCTTCTGCTTCGTGGTTGATTTCCCGATGTACGAGATCAACGAGGAGACCAAGAAGCTCGACTTCACGCATAACCCGTTCTCCATGCCGCAGGGCGGTCTGGAGGCACTGGAAAATCAGGATCCGCTGGAGATTCTCGCATATCAGTATGACCTCGTCTGCAACGGCATTGAGCTGGCATCGGGTGCGGTCAGAAACCACAGCGTTGACATCATGAAGAAGGCGTTTGCGCTGGCAGGCTACACCGAGGAGGAGCTGGCAGCACGGTTCTCCGCGCTGTATACGGCATTCCAGTACGGTGCGCCGCCGCACGCAGGTATGGCGCCCGGCATCGACCGCATGATTATGCTGCTTGCTGATACCGAGACCATCCGCAATGTCATCGCCTTCCCGCTCAACGGCAACGCACAGGATCTCCTGCTCGGCGCACCGTCTCAGGTGACAGAGCAGCAGCTCCGCGAGGCAAATATCCAGATTCGCGAGGAAGACGAATAATCGGCGGGCAGCGCCCGCAGGCATTTCCCTCCGGCAAAAACCAATCACAAAACAAGCGGAGAGCCCGTCAAAAGGCTCTCCGCTTTGCTTATTATGGTGTCTCCGACGGATTGATAATGGGGACTCCGTCCCCAAGCCCCTGCTTAAGGG
>DGVV01000145.1 GCA_002395085.1 Ruminococcus sp. UBA4275 | reverse complement strand
TATGCGGGCTTTTCCCCGCACACGCGGGGGTGATCCTCTTGAATGGGCAGCAATAGATTTGAACGAGCACTTTTCCCCGCACACGCGGGGGTGATCCTGGTTTGGTAAACTTTCAATGGTTGGAAACTCACTTTTCCCCGCACACGCGGGGGTGATCCTTTTGCATAATTATTACTGTTCCAATTTGGAACCTTTTCCCCGCACACGCGGGGGTGATCCTGTGATTCAGGCGCGGATCGCGTGCGATACATTCTTTTCCCCGCACACGCGGGGGTGATCCTTATTGTAAAACTCGCCGCGCGCGTTAACCGCCCTTTTCCCCGCACACGCGGGGGTGATCCTGATTTTGACGAGTTCTCGCCGTTCCTGATCATCTTTTCCCCGCACACGCGGGGGTGATCCTTTGTCAGAGGGGCTTTTGTGGCAAAAATTCAACTTTTCCCCGCACACGCGGGGGTGATCCTTAAGGCCGTCAGTATATACCGGCGCGTAGCTGCTTTTCCCCGCACACGCGGGGGTGATCCCTACATCACATACACAGACCAGGGCGCGCCGCACTTTTCCCCGCACACGCGGGGGTGATCCTGCAAGGTAGTTGCATCCCTCTATATCTGCGCTCTTTTCCCCGCACACGCGGGGGTGATCCTTTGCTCGGTGGATTTTGGAAACTCCTTATTTCCTTTTCCCCGCACACGCGGGGGTGATCCTAAATTCAATCAATTTCAACATAATCCGTTGGTCTTTTCCCCGCACACGCGGGGGTGATCCTCGATCCCCGCGTGGCAGTCGTCCGGCTCTGACCTTTTCCCCGCACACGCGGGGGTGATCCTAGCCTGTTCCAAATTGTCCCAGAAAATAGAAACTTTTCCCCGCACACGCGGGGGTGATCCTTATGGATACTCCTTATTTCAGGGTTCGCAATGCTTTTCCCCGCACACGCGGGGGTGATCCTCATGCTTCCGTTCTGTGGGCGATTCTCGCTGGCTTTTCCCCGCACACGCGGGGGTGATCCTTTTTATTAAAATCCCGACACTAAAAAACGCATCTTTTCCCCGCACACGCGGGGGTGATCCTTCGGGGCGGTTTTCTTTTTAATAAAGTTAAGGCTTTTCCCCGCACACGCGGGGGTGATCCCCAATCAGCGGCAAGGCATCCGTAAAGCGGCGGCTTTTCCCCGCACACGCGGGGGTGATCCTATGCGCCGCCCCAATTCGGGGCGGTTTTCTTTCTTTTCCCCGCACACGCGGGGGTGATCCTCAATAGACAAAACGACGCGGAGCAGATAGGGGCTTTTCCCCGCACACGCGGGGGTGATCCTTCATTGAGCGTACCGGTTACAAACCTACTGCTCTTTTCCCCGCACACGCGGGGGTGGACAGACTGCAATTTGCTGCTTTGTTTTATCTTGTAATATCGCCGCTTTCGTATACAAAAGGTATATTTCAATTTGAATTTGGTATATAATTTACCATTTCTAAGCGCTAAACTCAAATCTAAATTGACTGAAACCACTCCGCAAAATTCGCCATGCTGAAGGCTGCCGTCCCGAACGTTCTTGTTTTTTCATCTCATGATGCCATCATATTTTTTGCACCAAAAGGCTTTTTTCTGCCCTTTACCGCCAATTCTGCCTACTGTAATCCGTCCATTCCAGCGGCCATCTTTCCTTTGATGAATATTTGTATCCATGTTTACATTTCCGCCAAATTAAAATGAGATAACTTGCACTCGTTCGTCAATCTGCTGATTTTGTCTTATTTTGCTAAAACAGCTGTGGCTACATCTTGACACATAGTATAATAAGTGCTATAATTATGTAAACAGTTACGATGACACAACTTTGAAGGTAATCGCACGATGCACAATCATACACTTACTGTAAGGGGGCATAGATCGGCCTCTGCTTGCCGGAAAAGTTATCGCTTCCCGATGATTGATATTGGGCGCTGCCCACGGTATTGCTTCGCAGACCATAAGAATCCCATTATGTTCAGAAATTACGCATTTGCATTATTTTTACTGTAATGGGATCCCAAAGGGGCATTGTCTCTCTGTCAGAGGCGTGACTTTTCGCAAATCATGGAATTCTACGGCTCATGTTGCAGGCGTGAGCCGCTTTTCGTAAAACCTGGTTTTGATATGATCGCGGTCAGGGGCATTGTTTGAGCCTGTGATGAAGCGCGTGAGAAAAAGATGGTTGATTCATAAAAGGAAGTGCGCAACGATGGGAAAGTGTGAGTGAAGTGAAGACAAAACTGCAAAAATTTCAATACCGGAAAATAGCCTTAGCAATCGCTGATGCGTTTATTATTGCGGTTTCAGGGGTCATCTCGAATTATATCCTGATTGCTTTGCAAGACGGAATACCGCACAAGCAGTTGATTACAAATAGTGTATTATCTGTCATCACCTGTCTCGGCGGCTTGCTGATCTGCGGCGCATATAATAAGCTCTGGCGGTATTTCAATTCGAAAGACTATTTGTCCTGCGTCAGCGGAACACTGATCGGTATATCCGTTTCGTGTGTGTTCATATATATATTGGCAGGAGAAATACCGCTGCGCTATGTGTGTCTGCATACCGCGATTGTGATAATTGGCATCTGCCTGTTCCGCTTCATTTTCAAACGGACATTCATAGACCTGACAGAAGCGGGAAGGCATGAGGCTAAACACAAGCGTACTATGATAATCGGCGGCGGACAAGCTACGAAAATGCTGATGAAAGAGATCAGAAATGCACAGAAATCCCCCTATACAGAGGATAAATCCACAGCCGTATTTGATCCGGTCTGCATCATTGATGATGAACGCTCCAAAATCGGCACAATGATCTATGATACGCAGATCGTTGGTACAACAGCGGAAATTGAGAAGTTTATCCGCGAATTTGAGATTGAACAGATTGTATTCTGTATTCCGTCCTGCCTGGAGGACGAGCGCAAGCGGATTCTGGACATCTGCTCCAAAACAGAGCTGCCGATCAAGGTCATTCCGTTCCTGGGAAATCTTCTGTTTGATGATGCACATACCACGCTGCTCGGTCAGGTGCGTGACATCAGAGTGGATGATCTCCTCGGACGCGATTCGATCAAATTTGACAACGCAGATATTAAGGCTTTTATTTCAGGAAAGGTCTGCATGGTGACGGGCGGCGGCGGTTCGATCGGATCGGAACTTGTGCGTCAGATTGCAAAATACAAACCGAAGCAGATCATCATTGTGGACATCTACGAGAATAATGCCTATGATATTCAGCAGGAGCTGATTGAGGAACACGGCAATGATCTGAACCTGATTGTCCGGATCGCTTCCGTGCGGGATTATTACCGCATGAATCAGCTGTTCAATCAGTTTCATCCGCAGGTTGTTTTCCACGCAGCGGCGCACAAGCACGTTCCGCTCATGGAGGACAGTCCGATGGAAGCGATCAAGAATAATGTGATCGGCACATTTAATGTGGCGACGCTGGCGCAGTTCCATAACGTGCAGAAATTCGTTATGATTTCCACGGATAAGGCGGTCAATCCGACGAACTGCATGGGCGCATCGAAACGCTGCTGCGAGATGATCGTGCAGTATCTCTCCGAGCAGCCCGGCTGCAAAACGGAGTTTGTCACCACAAGATTCGGCAATGTTCTCGGTTCAAACGGCTCTGTCATCCCGAAATTCAAGCGGCAGATTGAACACGGACAGCCTGTTACGGTCACGCATCCGGATATTATCCGCTACTTTATGACGATTCCGGAGGCGGTCAGCCTTGTCATGGAAGCCGCAGCGATTGCACACGGCGGCGAGATCTTTGTGCTGGATATGGGCAAGCCTGTCCGCATCGTTCAGCTTGCGGAAAACCTCATCCGGATGTACGGCAAAGTTCCGTATAAGGATGTGAAGATTGAGTTTACAGGTCTGCGGCCCGGTGAGAAGATCAAGGAAGAACTGCTGATGAATGAGGAAGGCTTGCAGAAAACGAAAAATAAGCTGATTTTCATTGGTAAGCAGATTGATATTGACGTTGACAAATTTATCATACAGCTTCGCAGACTGCGGGATGCGGCGCTTGAAAACAATGAAGAAACTGCGATTCGTGCGCTCCATGAAATGGTGCCTACTTTTATGACGCCGGATGAGTTTAACAGGAAGTATATTTCGACCGCTGAGAAAGCAGAACCGTCAATCAAAAAAGAACCGGTATCCGTGTAAAAAGACTTTGCACTGTTTATATCGTTTGAAAGGAATGATAGCATCATGAACGAAAGCTATTCTATCAAGGATATTCTGCGCCTTTTGCTGAATCACTTGTGGATAATAATTATTATTGCTATACTTGGCGGTGCAGCCGGGTTCAGTGTTTCCAGATTCCTGCTGCCGCTGAAATATTCATCTCATATCACGATGTATGTGCAGAGTTATACCGGTATTACTGAGAATGCGAATAATGTAAACAACATCAGCAATTCCAAGCAGCTTGTCAATACCTATATGGAGGTGCTGAAAGACGACGCTGTCATGAACGCTGTAGGAGAAAAGCTGGCAAAGCAGTTTGAGAAAAATGTGCTTTCGCAGAATTTCAGCCTGTCTGAAAGCGGGAAGATTACACCGGCTTCTATCCGTTCCTGCCTTGCGATCTCGTCTGTGACCGATACTTCCGCCGTCAAGGTGACTGCTACAGCCGAAAATGCCGAGGTTGCAGCGGCAATCTGCAATGACCTGACACAGGTTGCACCGCAATATGTGGAGGAGGCTGTCGGCGTCGGTTCGATCAATACAATAGATACCGCAAAGGTCTACAATCATCCGGTTGCACCGAACACCATGAAAAATACAGCGCTCGGTGCAGCCGCAGGCTTTATGCTGATTGTGCTGATCATTTTCCTGATTGACTTCTTCGACACCACGATCAAGGATACAGATGATCTGGGCAAAAAGTACAACAAGGCGATCATCGGTGAAATACAGGCATTCGGTGGCAGCAAAAAGAAGAAGGATGCCGATGATGACTATGTAAAGCTGACAGATAAGGAAACACCCTTCCATATCATAGAAAGCTACAAGTCTATCAGAACCAATCTGTCATTTGCATTGTCAACGTTTGATAAGAAAGTGTTCGCCGTGTCATCTGCAAATCCCGGTGAGGGCAAATCCACTACCTCTGCCAATATCGCCGTTGCAATCGCGCAGAGCGGCAGTCATGTACTGCTGATTGATGCGGATATGCGCAGATCCGTACAGCACAAAATATTTGAGCTGGTGAACAAGAAAGGTCTTTCTACGGCGGTATCCAAAATGCATTCGCCTGACAAGTGTATCCAGAAGAATGTCATGGAAAATCTGGACATCATGACCGCAGGCCCTATTCCGCCGAATCCTTCGGAGCTGCTTGCTTCTGATACAATGGAGCAAATGCTGCATGATCTGAGTGAGAAATACGATGTCATCCTGATTGACACACCGCCGGTCAATGTCGTGACGGATGCGATGGAGCTTGCTAAGATGATTTCCGGAATTGTTCTGGTCGTGCGTTACGGCAAGACGACAGACGAGGATGTTGAAAACGTATTCAAACGGATTGAACTGGCAAAGATGAATCTGCTTGGTTTTATCATGAACGGCATAAATACGAAGCGTGCAGGCTATTACGCGAAGGGCAAGTATTATTATAAAAAGGGCTATGGCTACGGCTATTACGGTGAGAAGCCTGAACCGGATACAGAAGAATCCAAGGCGGAAACACAGGAGAAGAACTGACGGTCATGGCTTTCCTAACAGAGTATCACTGCCACATACTGCCCGGAATCGACGACGGCGCGGACAGCGTGGAAACCTCCCTGCAAATGGTGGAGATGATGCGGAATCAGGGCGTGCAGCGTATCTGTGCCACACCGCATTTCTATGCACACCGGGAAAATTCCGTCGCTGATTATCTGGAAAAACGGCAGGCTGCATTTGAGAAGATTCAGGGGCAGACAGCAGTTCAGGACATTCACCTTGGCGCAGAAGTCGCGATTGAACACGGAATCTCAGAGCTTGAAGGCATTGAGAAACTGGCGATTGAGGGGACAAGGATCATCTTATTGGAACTGCCGTACCGTCCATACGAAAAATGGATGAGCGAGGAAATCTACAATATCGCGGCAGAGTTCAAGCTGAAAGTCATGCTGGCACACGTTCACCGCTATCTGCCGTATTACAGCAGGGAAGAACTGGAAACGATCCTCCGCTGCAATGCAGTATATCAGATCAATAATGAAGCCTTTGCAAGCTGGAAGGAAAAGAAGATCGCCAGAAAGGTCATGGCAGAACATACCCATTTCGCGTTCGGCTCTGATGCGCATAACACCTCATCACGTAAGCCAAACTGGAATCTGCTGCTGAAGAAAGTGAAGCGGGATGCGCTTGATACCTCAAACGGAATGTTTGAGAAGTATGGCATATAACAGCGATTGAATTCCGATCTCAAACAGAAAGGAGGTCAATGATCTTGGCAAGGAATGCGAATCAAACCGATCCTGCCGACAATGCGAAGAAAAAACGCATGAACAAGGAATATGTCATCCGCGCAAGGGTAACGGCCGAGGAACGGGAACTTTTTGAGAAGAAAGCCAGAGAGCGCGGTTTCAGCACAGTGAGTGAGATGATCCGGTCACTGATAGCGGATCCCGACGATTCTGAAAATACGGCAGAATGAGCCGTGTGTATGCGGGCTGCATCTGCTGACGAAAGCCGCCGGCAATCAGGATGCACGCAGGAACGAAAGCATCTGCTTTTTGTCATTTTATAGACTCCAGCGGTATCTGCTCTGATTCCCACGAACTGTCAGCGTGTATGGTTATCAGCTCTGTGCCACGCTGTTTTGTTTCCTTTTCGATGCCCGGCATTGCGAGATAATCAATGCTCATGCCGTAGGTCAGGCGGATACCTTTGTACTCGATAGACGCATTATTGTAGTGGTCGTGACCACAGAAGAATCCCGTCGTGCTGCCAAGCTCAAGGGCGGTATCGAACATCTTGCTCGGATCGTCCGAACAGCACACAAGGTCATTGGTGATGCCGCCGTGGTCGCCGGGATTTTCGCCATAGAAGTATTTTACTTCGTCGCTGCCGTTCAGATAAAGCTCGGTTGCGGTCTTGTACTCCTGCAAGGGAATATGGAAGAACACCATTGAATTGACCGTATGACCTGCCTCTGCGTTCATTCGCCTGACCTCATCAGCGTACCATTCCACCTGATCGTCGTGGATATAATCATAGACGTTGATGCCTTCGCCCGTGTAGGCGTTTGAGTCGATCATGAACAGCCCCGTGTTCAGCGTGCCGTCAGCGTTTCGTATCTCGATGAGCTGATTGTTCCTGCCCATGACATCGGGCTGGGTGTAGGGGTAAAGCAGCGTTCCCGAAGTCTTGAAAGAGAGCGACTTGTAGACTTCGTTCAGCTCCTGCTTATTGGCTGATGCAAGCGACTCGGTATCGTGGTTGCCGTAGGTAAATGCCCACGGAATGCCCGTATTCCGCATAAATGCCGCAAACTGCCCGACGGGCGCGGTGTTGTTCAGCGACATGGACATGATGCCAAGCGGAAAGCTGAGGTCGCCTGTGACCACAACAAGGTCGGGGTGCGTATGTTCGATCTCCGCATAGCAAGCCTTCAGCGCCTTCATATCCTTGCGGTAGGAGTACAGACTGCCGCCGATGTGAATGTCGGTCAGATGCAGGATCCTGAAATCATCGGTCGTTTTGGTAATGGTGTAAACGCCCGTTTCGTCATTGTATTCTGTCTTGTGGGTGTTATGCTCCACAACGGGAACGGAATTGATGTAGCTTTGCGTGTACCATGTGTCCTGCTGCAAGACCGTAAATCCCGATGCCGCAACAGCAGCAGCCGTATAGACTGCGATCCTCGGCTTGTTGATAACAATATTCGTGAATGTGACCCTGCGTCTTAATGTGAAGTCATAGATTATGACGAGCAGTCCGAAGAAAAGACCTGCGATCATAAAGACATTTCCGGGGTATGCAATATCCTTGCTCTTTATGACTGTAAAAGCTGTTACGCCAAGCCAATAGACCGCCGAAAATATCGTTATGCCGATGATGTGTTTTTTGTATTTCAGCTTATCGGGAAGATTTATCCTCAGTCTGATCATTCTCAGGCTGAGGATATTTTTGATCAGCAGAAAGACGGGTATCTCGATCACAATGCTGTTATTGAAGAAATTTTCCGCAAATTCAGCCGATTTTGAATTGCCGAAAAAGTAAAAGCTAAGCTCCGATGCCACAAACACGAACACCACCGCAAACAGCAGAGCAATTCCGTTCAGCAGACGCTTTGCATACTTGTCGCTTCGGGTACGAAGATATTTGTATGAATCGGTGTCGTATTTGTTTCCCGCGGCGGATTTCTCGGTTTTCAGATATTTGCGGAACGGGAACGATGCTAAAACGAAATCAACTGCGATAACAAACACATTCCCGATCACGGCAGCGGGCTTTGCGGTGATGTTGTAGATCAGCCAGAACACCTGCAATAGTGCAAACACGGCAAATGCCGAGGTCAGATAAATCCTTATGCGCTGTTTCCATATCTCCTTTTTCAGCGGACGAAGGTCAACAGCTTCCGTATCGCCCCGCCACTTTTCGGCACTGTCTGCCGGATAGCCTGCAAGCTCCGCCATTTGCGAGAGTTTGCCGTACTTGCCCAGCAGTTCTTCCAAAGCCTCGTCCTCGTGGCGATCAGCCTTTATCTTGTCAAATTCCGCATTCAGAGCAGATTTTATCTTCTCCTGCGCCTGTGTGACCTCCTCGGAATAGGGGATGTCATCAAACATCATATCGACAACCGCTTTGATCTTGCGGTTTTGTTCTGTATCGGTTTTCTTTGCCATAGTTATCTCCTTTCATGATATGCTACAACAAAGTATATCAGATTTATTGTTTGCTGTCAAGCTGAACAAAGCTTGCGAGGTTGATGAAAACCGCTGTATATGCTGTCATTATGAGCGGTAAGGTTCAAAAGCGGAAGGCGCATAAAATAAAAAAGCCCGAAATATCGCATACATACGACATTTCGGGTGACTCGCAATCTTTCCGATTACGCATCGTTGCTGGATGGAGACAGAGGGACTCGAACCCGCGACCTCACGGATGTGAACCGTGCGCTCTAACCAGCTGAGCTATGCCTCCGATTTGACTACTTGAATATTATAGCACATTTCAGCTGATTTGTCAAGAGGGAAATTGCATTTTCTGAAAAAAAGGGAACGCACCGCAGAAAAGGAACTGCGGTGCGCTGAATTTTATGATTTGGACTCATCCTGCTTGCCGCCGATGAGGTCTTTGAGTTTTTTGAAGAAAGTTTCGCGCTTGGCGTAATTTTTGGATTCGAGTGATTCCTCAAGCTGCCGGATCAATTCTTTCTGGTGCTTATTCAGCCCCTTCGGCACTTCGATAAACACCTTTACGTACTGATCGCCGCGTTCGGTTCTGCCGGGACGCCGCACACCCTTGCCGCGCAGACGGAACACTGTACCGGTCTGCGTACCTTCGCTGATGCGGTATTTGACGTTGCCGTCAACGGTCGGGACGGTGATTTCGTCACCGAGGACAGCCTGCGAATAGGTAATCGGGATGTCACAGTGCAGGTCATAGCCGTCTCTGGTATAGAGCGGATGCGGACGCACGGTAACACTCACATAGAGATTGCCGCTCGGACCGCCGTTCACACCGCTGTCGCCCATTCCGCCGACGGAAAGTGTCTGCCCGTCGTCGATGCCGGCGGGGACATTGACCGTGATGGATTTCGAGACACGGACACGCCCTGCACCGCGGCATTTCTGGCACGGCGACTTGATGATCTTGCCCTTGCCGCCGCAATGCGGACAGGGCTTCGAGCTGGAGATCATGCCGAAGGGGGAGCGCTGGGTCACTTTCACGATGCCGCGTCCCTGGCAGTCTTTACAGACCTCCATGCCAGAATTGCCGGCACATCCGCTGCCGTGGCAATCCGGACAGGTTTCCATGCGCTGTACGGTGAGGTTTTTGGAGACGCCGTTGACCGCTTCCATAAAATCAAGTGTGACACTGGTTTGCAGATCTTTGCCCTGGCGGGGTGCATTGGGGTTCTGCATTCTGGAGCCGCCGAAGAAGCTGCCCATGCCGCCCATGCCGCCGAACAGGCTTTCGAGGATCTCGCTGACATCCGAGAACCCGCCTGCATCGGCACCCATGCCGCCGTTTTCGAGTCCTGCATGACCGTATTGATCGTAGATGCTGCGCTTTTCGCTGTTGGAGAGAACCTCGTAAGCTTCTGTAATCTCCTTGAACTTATCCTCCGCAGTCGGATCATCCGGATGCAGGTCAGGGTGGTACTTTCTGGCGAGCTGACGGTAAACTTTCTTCAGTTCTTCGTCCGTGACATCTCTGCCGACGCCCAGTACCTCATAATAATCTCTTTTGTCAGCCATGTGGTTCATCCTTTCGGGGCAGATGACGCTGCCCATGATTGCTCCCGCCTGTCTCTGCGCGCGGGATCACGCATTGCATTCTGCCGCCGGTTCAGTTCAGTGTCAGCTCCGGGATCGGCAGCAGGAAGTAGCCGATCAGAAGCAGTCCGAGGACTGCGATTGCAGCCGCGGTAATCTTGCGGCAATTCTGTCTGTCCATTCTGAAGTTTCCTCTCTAATATGCCGGGCCGTCAGGCAGGCATCAGGTACGGCGATAGGGGCGGAAGGACGTTCCACCCCTGAGCCGTATGAAATTATGCTTCGGTGAAATCTGCATCGACCACGCCGTCATCATTGGGCTTGCTGTCGCCGCCGGGTGCTGCGCTGCCGAAATCCATGTTGCTGAAATCAGGCTGACCGCCGTTCGGATTTGCCTGCTGATAGACCTTGGAGCTGAGTGCATAGAATGCGTTCTGGAGCGCCTCGGTCTTTGCCTTGATGTCATCGGTATTGTCGGTCTTGAGAGCTTCCTTCAGATCATTGACAGCGCTCTCAATCGGTGCTTTATCCTCTGCGGAGACCTTGTCACCGAACTCCTGGAGTGCCTTCTCGCACTGGAAGACCATCGACTCGCCGTTATTCTTTGCATCGACGGCATCCTTGCGCTTCTTATCCTCCTCAGCAAACTGCTGTGCCTCGCGGACTGCGCGGTCAATGTCGTCCTTGCTCATGTTGGTGGAAGAAGTGATCGTGATATTCTGCTCCTTGCCCGTGCCGAGATCCTTTGCGGAGACGTGAACGATGCCGTTTGCGTCAATATCGAACGTGACCTCGATCTGCGGGACACCGCGCGGAGCCGGTGCGATGCCGTCGAGACGGAACTCACCGAGTTTCTTGTTATCCTTTGCAAATTCGCGCTCACCCTGAAGCACGACGATGTCAACAGCCGGCTGATTATCGGCTGCGGTGGAGAACACCTGAGACTTCTTGGTCGGGATGGTGGTATTGCGCTCGATCAGCTTCGTGCAGACACCGCCCATCGTCTCCAGACCGAGGGAAAGCGGGGTGACATCCAGCAGGAGCAGACCGCCCTTGACGTCGCCGCCGAGGATACCGCCCTGATATGCAGCGCCCAGTGCGACGCACTCATCCGGGTTGATGCCCTTGAACGGCTCCTTGCCGATTCTCTGCTTGACAGCCTCCTGCACAGCCGGAATTCTGGAAGAACCGCCGACGAGCAGCACTTTGTCGAGTTCAGACGGGCTGAGACCGGAATCTCTGAGTGCCTGATCGACCGGACCCATCGTTGCCTGAACGAGGTCTGCGGTCATCTCATTGAACTTTGCCTGCGTGAGTGTGAGATCGAGATGCTTCGGGCCGGTTGCATCCACGCTGATGAACGGCAGGTTGATATTGGTAGTGGTCATGGAAGAAAGCTCGATCTTTGCCTTCTCAGCAGCCTCCTTCAGACGCTGCATGGCACTCTTGTCGGAGGTGAGATCGATGCCCTCAGCCGCCTTGAATTCTCTGACCATCCAGTCGATGATGCGCTGATCGAAGTCATCGCCGCCGAGGTGATTGTTGCCGGCGGTTGCGAGAACCTCCGTGACGCCGTCGCCCATGTCGATGATAGAGACATCGAACGTACCGCCGCCGAGGTCGAAGACCATGATCTTCTGCTCATCTTCCTTGTCGATGCCGTAGGAAAGTGCAGCGGCAGTCGGCTCATTGATGATTCTCTTGACGGTCAGACCCGCGATCTGACCTGCGTCCTTGGTTGCCTGACGCTGGGAGTCGGTGAAGTAAGCCGGCACGGTGATGACCGCTTCGGTGACCGGCTCACCGAGGTAAGCCTCTGCATCCGCCTTCAGCTTCTGAAGGATCATTGCGGAGATCTGCTGCGGCGTATAGGCCTTGCCGTCGATGGTGACCTTCTCGCTCGTACCCATCTTTCTCTTGATGGAGATGACGGTGTTATCCGGATTGGTGATCGCCTGACGCTTTGCGATCTGACCGACGAGACGCTCACCGGTCTTGGAAACTGCGACGACAGACGGGGTGGTTCTTGCGCCCTCTGCGTTTGCGATAACGGTTGCGTTGCCGCCTTCCATAACAGCGACACACGAATTGGTTGTACCGAGATCGATACCGATAATCTTGCTCATGATTTGTTCCTCCTTATTGGTTCATCGCCCGCGAAAACGGGGCGGGGATTGTTGATGATTGGTTTTCCCGGATGCATCCGGAGACTAGTTCGCAACGGAGACCATTGCGCAACGCACGATGCGGTCACCGAGGCGGTAGCCCTTCTGGTAGACCTCACAGACGGTGCTTTCCCCGAAGTTTTCGTCCTCGACCTGCCGGATGGCGTTATGCACCTTGGGGTCAAAGGGCTCATTCAGCGCGGGGATTTCTTCCAGCCCCAGCTTGCCAAGCAAGGTTGTAAGCTGATTGTAGATTTTCTCCATGCCGCTGCGGTAGGCTTCATCGCTGCACGGTGCTTCCATCGCGCGCTCAAAGCTGTCAATCGCGGGCAGGATTTCCAGCATCGTCTTGGCGACTGCATCCTGATAGGTTTCGGATTTCTCCTTTGCGGTGCGCTTGCGGTAGTTATCGAACTCTGCAAACAGCCGCATATACTTGTCATTGGCTTCCTGCAAAGCCTTCTGTGCGGGGTCTTCCTCGATGATGTCGGGCTCGCCGTCATCGGTCTCCGAGAAAAGCTCCTCCGCTTCCTCATCGGCAGCAGTATCTTCCTGTGCTGTCTCCTCGGTATCCGTGTGCAGACCGCTTTCCTCCATAGATTCGTAGTCCTCGCAGCCGTCCGCATCGCGAACATCGAATTCATCCGTCATGGCTGTCATCCTCCTTCTCAGAGATCAGATCTGTGATCTTCTGTGTAAAATATTCGAGATACGGGATCACCTTTGCGTAATTGAGACGCATCGGCCCGATGAGTCCCAGTCCGCCGGCATCCCTGCCGTCTTTGCGGTAGCGCCCGACGATCATGCTCGAATTTCCGATCACGAAGGTCTGGTTATCGGCTTTGGCATCGTCGCTGAACAGCACATGGATGCCGCTGAACGTGTCGTTGAGGAGCGGCATGATGGCATCCTGATGCTCCATAAACTCGACGATGTCCTGCGTTTCCAGTTCATTGCAGGTCAGCAGATTGCGTGTGCCGTTGACGGTCAGCTCCTGCCGCATCATATCGCGGCTCAGCTCATAGAGTCCCTGCACAAGCGGGGAGAGCGTCGCCATATAAGCGCCCATCGCGGTGACGATCTGTTCAAACATTTCCGGCGAGACATCGCTGAGTGAGACACCCGAAAGATGCTCTGTCAGAAATGCGGTAAAGAATGCAAGCTGTTCTTCGTTGAGATCGAATTCCAGCCGGCAGGCTTTGTTTTTGATGTTCCCCGCTGAGGTGATCAGCAAGATGACGTAAAGCCGCTTGCCGGTCGGGATGACCTCGACTTTTGAGATGACGGAGAACTGCGGGGTCGCATTGACGGCGACGGCAGCGCATTTGGTAATCTCTGCGAGGGCGGTCGTGGCGGACTGAATCAGCGAATCGGCTGTCAGTGCCTGATCGCTCTCGAACATGGAATCGAGGCGTTTTTTCTCATCCTCAGGGAGCTGCGCACCGTGCATACATTTTTCAATGTAGACGCGGTATCCTTGAAATGTCGGAATGCGTCCCGCGGAGGTATGGGGCTGTTCGAGCAGGCCAAGCTGCTCCAGCACTGCCATATCGTTGCGGATTGTTGCCGCGGAGACGTGAATATCGGGCAGAGCAGCGATGGTTTTCGAGCCGACGGGTTCGCCGGTTGTAACATATTCATCGACCACCGCCGCGAGGATCCGGAGCTTGCGGTCATCCATTGCGCTGCACCCTCCCTTCATCCGGATTTTGCAGACTTGATTTTGATGTGCTAGCACTCTATCTCTCCGAGTGCTAAATATAGAATATCACTTTTCCCTCCGAATGTCAAGCATTCCCACTCAAGTTTCACAAACTTCGTCATCCTGCACAACCGCATCCCGAACACAATTACACTTTTTAGGATATGTTCCTGAGAATTGTGCGCAGCACCTGTTTTAGCACCCTCTGCTGCGTACCATATAAATAGTATCCCGCGATTTGCACCCTCTGAAACCGTGCAGGATAATTGTGCAGGTTTTCCGGAGGATTGGTCATTGTTTTCCGGATCAAAAATCAGTATAATAAATTTCAGAAAACAGGGCGCAAAAGAATGCCCTGATACGCACACACACTGATTTGTCACTTAGGGGGATACCATTATGAAGAAGCCGGAATACAAGCGTCTTTCCGCGATCGTGTGCTGCGCTGCCATGCTGCTTTCCGCAGCTGCTCCGCATACAGCGCTCAATACGGTCACCGTTTCCGCTGCCGCATCCGGTGCGGCAGGCTGGTTTGAAGCTGCATATATCACATGGGAGCCTGTCTCCGGCGCGAGCGGCTACAATGTCTATGCAGACGGCAAACAGATTGACAGTATGCTCATCCGTCAGTATAACGGCTATTACCGTGCGGATGCGGTCGGTCTGAAAGCAGGCACGCATACGCTGAAGGTCGTGCCGCTGCTCTCCGGCAAGGAGGATGCTTCCAAAGCGATCGAGCAGCAGGTCAGTGTGACCGCGTTCGACCGCGCCGGCTTCGGATGGGTCAACGGCACATCATCCGGTGCATACAATGAAGACGGCACGCTGAAGGCGAATGCAGTCGTGCTGTATGTCACCGAGAAAACCAAGGATTCCGTTACGGCGGATGTCATCACCGGCGCAAAGGGAACGACAACATCGACCAAAGGCATTCAGGAGATCCTCAATGCAATCAAGAAGGGCTACGAAGACCGTCCGTTCTGCATCCGCATCATCGGTGAAGTGACCGATCCCAGCGGCATTGCGAGCGTGGGCGGCGACCTCACGATTGACGGCGGCGGCAAGTACAAAGCCGGTATGACCATAGAGGGCATCGGTGAAGATGCAACGCTCCGCGGCTTCGGTGTCAAGGTCAAGAATATGTCGAATCTGGAGATCCGCAATCTCGGCTGTATGCTCTGCGATAGCTCCGAGGGTGATAACTATTCGCTCCAGCAGGACAATGACCATGTCTGGGTTCACAACTGCGATTCCTTCTACGGCATGGCAGGCGGCGATGCTGACCAGGCGAAGGGCGACGGCGCACTCGACTGCAAGAAATCGTCCTACATCACCTTCTCCTATAACCACTTCTGGGATAACGGCAAGTGCAATCTGCTGGGCCTCAAGGAAAATACCACCAGCGATCTCTACATCACCTATCACCATAACTGGTACGATCATTCCGATTCGCGCCATCCGCGCGTCCGTTTCTATACTGCCCATGTCTACAATAATTATTATGACGGCAATGCGAAGTACGGCATCGGTTCGACGCAGTCCAGCTCGATTTTCTCCGAAAGCAATTACTTCCGCAACTGCAAATATCCGATGCTGACCTCCATGCAGGGCTCGGATATTCTCACGGGCGGCACGTTCTCCAGCGAGGACGGCGGCGTTATCAAAGCATACGGCAATATCATGGAGGGGCAGAAGTCCTTTATCCCGTACAGCGAGGACAATACCTCGTTTGATGCGTATGTCGTCGCGAATAAGGACGACAAAGTGCCTGCATCCGTCAAGGCAAAGCAGACCACAAAACTCGGTGACAGCTACAGCCACACCTACAACAATTTCGATACCGCTGCCAATATGTACAGCTACACCGCTACGCCGGCGGCAGATGTCCCCGCAGTTGTGGAGCAGTATGCCGGCAGAATGAACGGCGGCGACTTCAAGTGGGAGTTCAGCGATGCCGCTGACGATGCGGATTATGCGGTCAATCAGGCACTGATGAGCGCGCTGAAGGCGTATAAATCGCCGGTTGTTGCAATCGGTTCCGGCTCTTATGTCACACCGTCTGATCCGGTTGTGACCTCGGCATCTACTGCACAGTCCTCGAAAACGACCACAACCACGACTTCCACAGCAACGGGCAGTACAGATCCGGTTGTGATTCCGGCTTCGGGCTATGTCCATAACTTTACTGCAAACGGCACATCGAGCAGCTTCTATACCATTTCCGGCAATCTCTCATCTGCCAAAGGCAGCGTGAATTATGCCGGCATGACGCTGACACAGTGCCTCAAGATTGAATCTGCGACGGCAATCGGCTTTAATGCGGCAAACGGCGGTACGCTGACGCTTGTTTTTGCGGAACCCGCCGCAACGATCAAGGTTGACGGCACAAAGTATACCGCTTCGGGCGACGGCATCATCACTGTGCCGGTCACAGCGGGCGCACACAGCATTGCCAAGGCGGACACCGCAAACCTGTTCTATATGGTATACAGCGAACAGGGCGGCACGGCTCCGCAGATCACCACGACAACCACGACTTCCACAGATGTCACTACCACAACCACCGTCACGACCACGACCTCGTCGCTGCCGGAGACTACGACTACAACGGTCTCGTCTGAACAGCAGCCTGCACAGGGCGTGCGCGGCGATGTCAATGATGACGGTGTCACCGACATCAAGGATGCCGTGATGCTTGCACGGTATGTCGGCGGCGACAGCACCGCGGTACTGACCGATCAGGGCGCTGCCAACGCGGAACTGACCGGTGACAACGTGGTCAATCCTGCGGATCTGACCATGCTGCTCCGCGCACTCGCCAAGCTCACCACACTTTAATCTGCCATTCTCGATTCCCAATTTCCCAATATGCGCGCAGCAGGTACATTTCGGTGTACCTGCTGTGTGTATTTATATGGAATTTTGCAGGGGATCAGCGGCGGAAGATGCGGGCAAGCAAAACCATTTCCACGCCGGACATCAGCACGGCGAGCAGGCCGCAGAAAGCGGTTACAAGCAGTCTGCCGTCCCGCAGACAGCCGAATCCCAGCCACAGGAACAATGCGATTATCGGCATACAGAGTACGCTGACAGCAATCGCACGCACGATGCGCGGTACTTTCGGGCTGCTGATGATCCAATCGAAAACGGCTTCTGCCACTTCGCCCAGAATTTCAAACAAAATCTCCATGATCCATGCTCCTTTCCGGCGTATTTTGTTGATTTCATCATACCATATTTCCGGCGTCCGGTCAAGAGGGTGCGGGCAATCTTCATGATTCCTTTGCAAATCTTCATGAACCCTTCGGAATTCTTCATGATCCTTTCATGATTTCGGAGTTGACAGCGGGCGCTGCGCGTGTTATACTATATATAGCTGCACAGTCTGCACACGGCAGACGTGCTGCGGAAAGCGCAAATGGTGAAAATGCGAAAAATTTTCAAAAGGGCTTGCATTTTGGAACAGAATGTGGTATAATAATACAGCATTTGAATATCCGCCGATCTCCTTGACCGGCGAGGTCGAAGTGCAACGCGCAGGCAATTCCGTCTGCGCATACATTCTGACACATGGATGGTCCGCTGCGTTTTCCCCGTATCTCCGTTGTTTTCGGTTGTATGGGCTGTGCCGTAAGACCGGTGCGCAAATGTATGAACATCCGTAAACATTCAAGGAGGAAATACCCATGAACGCTTTAGAGCAGATCAGCAAGTCCAGCATGAAGGAAAACGCACCGGAGCTGAATGTCGGTGATACCGTTAAGGTTCACGTCCGCATTCAGGAAGGTGAGAAGAGCCGTATTCAGGTCTTCGAGGGCACGGTTATCGCCAAGAAGCACGGCGGCATCAGCGAGACCTTCACCGTCCGCAGAGTGGCACACGGTGTCGGCATTGAGCGCGTGTTCCCGGTTCATTCCCCGGCTGTTGACAAGGTCGAGATCGTCCGCAGAGGCGTTGTCCGCAGAGCAAAGCTCTACTATCTGCGCGGCAGAGTCGGCAAGGCAGCAAAGGTCAAGGGACTGGTTCGTTGATCGTAATCAAAGCGAAAGGGGACTGGCGCAGTCCCCTTTTGTTTTTATCCAGCCAGAAAAGAGGAAAAATTTATGTCCGAACAAACTACTCTGGATCAAACAGAAAAGCAATCCGCTGAAATACAGCAGAGCGAACAGAAGCAGCCTGTCACATTTAAGAGCATTCTCTGTGATTTCCTTGATGTCGCAGAGGTTGTGCCGATTACGTTTTTTGTGTTTCTGCTGCTTTATGCATACCTGCTTGTGCCGGTCACTGTGGACGGCGGTTCTATGAATCCGACACTCTACAATAATGATAAGATTCTCCTCCTTGACAATTTCTACCACCCGAAAAACGGCAGCATTGTGGTCATTGATGATAAGGAAGGCGCGCTCTTTACAGATGCGGAGCAGACAACGCTCACAACGACGAACGGTCTGGGCATCGTGCTGGTCAAGCGCCTGATTGCAAAGGGCGGTCAGGAGATCAATATTGACTTTGAACACGGTACGGTTGCCGTGGACGGTCAGCAGCTTCTGGAACCGTATACTGCTGCCTATGAACTGCCGATGCGCAATGATCAGGCTTTTTCGTATCCGTTCACAGTGCCGGAAGGCTATGTGTTCGTCATGGGCGATAACCGCAACGGCAGTACCGACAGCCGCAATCCGGGCGTGGCGCTTGTGCCGGAAGATCAGATTATCGGTACGGCATTCCTGCGCTATGACAGAGACGCAGAATATACTGTAAAATGGTATGACCGTTTTGCATGGCTGCTGTAATCTGCACGCAAAGCAGAGGTGATTTGTATGAACGAAGAACTGAACACGCCGGAAACAGAAGTGCCTGCGGAAATATCTGCGCATGAATCTGCGGCGGATGAGCCTGCTGCGGCGGCTTCTGACGAAAAGCAGCCGGAGAAGCCTGAAAAAGAACCGTATACGGCTGCCGATCTTCTGGACGATGTGCTGGATCTCATTGAAACCGTGATCTGCTCCATTTTTGTCGTGCTGCTTTTGTTTACGTTTGTATTCTGCATTGCGGCGGTGGACGGTCCCTCTATGGAACCGACTTTGCTGAACGAACAGCGGCTGGTTGTTTCGCGCTTGCAGCGCACGTATGAGAACGGCGATATTCTTATCATCGACTGCCCTGAAACGACTGTGATGATGCAGGACGGTTCACTAATCCACGGGACGGGTCTTGGCAAGCGCATTGTCAAGCGCCTGATTGCTCAGGAGGGTCAGGTGGTCAACATTGACTTCGCAAACGGCATTGTCTATGTTGACGGGCAGGCACTCGATGAACCGTATACTTCCGCGCCGACCTTCAATGACAACGGCGCACTGATGTATCCCTTTACAGTGCCGGAGGGCTACTATTTTGTCCTCGGTGACAACAGACCCATTTCGATGGACAGCCGCGATCCCGGTGTCGGTCTCGTGCATGAGGAAAGCGTGGTCGGCAAGGTCGTGCTGCGCATTCTGCCGGTTTCGGAATTCGGCAAGGTCGAATAATACAGGTGAACCAGAATGGATGATATGAAGGATATTCAGTGGTTTCCCGGCCACATGGCGAAAACCAGAAGACAGATCACCAAAAGTCTGCCGCTGGTCGATGCCGTTGCCGAACTGCTGGATGCCAGACTGCCGATGAGCAGCCGCAATCCCGATCTCGGTGCGATGACAAAGCGTAAGCCCCGCCTCATCATTCTCAATAAGGCGGATATGGCAGACCAGAGCGTCACGCAGCAGTGGATCGCGTACTATCAGAAACAGGGATTTGCCGTCATGACGGCAGATTCCAAGACCGGCAGGGGCGTCAAAGGATTTGCTCCTGCTCTGCGGGAGCTGCTGAAGGACGATCTCGCCAAATATGCCGCAAAAGGCATGAAGGGCAGACCGATCCGCGTGATGATCCTCGGCATCCCGAATGTCGGCAAATCGTCGCTCATCAACCGGCTTGCGGGCGGAAAACGCGCAAAAGCCGAGGACAGAGCCGGCGTGACCCGTACACAGCAGTGGATCAAGACAAGCGACGGCGTGGAATTGCTGGATACCCCCGGCGTTCTCTGGCCGAAACTCGACGATCAGGAAGCAGCAGTGCGGCTGGCAATGACCGGCGCAATCCGCGATGACATTCTCGATAAAGAGGCACTCGCAGCGCGGCTGCTGGCACAGCTTCACCTCGATTATCCGCAGGCGCTTGCAGATCGCTATAAGATCGCGGCGGATGCGGAGGGCGAAGGCTTTGAACTGCTGGAAATGATGGCGAAAAATCGCGGAATGCTGCTCTCCGGCGGCGTTCCGAATACAGAGCGGGCGGCAATCACGCTGCTGGATGAGTTCCGCGGTACAAAACTCGGACGCATCTCGCTCGAAAGGCCTGCAAAATAAGCTGCATACCGGAGGTGGATCATGGCAAAAGCACCTGTTGTTCACAAGGAGCTGTTCACGTTTGACAGCGAAATCCGGAAGGAATTTCCGGTGTTCTGCGGCGTAGATGAAGCCGGACGCGGTCCGCTTGCCGGCGATGTGTACGCGGCAGCGGTGATCCTGCCGGAGGGGCTGGAGATTGCCGGTCTCAATGACAGCAAGAAGATCTCCGAAAAGCGCCGCGATGAACTCGCGGAAATCATTAAGCAGAAGGCGGCGGCATGGTGCATTGCCTCTGCAACGGTTGAGGAGATTGAACGCATTAACATTTTGCAGGCAGCACTCCTCGCGATGCACCGCGCAGTTGAGGGGCTTTCGGTCTCGCCGGAGCTTGCCCTCGTGGATGGCAATCAGCCGCCGGTGCTGCCGATGCAGGTCGCAACGGTAATCGGCGGAGATGCGAAATCTGCGAGCATTGCAGCCGCATCCCTGCTTGCAAAAACCGCCCGTGATGCCGCGCTCCGGGAGCTGGACAAGCAGTATCCGCAGTACGGATTTGCACAGCACAAGGGCTACGGCACGAAGGCGCATTATGCTGCGATTGACGAGTACGGTCTCTGCCCTGCGCACAGACCGTCCTTTCTGAAAAAATACTATGCAAAACGGCAGAAGTAAGCGGCAGACCGGCAATCTCGGTGAGGAGGCTGTCTGCAATTATCTGATGCAGCACGGCGCGGAGATTCTCTGCCGGAACTTCACAATCCGCGGCGGGGAGATCGACATTATCGCACGGGCAGGGGAGTGGCTGCTGTTTGTGGAGGTCAAGACCCGCCGACCTGATGCGCTGATTTCCGGTGCGGCAGCTGTTGATGCGAAAAAACAACGGTTCATCATCCGTGCGGCTGAGCAGTATCTGCTGAAAAATCCGTGCGATTTGCAGCCGCGGTTCGATGTTGCCGAGGTGGAATATTCCGGCAGCTTTGTGCGGCGGATCGAGTATCTCGAAGGCGCTTTTGATGCGAGCGGAATGTGAAAGGAATACACAATGTCTGTTCAGAAAATTAAGACGGAATGTCCGTACTGCGGTGGCAGCGAATTTGTCCGCGGCGTTGATAACGGTATGCTCTTGCAGCATCCGAAGCATCCTTTTGGCCCGCGCCAGAACGTGCATTGCCAGATCTGTAAACGCTGCGGCACAATCGTGCGCAAATTCATTGTAAATCCGCAGGAGCTTCCGGATTATGATAGGTGATATATCCACAAGGAGGATTTTGATATGTTATACCACAGCACAAGAAACAAGGCACTGGCGGTTTCCAGTGCAGAGGCGATCGCGCAGGGCATCGCGGCAGACGGCGGTCTGTTCGTGCCGGAGTCCATTCCGGAGCTGACTGCTGCCGATTTCGAGGCGCTCAAGGGGCTTTCCTACGCAGAGCGCGCGGCGCGCCTGTTCAAGCTCTACCTCACCGATTTTACCGATGAGGAACTGCGTGAATGCACGAAGAATGCTTATGAATCCGGCAGCTTTGAGACTGCCAATGTGCAGGAGATTGCGACGCTCGCGGACGGCTCTATGCTGCTGGAACTCTGGCACGGCCCGACCTGCGCCTTCAAGGATATGGCACTCCAGATCCTGCCGCACTTCCTCACCCGTTCGATCAAGAAGACCGGCACGGACAAGGAAGTTGTCATTCTGACCGCAACCTCCGGCGATACCGGCAAGGCTGCACTCGCTGGCTTTAAGGATGTCCCCGGCACGAAGATCATGGTGTTCTATCCGGAGGACGGCGTCAGCTCCATGCAGAAGCGCCAGATGCAGACGCAGGAGGGCGAAAACGTCTGTGTCTGTGCTGTGAAGGGCAATTTCGATGACTGCCAGAACGGCGTCAAGGCGATCTTCACCGATCCGGATATGCAGAAGGCGCTCGATGACAACGGAATGCAGTTCTCCTCTGCAAACTCCATCAACTGGGGCAGACTCGTGCCGCAGATTGTCTACTATGTCTCCGCTTATGTCACGATGCTGGAAAAGGGCATCCTCAAGGCGGGTGACCGCTTCTGCGTCACCGTTCCGACCGGCAACTTCGGCAACATCCTCGCGGCGTGGTACGCCAAGCAGATGGGCGTGCCGATCCACCACCTTGTCTGCGCATCCAACATCAACAATGTCCTCACGGACTTCATCAATACCGGCGTCTATGACCGCAGCCGCGATTTCCACGCGACCGTTTCGCCGTCTATGGATATCCTCATCTCCAGCAATCTGGAGCGCCTGCTCTATCACATGACCGGCGAGAACGATGCACAGATCCGCGAATGGTTCACCGCGCTGAAAACCGACGGCAAGTATGCGATCCCGACGGAGCTGAAGAACCGCATTCAGGCGGAATTCTCCGGCAGCTTCTACGATGACGCCAAGACCAAGGCCATGATCGGCAAGGTGTTCTCTGAGAACGGCTATCTCTCTGATACGCACACAGCAGTCGGCATCTGCGCGGCAAGAGACTATCAGGCGGCAGCCGGCGCAGAGTATCCGATGCTGATTGCTTCCACCGCAAATCCCTACAAATTCGGCGCGGCTGTTCTGGAAGCCATCGGCGGCAAGGCAGACGGCGCGGATGAGTATGAGACGCTCGATCTGCTGCGTGCAAAATCCGGCATGGAAATCCCGCAGGCACTTGCAGAACTCAAGACAAAGGCTGTGCGCTTCTCCGATGTTGTCGCACAGGATGCAATGCCCGCTTATGTCAAGGAAAGGCTGGGAATTCAGTGAGCCTGTATGTCATCGGTGATCTGCACCTCTCCTTTGGCGCGGAGAAGCCGATGGACATTTTTGCCGGATGGGAGAATCATACACAGCGGCTGGAAAAAGCATGGCGCGATCTGATTCAGCCGGAGGATACCATTGTGCTGGCAGGTGACAGTTCGTGGGGTATGAATATGGATGAGGCGCTGCCGGATTTTCAGTGGATCAACGATCTGCCCGGCGCACGCAAGATCCTGCTGAAAGGCAATCACGACTACTGGTGGGGCACGATGGCAAAGATGCGCAAATACTTCGATGAGCATGGTCTGACATCGCTGGAGCTGCTGCACAACAATCACTACGCTTACGGCGAATACGGCATCTGCGGCACACGCGGATGGGTCAATATGGAGCCGGATGAGCCTGCAAATGCAAAGGTCAATGCGCGGGAGGCGCAGCGGCTGGAGGTCTCGCTGAAATCTGCGGAGGATGCGGGGCTGAAACCGCTAGCGTTCCTGCATTATCCCCCAATTTACGGTTCTTCGTGCAATTTCGAGGTGCTGGAGGTGCTGTGGCGGCATCCGGTCGCGGATTGCTGGTACGGACACGTTCACGGCAGATCGCTGCACAGTCACGCGATCAACGGGGAGCGCGACGGCATCCGTTATCATCTGATTTCGAGTGATTTTGTACAGTTTGTCCCGCAAAAAATATTCTGAAGCTGTGCATATCGAAGAAAGCGGAAAAACTGCTGGAAAAATTCTCCTGTTTGTGCTATAATAAAGTATCTGTCAAAGTGCGTTCAAGCAAAGCGCAGACGAAAATCAAATATTTGGAGGAACTTTTTATGAGTCTGGTATCTGATGTCAAAACAGATGTGAATATGAGAGAGGTCACCTTCTCCTTTGATGCCGAGGCACTGGAGGCTGCCTGCGAGCGCGTGTATCAGCGCCAGAAGAAGGACATCGCGGTGAAGGGCTTCCGCAAGGGTAAGGTCCCGCGCAAGATGGTCGAGAAGCTCTACGGCGAGCAGGTCTTCGTCGAGGATGCAATCAACTCCCTGCTTCCTGAGGAGCTGGACGGTATCATCAAGGAGCTGAACCTCACCATCATCGACAGACCTTCTGTTGAGATCGTTTCGGTTTCCAAGGAGGAGGGCGCTGTCTGCAAGGCTACCCTCATCACCAAGCCGGAAGTGACTGTTTCCGATTACAAGGGTATCCACGCACCGATGAAGGTCCGTGAGATCACCGATGCAGATATTGACCAGCAGATCGAGATGCTCAGACAGCGTCAGGCAAGAGTTGTCGATGTCGATGACCGCGCTGCACAGCTCGGTGATGAGGTCAAGATCAACTTCGAGGGCTTCATCGACGATGTCGCATTTGAAGGCGGCAAGGGCGAGGAGTATCCGCTCCGCCTCGGCAGCGGTCAGTTCATCCCCGGCTTCGAGGATCAGATCGTCGGCAAGAACATCGGTGAGAAGTTCGATGTCAACGTCACCTTCCCGGAGCAGTACGGCGATGACCGCTATGCAGGCAAGGCTGCTGTGTTCAAGGTTGAGCTGCTCGGCATCACCATGCAGGAGCTGCCGGAAGTCGATGACGAGTTCGCAAAGGATGTCTCTGAGTTCGACACCATCGCAGAGCTGCGTGACGATATGAAGAAGAAGCTCGGTGAGTCCGCTGAGCAGGCTGCACAGACCCAGTTCGAGAACTATGTCCTCGACCGCGTCGTCGAGAATACCGATGCTGTGATCCCGCAGGTCATGTATGACCGCCGCATTGATCAGCAGATTCAGGAGTTCAGCAATCAGCTTCGTCAGCAGTACGGCGACCTCAAGCTGGAGGAGTATCTCCAGTTCACCGGCATGACGATGGAACAGCTCAGAGATGAGTATGAGCCGCGTGCAAAGAAGGAAGTCACCCTTCGCCTCGCACTGGAGAAGATCGCTGACCTTGAGGATATTCAGGTCTCTGATGAGGAACTGGATGAGGCAGTCACCGACTTCGCTGCACAGATGCAGGCTCCTGTTGAGTTCGTGAAGTCCAGACTCCCGATGGAGGAGTACCGTCTTGACCTCCGCGTTACCAAGGTCGTGGAGTTCATCAAGAACAACGCAGTCGTCGATAACGATCTCGCTGAGCAGAATGAGGAGGAAGCTCCCGCTGCTGAGGCTGAGACCGCTGAGGCTTCTGAGGAAGCCTGATCGGCACGCCCTACACAAATGTTTGCAAACGGTTTCTGCCCATTCGCTTTCCTGAATGGGCAGAAACCGAACATTGCTTTATAACGGAATCCCGATTTTGCGCGAAAAAGCGCACGTTTTCAGAAAGGATGACGCTGCTATGAGTCTTGTCCCAACCGTTATCGAACAGACGAACCGCGGCGAGCGGGCTTATGACATCTACTCCCGCCTGCTCAATGACCGCATCATCATGCTCTCCGAGGATGTCAATGATGTGACGGCAAGCCTTGTCGTTGCACAGCTCCTGTTCCTGGAGAGTCAGGATCCTGACAAAGATATTTCACTCTATATCAACAGCCCCGGCGGCTCTGTAACTGCCGGTATGGCAATCTATGACACCATGCAGTATATCAAGTGCGATGTCGCTACCATCTGTATCGGCCTTGCCGCCTCGATGGGCGCACTCCTGCTTTCCTCCGGCGCAAAGGGCAAGCGTATGGCTCTGCCGAACAGCGAGATCATGATTCACCAGCCGCTGATTATGGGCGGCGGCATCTCCGGTCAGGCGACGGACATCAAGATTCGCACCGATAACCTTCTGCGCACCAAGGGCAACCTCAACCGCATCCTCTCTGAGAACACCGGCAAGCCCCTCGCAGACATTGAGCGCGATGTGGAACGCGATTACTTCATGACCGCTGAGGAAGCAATGAAGTATGGCCTGATTGACAAGGTTGTCACCAAACGCTGAGGTTTTTTGAAGTTCGATAGAAAGGTTCCAGAGTATGGCTGAAAAAGGAAACCGGATCTGTAATTTCTGCGGCAAAAGCGAGAACCGCGTCAGCTCGATCTTCTCTGCTGGCTCAAACTGCATCTGCGATGAGTGCGTTACCTATTGCTATGAACTGCTTTATGGTGATACGATGTCGCAGAAGGCAAAATCTTCCAAGGCGGGCAGCAAATCTGCTTCCGGCAAACATGACATCAAGCTGCTGAAGCCTGCGGAAATCAAAAAGGTCCTCGATGAGTATGTCATCGGACAGGAAGCGGCAAAGATTTCGCTTTCCGTATCTGTTTATAATCACTACAAGCGCATCCTCTCGCAGGATGACGGCGACGATGTGGAACTGCAAAAGAGTAATGTCCTGCTGCTCGGCCCGACCGGCGTCGGCAAGACCTACCTCGCGCAGACCCTCGCCAAAATTCTCGATGTGCCGTTCGCAATCGCGGATGCGACGACGATTACGGAAGCCGGCTATGTCGGTGATGATGTCGAGAATGTGCTGCTGCGTCTGATTCAGGCAGCAGAGTTCGATGTGGATGCGGCAGAGCGCGGCATCATCTATATCGACGAGATCGACAAAATCGCGCGTAAATCTGAAAACACTTCCCTGACCCGTGACGTCAGCGGCGAAGGCGTGCAGCAGTCGCTCCTCAAGATCATTGAAGGCACAGTCTCCAATGTTCCCCCGCAGGGCGGCAGAAAGCACCCGAATCAGGAGTTCATTCACATCAATACGAAGAACATTCTCTTTATCTGCGGCGGCGCATTTGACGGTCTGGAGCGCCATATCATCAACAGAACGCAGTCTTCTGCGCTCGGTTTTGATGCACCGGTCGTTTCCAAAAAGGAGAAAACTGCCAACATCTTCCGGCAGGTCATCCCGCAGGATCTCGTGAAATTCGGCATCGTGCCGGAATTGGTCGGCAGACTCCCGATTATCACGACGCTGGATGAGATGGATGAGGATTCTCTTATCCGCATCCTCACAGAGCCGAAAAATGCACTGCTCCGGCAGTACGCAAAGCTCTTCCGCTACGATGACATTGTACTGGAAGTGCAGCCGGATGCACTCCGCGAGATTGCGAAACGCGCCATTGAGCAGAAAACCGGCGCGCGCGGTCTTCGTGCGATTCTGGAGGGCATCTTCATGCAGACCATGTTTGATGCACCTTCTGATTCCCGTGCTGCAAAGGTCGTTGTCACGGCTGAATGCGTGCAGAATCAGACTGCACCGCTGCTGCTGGATGAGGACGGAAACGCGATTACCACTGCATAACGGATCTCCCGCAGCTTTCTGACTGCGGGAGATTGTTTATCATTGTCTGCACTGGCAGATTTGCCATTTTTCAGGAAAATTTCACAAATGAGAAACCTTTTCCACTTGCTTTTTTGCACGGAATTTAGTATAATGATAGTCAAAGACAGTGATACAGCATGATCCCCTGCCGCGGCTGCGCACGCGGCACAGGGTCGGTCAGTCCGCCGCGCAGGGCAGAATGGAAAATACAATGCAAAAGAAAGAAGAACGCATGGACGAATCTGTGCAGGCAGCAGCAGATGTGCCGGAGGAGATCAAGCTGGAACCGGCAATCCCGCTGGTGGCACTCCGCGGACTCGTTGCTTTTCCGCACATGGTCATTGATTTCGAGATCGGCAGAAGTGAATCCCGCAAGGCTGTCGATGCCTCGATTGCCGCAGACCGCAGGATTGTGCTGGTGACACAGCGCGATCAGGCTGTCACATCGCCCAAAACAAAAGATCTGTACCGTACCGGCGTGATCTGCGAGGTGCGGCAGGTGCTGCGCGGCAGAGAAACCGTCCGCGTGCTGGTGGAAGGCATCGCCCGCATCCGCATCAACAAATTCATGGAGCCAGATGCGGAAGTGCCGTACTGGCGCTGCACCGGCAAGGCGCTGCGTACCTATACAAAATCCAAAACCGACCCGATCGAGATGCAGGCAATCTGCAAGACCGTCAAGGAGGAGTTTGTCACAAACTGCCGCCTTGCACATAATATCCCGCGCGAATTTGCCGAGATGATCCTCTCGGAGGAGGACGGTCAGAAACTCTTTGAGGGCATCTGGTCGAATGTCGATTTCAATTACCGTGACCGCCAGCTTATGCTGGAGGAGGGGAGTCTGTTCCTGCGCCTTACCATGCTGTATGCCGTGCTGATGCGGGAAAATGAGGTTCTGAAATATGAGGCGGAGATCCAGTCCAATGTGCAGTCCCGCATTGATCAGGGACAGCGGGAGATGTTCCTGCGCGAACAGCTCCGTGCCATTACGGAGGAACTGGGCGATGATGCTGACAGTTCCACGGATCCGCAGCAGTATCTGGAGCGCATCGCCGCGCTGAATGCAAGCGATGAGGTCAAGGAAAAACTCTCGAAAGAGGCGAAACAGCTCGCAAAAATGCCTGCCGGTTCGCAGGAGGCTTATGTCATCAGCAATTACCTTGATACTGCACTGGCGCTGCCGTGGGGCGTCTATACCAAGGAAAAGCTTGACATCGAAAAGGCGGCTGATCTGCTCGATAAGGAGCATTACGGCCTGAAGCGCGTCAAGGAGCGCGTGCTGGAGGCAATGAGCGTCCATGTGATGCAGCCCAAACTGCAAGGGCAGATCATTTGCCTGGTCGGCCCTCCCGGTGTCGGCAAAACCTCGATTGCACAGTCCGTTGCGAAGGCACTTGGCAGAAGCTATGTGCGTGTGTCGCTCGGCGGCATCCGCGATGAGGCTGAGATTCGCGGCCACCGCAAAACCTATGTCGCGGCTATGCCTGGCCGGATCATCGAGGCAATGAAGCAGGCAAAGAGCATGAATCCGCTGATTCTGCTCGACGAAATTGACAAGCTCTCCGGCGATTTTAAGGGCGATCCCGCCGCTGCCTTGCTGGAAGTGCTGGACAGCGCACAGAATCACGCCTTCCGCGATCACTTCCTTGAAGTGCCGTTCGATCTCTCGGAAGTCATGTTCCTCACGACCGCCAACAATGCTTCCCAGATTCCCGCGCCGCTCTTTGACCGCATGGATGTCATCGAGCTGAATTCCTACACGCGGGAGGAGAAATTCCACATCGCGAAGGAGCATCTCATCAAGAAGCAGATCAAGGCGAACGGTCTGAAAGCCGCGCAGATTCGTATTTCGGATGCTGCCATCTACGATCTCATTGACTACTATACCCGCGAGGCGGGCGTCCGCACACTGGAACGCACCATCGCATCGCTGTGCAGAAAATGCGCCAAGACCATCCTTACGGAAGGGATGCGCCGCGTGATTTATACGCCGGAACTGCTGGAATCTGCACTCGGCCCGCACAAGTTCATCGGGGATTACTATGCTAAGACCGACAGCGTCGGTATGGTCAACGGCCTCGCATGGACGAGTGTCGGCGGTGTGCTGATGCCGCTGGAAGTCCTGACGATGGATGGCAAGGGTGAAATCACCGTGACCGGTTCGCTGGGCGATGTCATGAAGGAAAGCGCCAGGCTCGCAATCTCCTATGCACGCTCCAAAGCACGGAAATACGACATTAACCCCGAACTCTTCAAGACCAAGGACATCCACATTCATGCGCCGGAGGGTGCAACCCCGAAGGACGGTCCGAGTGCGGGTGTTACCATGCTGACGGCGCTGGTTTCTGCGCTGAGCGGGATTCCGGTGCGCCACGACATCGCCATGACCGGCGAAATCACGCTGCACGGTCATGTGCTGCCGATTGGCGGACTCGTGGAAAAATCTATGGCTGCTTACAAAAACGGCATCCGCACGGTGCTGATTCCCGCTGCCAATGTGCCGGATCTCGCGGAACTGGATGAGGTCGTGCGCGAGGCAATCGACTTCATTCCCTGCGAGACGGTCGAGACGGTGCTGGAGACCGCGCTGATTCCGCCGCATTATGATACGAAGCTTGAGCCGCTGCATCCCGATGATGCCACGAAAATCACGCTGCCGCTCAGCCCGAAGCATCCGGAGCGCCGCAAGACGGTGAAATCTTCTCCGGTCTGAGCGCACCCGACCAGACAGAACGGAGGTACTAGTGAACTGGAATGTCGCTGAATTCGCAGCCGCATACGGCACGGCGAGCCAATTGCCGAAGTGCAGTTCGCCGGAAATCGCCTTTGCGGGGCGTTCCAATGTCGGCAAATCGACCCTCATCAACAAGCTGTTTCAGCGGAAAAGTCTCGCGCGCGTCAGTTCTGTGCCGGGCAAGACCGCAACGATCAATTTTTATCGCTGCCAGCACGTCACCTTTGCTGATCTGCCCGGATACGGCTATGCCAAGCGGTCAAAATCGGAGCTGAAGCGCTGGCAGGAGCTGATCAATGCCTATTTGCAGGACGACCGCGACCTGCGCGCTGTTCTGCTGCTGATTGATATGCGCCATCCGCCGACCCAGAATGACCTGCAAATGGTCAATTTCCTGATTGATCTGGAGATGCCGTTTGCGATTGTGCTGACAAAAGCTGATAAGCTCAATAAAACGGAGCGCACGGCGCGTCTGGCGGCGCTGCCCGATGAACTGCCGCAGTTCGAGGATCTCCACGTCACGGTGTTTTCTTCTGTGACAGGGGAGGGCGTTGAGGAACTGCGCAGCCTCATTGAGGATGTGACCGTTCCGGATGACGGTGAATAATACAACAAAAACGGAGAACCGTGTCTGCGGTTCTCCGTTTCAGCTTGTCGATAAAGGTA
>DGVV01000029.1 GCA_002395085.1 Ruminococcus sp. UBA4275 | reverse complement strand
TTTGGAATCCCATTATAAGAAAAGTAATGTAAATTCGTTGAAATTCTAGGTTCACAAAATAAGGGATTCTTAAGGGCTAGCAGCCCTTAAGCGGGAGTTTGAGGGCGGCGCCCTCAATATAAAACCGTCGGAGACACTTTATCTACAGACTGAAGCGGGGGCTCCCCGCCGCCGTGCAAATTTTTGCACAAAATCGGTGCAAAACAGCATTGTTCTTTCGCGGAAAATATGGTATGATAAAAGCAACCGGCATCCGCCGAACAGGAACACGCATCCCAGAAGCTTTCCGCATTGCAAAGAGGTATAGAGAATTATGAAAACAAAACGTACATTCGCAGCACTCTCTGCTGCCGTGCTGACGGCACTCTCCGCCGGCACATTCCCGCAGGCAGAACAGGCATCCGCTGCACAGTTCACTGCCGAATACGCCGATACCGCCGGCAGAGTCATCAGCGGAGCAACCTATACTGTCATGTCGCGGCTCAGCGGCAAACTCATCACCGCCGAAGCAGACGGCAACGCCGCACAGTGGTCACCAAACGGCGAATCTTCGCAGCAGTGGCAGATCATCAGCACCGGCGACGGCTGCTGCGCCTTCCTCTCTGCCGCAGACCCCGCCCTCGCACTGACCGTTGAAAGCGGAGACAGCACCAACGGCAGCAATGTCTCCCTCAGCGAATATACCGGCGCGGCATCCCAGCGCTTTACCCTCACCCGCGTCGATGACGCCTACTGCATCCGTGCAAAAAGCAGCGGCAATGCCTCCCTCGATGTCTGGGACATCAGCTATGAGGACGGCGCAAACATCGCACAGTACGATTACTGGGGCGGCGAGGGTCAGAAATTCTACATCCGGCCTGCGGGGAACAAATACACCTTCCTGCGCGGCGACCTCAACGCCGACAGGCAGCTCGATGCGCGTGACCTCTCGCTGCTGAAACAGGGCATCCGCGGCGGATTTGACAGCGTGACAGCCCAGATCGCAGATCTCAATGCAGACGGTGCGGTCAGCCGCACGGACACCGCTTATCTCATGAACTTCCTGCTGGGCGGGCAGGGCGATGCACCCGCCTTCTGCGAGATTCCCTATGACGAAACAGAAGTCGCCTACCTGTTTGCATATTTCCTCGGCAATGCGCCCGATCAGGAGCGCCTCTCCTACGCCATCTCCCGCGACGGCTACCACTTCACCGCCCTCAACGGCGGCAAGGCAGTCTGGCAGTCGTCGGTCGGCACGGGCTGCATCCGCGACCCCTATATCTTCAAGGGTGAGGACGGTCTCTATCATCTGCTTGCCACCGATATGAAATCCTCCCTCGGCTGGAACAGCAACCGCAATCTCATCTCCGCCAAATCCACTGATCTCGTTCACTGGTTCGATGAATCCCTCATTGAGATTGCAAACAAATATCCCAATATGATGAACGCTGACCGCGCATGGGCGCCGCAGGCAATCTACGATCCCGAAAAGGAATCCTACATGATCTATTTCGCGGCGCGTGTACCCGGCACAGACGACCGCACCATTATGTATTACGCATACAGCAAAGACCTCAAAAAGCTCGATACCGCGCCGGAGATCCTCCTTGCACCGAAAAGCGGCCACGATGCGATTGACTCCGACATCATCTTCGTGAACGGCACATACTATATGTACTACAAGGACGAAACCACCAAGGGCATCTTCCTTGCAAAAGCTGCGCACGCTTCCGGCCCGTATACGGAAGATCACAAAATCTCTGAGGGCAATCTCGGCGTGGAAGGCCCGAATATCTACAAGCTCATCGGCAAGGATGAATGGCTGCTGATGTCCGACGCCTACGGAAACGGCTACTATGTCATGCAGAAAACCAATGACCTCGACAATTTCACCACCGTTTCGCGCAATGACTACAGCTTTGATTTCACCCCGCGCCACGGCTATGTCATCCCGATCACCGGCGAACAGTACAGCGCACTGACCGGTGCATTCCCAAGCAGTTCGGCACATCCCTACAATATCGGTCTCAAGCCTGTCAATGTCTTCGCGGAACAGGGCGGCAGCATCACCATGCCGGAGACCGTCACCGCGCTGTACAGCGACGGCGGCAGTATGGAAATCGCCGTGCATTGGGATGAAGCAACACTCGCCTCGATCAATACCGCAGAGCCAGGCACGTATAAAATTCCCGGCACGGTACTCGCCGCGGATTACGCCGATCCCTTCATCAAAGAACGCGCAGACCCTTACGTTGTGCGCGGTGAAAACGGCACATACTATTTCACGGCTTCCTATCCCGCCTACGGCAGCGTGGACAAGGGCTATGACCGCATCATTCTCCGCAGCAGCGATACCGTTGCGGGGCTGTCAGACGCTGAAGAAAAAACCGTCTGGACGGCGCATCCAAGCGGCATCATGGCAAAGCACATCTGGGCGCCCGAAATGCACTGCATCGGCGGCACATGGTATATCTTCTTCGCCGCCGGCGCAAGCAGCAATGTCTGGGCAATCCGCCCCTATGTCCTCAAATGTGACGGCGACCCCATGACCGGAAACTGGACAGAATGCGGTCAGATGCAGGCATCTGCCGGCGATACCGAATCCTTCGCGGGCTTCTCCCTTGATATGACCTATTTCGAGAACGGCGGCAGACATTATGTGATATGGGCGGAGATCAAGGGCGATTCCTCCCTCTTTATGGCGGAGATTGATCCCGCAGAACCGTGGAAACTCATCTCTAAGCCCATTCTGCTGACCAAGCCCGAATATGACTGGGAAAAGGTCAACAACCGCGTCAACGAAGGCCCTGCCGTCATCAAGAACGGCGGCAAGGTATATGTGTTCTTCTCGGCATCCGGCACAGGTTCGGAATACTGCGTCGGGCGGCTGGAGGCAAATGAAGACGCTGACCTCATGAACACCAAAAACTGGAAAAAAATCACATCGCCCGTTCTCAGCACCGCAGACCTCAGCGATGAATCCGGCCCCGGCCACAATTCCTTTGTTGTGGATGAGTACGGCAATACACTGATTGTCTACCACGCACGTCCGATGTCGCATATCGACGGCAAATGCGGCAGTTACAGCAAAGATCCTCTCTATGACCCCTGCCGGCATACGCGCATCCGGCAGATCTATTTCGATCCCGCGGGCGTTCCGAATATCGCATTGCAGCCGCTGGAATTGCTCCACCCCGAAAACCGCCCCGTCTCCGCGACTGTTACCATCGTGGGGTGAATTAAGAATCCCGTTATGATAAATGGGTATGTAACTTTTTATGTGGTTACACATGATTTGTCAAATGAATGATCTGTTTATCCAAACTGAAGTTTTTGGTCGAGCTTTTTTCAAAAAGCTCGCGGGGTCAAGGGGCGGCGCCCCTTGTCGCGATCCGCAGATCGCGAAACTCTCTAAGCGTATCAAGAGCTCGGGGGCTTGGGCGCCTGCGATAGAGGCGCCCATTCCAAAATAGCATCGCGCAGCGATTCCTTATTTTATATTACAAATAAGATCAGCTGAAAACCACCTAAATTGTTATTAGCCCTGATAAATTATGCGTATTTTCTGTAAATCTATAGTGCTATAAAGCAACAGCGGAGAACCGTCTGACCGGTTCTCCGCTTTGTTTATCAGATCAGGAATCGCTCTGTGCCTTACGGCTGTTCCACCGCGATGCGGTTTGCCTTGTCCGTCGTGCCGACAAGCTCAATCCACTGCATATCCCGGATCTCCGGCAGGCTGCCGTGCTGAATACGCAGCTCCTCATAGTGGACATAGGGCTGTCTGCGGTACATATTGAGCCGATCCCACCCGTAGACTTGCAGTGTGCCGTCCGCAGTCACGGTGTATTCAAGCGGAATCAGCTCGTGATTGTCATACCCGTCGGGCAGATCAAAGGACAGCAGCGCGAGGGTATCTTCTTCTTCGCCTTCCATCAGCCGCCACTGAATCCACGGTGCATAATTTTCGCCCTCGAAATGCGTCATTGCTTCTTCCCGCGTATCACACCCGAAGAACGCACAGACCTTCTCCCATGTGCTGTCATCTCCGAAACCCTGCAGATAATCCTCCTCGTAAAATTCCCATGTACTGTCGTTGCAGCGTTTCAGCGGAACATACGTCATATTCTGCTCCCCGGAATCGACCGTCAGCACAATCTCCGCCGGTTCAAGCTGTTCGATGTATTCTTTGTAATACGCATTGGCATAAAGGGGATCAAAGCGGCTGTCGCCCAGCGCATCAAATGCGGGATCTCTGTAGTAGCCGTGTTCGGTATATTCCACCGGCTCCATGCCCTTTCCGACCATGTCGGGATTCAGCGCATCGTGCGGGACGGTCAGAATCATGGCGCAGACAAAGCCGCCCTCTGCGGGATTGGCTGCCGGCACACGGTACAGCGTCGGGATGATGGCATCCTCGGCTGTATTCAGCGCTTCCAGCTTGTAATCGTATGCGCCGCCGTCCGGAATGCTGATCATCAGATGCAGCTCATCCTCGGTTTCACCGGGCTGAATATACCACATGACAAAGCTGCCTCTTTCCTCCTCGTAATCGCTGTACTGCATCTCCCGGATCTCATCCGGCGTTCTTCCCACCATCGCTGCCGCTTCTGCAAAAGCATCATCCGGTGCATTGTAATCGCCGCGGAATTCGGCATATTCCCAGCTGATAACCTCTGCTGCGTCCACTCTGCGTTCAGACACATCCCCGATCTCATTCAGCAGGTCAATGCCGCAGCGCTCAAACTGCTCGGAAACCACGATATGCGGCTGCACTTCCCTGACAATGCCTCTGATCTTTGCCTGAATCTCACGCGGGACATTCAGCTTGCAGACATCCAGTTTATGCTCCGCAATGTCACCGCCCTGATAGCTGTCGTAAACCGCGTGCAGAATGCCGTTTGCATCCAGCCGCAGAGAACGGAGCCGTTCATACTGCGTCGTGCCGGCGCGGTATGCCATGACGGTAAGAATATCCTGTTCATCGCTCCAGCTGCGTTCAAAGGTGATCCAGTCTGTTTTTTTGCCGTCCGCGCCTTCGATCTGTGCCTGAATCTCTGCGGGATCATTCGTGCAGCGGAAGATCTCTGCCAGTTCTGCAAGATCTTCTTCATCCTGAATGAACGGCTGCGAATCGCCGTAGGTCCAGTGCTTCTGTTCCGTGATCTCCGGCGTGAGATCACCGGTAAACGGTGTCTGTTCTTCCGAAGCGAAATGCTTCTGCCATACCGCCACCACCGGAATGCCGTCTGCCCAGTAGTTCATTTCTTCCGCATTCTGACCGTCAATCGTATGGAGCATGACATGAAGCCCCTTGATGTCTGAGAAGAATCCGTGCGGAATCTGAAGGTCACGGCGATAGAAGCCCTCATTGAGCGAGTATGTATTCGCCACACGAACTGCATCGACATTCAGAATGCCGTCTGTATCCATCGCCAGCGAGCTGACTTCCAGATCCCAGACGAAATATCCGCCCTCAAGCTGGAAGAACAGGCTGAGGGTATCCTCTGTCTCGCCCTCTGTCAGCAGATAGCCGAAATTATCCTTGCCGTCCGCATCAAACCCGACTGCCTGACCGTTTTCATCTGTGGTATCCAGCGGGATTGCCTTATAGAAATCCGGAGTAATATTCCCTTTGTTGTAATTATACCTGGTCTGATCGTATATCAGAATCTCCTCGTAGGAAACCGTATACGGCGGGATGTAAAGCTGCTTTGCTTCGCAGTTCAGGAGTTCCTGCCGGAAACTGGTCATCTCCGTCTGAAGCTCCATGCCCCTCACATCATCCAGCACACCGTGCGGCAGCGTATAGGTCATCTTTCTGCACGGGTCATACGAACCGATGCAGCTGCCGGTAGTATACAGACTCAGCAGATGCAGGCGGAGTCTGCCGTTCTGGCAGCGCTCCAGACCGGTCAGGACATCGTTGTACGCGCCATCCCGATCATACAGATACAGCGTCAGCGTATCTTCCTCCTCGCCCTGCTCAAATGTATAGTAAACGCTTACCCGCGAACCGGAATCTGCCTGCGTTGCGTACTCCGGCGCAAATCCCTCTGTATCGCCTGTATCAGTGAGGAGAACCGCACCCTCCGGCACTTCATCCGGCTGCCGGTAGTGTCTTCCGGTCTGAATCAGCATCGGGCATTCAGACTGTGCCTCCCGGAATTTCACATCCGCATTCGGATCGCTGCACTGATCAAACACCGTATTCTGCTGCTCCACAAGGATTCCGCTGAACAGTGATCCCTCCGGCAGCGTCAGCTTGCAGATGTACTGCGTCATATTGGTATGCGGCGTATTCGTACCGACATAACGTGCGGAGAGATCGTAATACGAAGCCGTCCTGACAATCAGCTTATTCTGAATCTCGTCGTATTCCAGTCCCGTGACCGCGAAATCATCAAACCCTTCCGTAAAGCGCAGGAAGCCCAGCGTCAGCGTTTCATCAGTCCCGTTCATCGGCTCATCCAGCTTTGCCAGCACCGGCGTGATGCCCGTTTTATCCACCTTTCTGCGGAGAGTGTCAAAATCTGCATAGCCGAACTGCTGCGCGAAATAATCCATGCCGCCCTCATAGGCATAATGTGTCACTTCCTGCGCGTGAATCTGCTTGCAGCTTGTGCCAATCATCTGCCGGAGTGTATCCGGCATGGCTTCCGCATTCAGATAAAGATCAACCGGCATATTTGCCTTTGCAAAGTCTTCTGCGTCATCAACATCGTAGAATCTGGAACAGACCGCTTCCGGTGTCTGTTCCGCATCCAGCAAACCGTAGGGGACATCCACCGTAACGTGCAGCACATCATAGGCTGCAAGAGAATCGTGCCGGCTGCCGGTCAGCATTGTCAGCGCGACGGTTGCCTTGCCGTTCTGATCCAGCTTCACTTCATAAGGAACAGCATTCAGAATGCCCTGTACGCCGTCTGTGCGAGCCGTCATCAGAATCAGAATCTCAATGCGCTGATAATTGCCGTTGTTGGTCACCACTCCATACTGATGCATTTCTTTGCGTTCCCCGTCCCCTTCCAGACGATATATATTGAAAAGGGATTCCTTACTCATCTGGGCGATGCGCATACAGAGATCATCAATGTCATCTTCTGCGCTGCGCAGCGTTTCCACCGTGTAATCCAGCGGACGGCTCAGCAGCAAATTCGGATCGACCGTCTCATATTCCATGCGCTTCGGCTCCTGCCAGATCTCTGTACTCGTTGATGCATATACCAGCGACTGCGGCAAAGAATGGCTGTACTCGTTTTCATAATCAAAGGCATCAAAGTGCAGATGTACATTGGTACTGCTCAGCGGGATTTCTTTCGGCAGCGTCAGGGTAATGCGGCCGCAGTAAGCGGTATTCTCCGCATCCGCAGCACCGGTCAGCACACTCAGCGTCAGATGCAATTCACCGGATTCATCCGCACCGATGCCCTGCACGGCGTATTTTGCCATCGGATGTGCGGTAAAGAACAGAATCTCCAGCGTGACGGAATCTTCGCCCTCCGTGAATTTGCTGTTGACATTGCCGTTCTGCTGCCGCAGCGCATCCGTCGTCATACCGAACATTTCCGAGGCGGCAGCATCCTGTTCCTCCTGCGTGTACAGCAATACTGCATCCTGCTGAACCACAGGTTTTTCGCTGCCCCTGATCCGGTACCATTTACTGGCAGATGTTCCGACTGCCATGTACAGCAGATCCTGCACATCCCACATATTGATCATGCCGTCGCCGTCATGGTCTGCAAGATCCATACCGAGATCCGTGACCGGAATATCGCTGTCTTCTGCCACAAGGCGGTTCACAATCACGGCATCCGAAATGCTGATAGAACCGTCCAGTGAAATGTCGCCGCTGCTTGTGAAATAATCAATCTTTGCAGAGGGGTTGACATCCGGTTCTTTGTCATGCTGCGGATGCACGTTTCCCCCGCTGCCGCCCGGTTCATAATCCGTGCAGCGGATCGTATCCAGCAGTTCGCCTTCCAGAAAAACCTGACACTCCGGCTGCTCCGCTTCCGGCGTCATCACAAAGGTCAGCGGAAAACTCACAATTTCCGGCACGTCCCGCATCTTCTGCGAGGCATTATCATAAAAGGTCTTCTCATATTCCGGACGGTAGGACTGAATCTCCCGCAGCATAATATCCAGACGGTGCGTGCGTTCCCATGTGCCGTCCTCGGTTTTCTCCTCCGCAATGCCGTCTTTCAGCTGAAAGCGGAAGTGTTCCGCGCCGCCAATGACGACCTCCTGCACGTCTGCCGTCTCCGAATGAACCAGTCTGCCGCGGGTTTCGGCTTTGTCGCTGTACCATTTCCCGCTGCCGGGATTGTAATTCAGCTTCAGTTTGCCAAAATCCACCGTGACAACCGGCATACCGACACTCATCACCGAAATGCCCTTGTCGGCCATTTCTTCCGCATTCTGAATGCAGGCATCCAGCGAACCGGTCTCACCGCCTGCCATCGCAAAAGCAGGCATTGCGGCTGCATTCTGTGCTGCAACTGCCAGACAAAGCAAGCCGGCAGTCAGTTTCTGCTGTTTTCTGTATTTCATAGTCCAATCCTCCCTTTATTCGTAATATTCGATGCTGATGTCATCGCTGAGTGCATCGGAATATCTGAGCCATGACAGGATGCTGTCATCTTCTTCAATGTGTTCATCCAGATCCAGATGCATCCCGCGAATCTCCGGCAGTTTGTCTGCCTCAATCAGCAGCGAGGTCTCATAAATCCACGGCTGCTTCTCCTGAATCTCCGCCGTCGGGCAGTAACATTCAGCAAGAACATGAAGCACGCCGTCATGATCTATGGAAACACCGCCCAAACCGTAAGATTCCCAGCGCGGAGACTCCGCCTGCCACCGGATGCGAAGAAGCACCGGCGAATTCTCAATCGCGGATACTTCCGCGGCGCTCTTATGGCCTGTTCCAAGCATGATCTCAGGCTGTTTTCCGCTGAGATACGCCTGAATGGCATCCGCCTCCCGAATGATGGTCAATTCGGATTCGCTTCCCAGTTCACCGCCGCAGTCGCCCGTCAGAAGCAGCGCCGGTACACACACCTGACGAAGCTGTGAAACTTCGGTTGTCGCGGTAAGCAAAGTCTCCTCTGTCTGCCGGACTGTTTCTTCCGTTGAAACATCTTCCGGCGCAGAATCCGCCGCTGACTCCGCAGTCTCATCTCCGCTGACCGCGCCGGTCGTCAGCGTCGTGACGGTCATCTGCGCTGTGCTGCCGGTCTGATTCTGCTGCGTCACAGACGTCGTGACGGCAGAAACGGTCTGCACGGCAGGCGCAGTCGTATCCGCCGCGGTAATCTCCGTAATCAGCACAGGCTGCGACGGCGACGCCACAAAGCCGTCATCCTGTCCGCGGAAATGCAGAACTGCACCCGCCGTCAGGGCGAAGCAGGCTGCCGCCGCTGCAAATCCGGCAATCCGCCAGCGCAGAATGCCGCGTCCGCCTGCGGATTCCGTTTCCGGAGCTGCCTTGCGGAAATTGCCGTTCAGCGCCGGCATCGGCAAAGATGTCTTTGCCCCCGCAGAAGGCGGATCTTCTGCGGCATCTTCCGTATACGTGCGGACGCCGCCTGCACCTGCTTCTGCTGCCGCTTCAATGTCACGCAGATCAATCTCACTCATTGCTTTCAGTAATGTCATAGCCTTCACATCGCATCACCTCCCAGATATGCCCGCAGCGCCTTTCGTGTGCGGTGCAGAGAAACCTTCACTTTGCTGATGCCAATTTGATATTTCTCTGCAATGTCCTTAATCGGCATCATATAGACATAGCGCAGGATAAAGATATTGCGCGCCTCCTCCGACATCGTCCGCAGGAATGCGCGGAGATGCTCAGCGGTTTCCGCCTCTGAGAGTGCCGCTTCGACGTCATCCGGAGCGGGGAGACACTCGCTCAGCTCATCCAGCGCAACTGCCGTCTGCGTACCGCCGCGCTTTTCAGCGTGCAGCTTTTCATAAAGATTCAGCGCGGTATTGCGCATGAGCTTTACGAGATATGCCGAAAAATGATCCGGTCTTGCCGGCGGAATGGAATTCCACGTTTTCAGCAGAACATCATTGCAGCATTCCTCTGCATCCTGTTCATTGCCGAGAATGCGCAGTCCGAGACGCTTGCAGAGCATCCCGTATTTTCTGCCGGTTTCTGCAATGGCACGTTCATCCCGCGCAAAGTACAGCCCGATGATTTGCTCATCTTCCAAGATGCTCCGCCTCCTTTCCCGTCCCGTTTTTCCTTACCCTATCCATTAAGACCGGATTGACATAAAAATGGTTACACGATGCGAAAACTATTTCCGTATTCATTATACCATATTCCCGCCCGTGCCGCAATGATCCGCCCCATTTGGCCGGAAATAAGGTATCGCTGCGCGATGAT
>DGVV01000055.1 GCA_002395085.1 Ruminococcus sp. UBA4275 | reverse complement strand
TTGACGATCTTGCAGAGGAGGAAACAGAGGAGGCATCTGCTGAGGAAACCACAGAGGAACTCCCGTCTCTCGAATCGCTTGACGATCTTGCAGAGGAGGAAACAGAGGAGGCATCTGCCGAGGAAACCACTGAGGAAGATTCCGCCGAGAGTCTGCCTGTTCTGGAGGCAATTGGGGATGAGTACGATGATTCCGATGCAGACGTGGATCTCACAGAAGCGGAACTTGCTGAAATCGCTGCAATGGCGGAACGCATGACCGTTTTTGCGGAGTCTGACAGTGATTTGGTTGCAAATGTCGCAGATAAACTGATCGAAAGTATGACCGCTGAGCCGGCAGAATCAGACGGTAATATGCAGGAAATCAATGATTTGCCGACGCTCGAATCGCTCGAAAACATTGCTCCTGCTGCACCGTGGCAGCACAGCGCATTGGGTCTTGAGGTGTTGGATCACATCAATGAGCCGGTGATCGAAAACGCGCCGGAGAAGGTCGTACCGGATGATATGCCGGAACTGGATGTGCTGGGCGAGACTGCTGAAAAAACTGACGGCACGAGCATTCCGTGGAAATCTGATCTCGGTGCAGTTATCCCTGAAAACGGCAGACTGACCGCGAAGGAGTGCAAGCGCCATTATGACGGTGCGCCGTTCTTCATGATTCCGAACGGTTACCGCGAAATCCGTGCCGGTGCGTGCGCCGGTATGGAGGAACTCGAAGCAGTCAAACTGCCGGAGACGATGGAAAAGATCTGCGCAGGCGCATTTGCTGACTGTACAGCTCTGCGCGAAGTCGTGATTCCGTATTCTGTGACAACAATCGAACAGGATGCCTTTGAAGGCTGCGATTCGCTGGAACAGGTGACGCTGCCGACAAGATTTGAGGAACAGGCAGCCGAACTGTTCGGTGAAAATGTCTCGTTCAATTTCGTGGAAGATCCTGAACCGGAAGCACCTGCTATCATTGGCGACGGCAGATATACCGCGAAAATCCGCCGCAAAGAGTATGATGACGGTGCTGAGCTGGTCATTCCGGACGGCTACCTCGAAATCCGCGCCGGTGCGTGTGCCGGTTTGGATGAGCTGAAATCGGTCGTTCTGCCGAATACGCTTGTCAAGATCTGCAGCGGTGCATTCTCTGACTGTACGTCGCTGGAGGGCCTTGCAATCCCGGCAAGCTGCGAGGAAATCGAAGAAGATGCCTTTGAGGGCTGCACCTCGCTTGCACTGGTTATGGTTCCGCCGCACCTTGAGGAAACCGCACGCGCATTGTTCCCGAATGCAAATATCCTGATTTCTGAGTAATTATTCACAACAAAGGCGCTCCGGTTTTCATGCCGGAGCGCTTTTTCCTGCCGGAATAGAAAAATCTCAGAATACTCTTGTATTTTTGCAGGCTTTGTGCTATAATAGAGAAAGATATTTCAGAAAGGAGTGCCCAGTATGATCGTGATTGAAAACCATCTCGGCAGTATTCGTGTCTCGAAGGCGTATTTGTATTCGCTGATCGAACACACGGTCACGAGTTGCTTTGGCGTGGCGGATCTCAACGATTCATCCCCGCTTGAAACGCTCAAAACCCGACTCTTTCCGGGCGACATCCGCCGCGGCATCCGACTGAGAACCCGCCGCAATGCACTGGTTGTTGAGCTGCATATCGTCACCGGTATCGGCGCGAATATGAATGCGATTACCGCCAGCATCCGCAATAAGGTGCGCTATGCAATCGAGCAGGCGACCGGTTTTGAGCCGGCTGCGATCAATGTTTATATCGACGGCATCCGCGCATAAAGAATTGGAGGATCAAAACTTGATTACCGGAAAACAGTTAAAAGCGGCGATCATCTATGCCGCAATCCTGATTACGAATCAGAGACGTTCCGTGGACGAGCTGAATGTTTACCCCGTTCCGGACGGCGATACCGGCACAAATATGTCCATGACCATCAGTGCTGCAAAACGGGAACTGGAGCTTCTCTCCGACGATGTAACGGTAGCTGAGGTCGCGGATGTTACTGCATCTGCTATGCTTAGAGGTGCGCGCGGAAATTCCGGCGTTATCACATCGCTGCTGTTCCGCGGCTTCTCGAAGGGACTGGCTGGTCTCACAACCGCTGAGAATGCGGATTTCGCAAAGGCACTTGAAATTGGCGTGGCAGGCGCGTATAAAGCTGTCATGAAGCCGACTGAAGGCACGATTCTGACGGTTTCCCGTATGGCTGCCAATAAGGCGAAAGAACTGGCTGAGCAGGATCTTAAGCCGGTGGATTTCTGGCAGGGTGTGCTGGATGAGGCGAATGACGTTCTCAAGCAGACCACTGAAATGCTCCCTGCACTGAAAAAAGCAAATGTTGTCGATGCAGGCGGACAGGGCTTCTGCATTATCATCGGCGGTATGCTGGAATCCTTCCGCGGCGCGAAAGCACCGGAAGAAGCACCGGAAACCCGCTCTGTTCCCGATCCGCAGGTTGACTTCAACGCTGCTGTTGCACAGTACGACGAGGAGATCAATTTCACTTACTGCACCGAGTACATGATCGAGAAGAACGATGCCTCTGTGGACGGCGCAAAGCTGCGTGCTTATCTCGAAACAATCGGTGACTGTGTGGTGGTTGTCGAGGATGATGAGATTATCAAGGTTCATGTTCATACTGATCAGCCGGGCTGCGCGCTGACTAAGGCACTGGAATTCGGTCATTTCATCAACGACCCGCGTCCGAAGATCGAAAATATGCGCATTCAGCATGAGAATAAGGTGAAGGAAGCCAAGATTGTCAAACAGCAGGATGTGATCCCTGTTGAGCCGACGAAGGAATTCGGTTTTGTGGCTGTTGCAGCAGGCGGCGGTCTGGAGCGCACCTTCCTTGATCTCGGTGTTGATCAGGTCGTCAAGGGTGGTCAGACCATGAATCCCTCTACAGACGATATTCTGCGTGCAATTCACGCAACACCTGCAAAAACAGTGTTCGTGCTGCCGAATAACAAGAACATCATTATGGCGGCAGAGCAGGCAATCAACCTTGCAAACCGCAATGTCGTTGTGCTTCAGACGCGCACGATTCCGCAGGGTATCGCTGCGATGCTTGCCTACGATGAGACTGCTGACCTGAATACGAACCGCGCCGAAATGACCCGTGCTTTTGAGCGGGTTTCCTCCGGTGCTGTGACCTTTGCCGCCCGTGATTCTGAGCTGGACGGTCAGAAGATCAAGAAAAATGAAGTGCTTGCACTGGATAACGGCAAGCTTTCGTTTACCGAGAAGGATGTCAACAAGGCAGCATATAAGCTCACCAAGAAGATGGTCAAGGGCGACACCAGTTACGTCACGCTGATCTACGGTGCGGATGTGACCGAGGAAAAGGCAGAGCAGCTCCGCGAGCAGCTTTCCGCAAAGCTCAATAATCGCATTGAGGTCACGCTGCTGCACGGCGGACAGCCTGTGTACTTCTATCTCATTTCTGTTGAATAAACACGCGAAAAGGACGGTTTTCCGTCCTTTTCTTATATCCGAGGAAGGCTTGTATTATATGGAACTAAAAGACATTATTATCATTTCATTGTTGATTGCGGGTATCTTTGCAGTAGGAATCTCCATTTGCATACGCAGCAGATTGAAAAAAACTCGCGAGAAGCGGCAGTTGCTGGAATACCGTGAAAAATATGTTCAGGAAACAATGTTTGGTGATGCGCGGTTCGGAGTACTGACAGGGGAATACGATACCTGCAAGCACACGCTTTTTGCGGATAATCTGGAATTACCTTCCTTCGGAAGCAGTCAGCCGTTCCTCATCACCGCTGATGATTACACACCTGACCGGAATGCTGCAATTCTGCGGGCGCTCGGCAGAGCCTATGACTGCGTTCCGGATATTTTCAGAGGACTGGCGGAAGTCGTGCGGCAGGAGATGCAGTTTGATACGAAGGCGGATGAGATCCCGTCTGTGGAGGAGATCATCGCGATGATTACAATTACGGATTTTCAGTTTGTGTTTGATACCGAGATGCCGGTCATGCAGGTAATCGGCGGCGCGGATTATGAGACAGAGAACAGCGTGATCTCGTTTGGTCTGAATGCCATGTACCGGATCAACGAAAAATCATGGGAATACGATGCGGAGAGAATAGGAGCATAACGTGGAAAAACGGCAATATCATAAAGAAATGGATGCGGTGATTGCGGCGATTCCGCAGGGAGAAGTACCGCGGCTGCTGCTGCATAGCTGCTGCGGGCCGTGCAGCACGGCAGTTCTGGAACAGCTCACACCGTATTTCGAGATCGTGCTGTTCTATTATAATCCGAATATCGCGCCGGAGGAGGAATTTTACCGGCGGCTGGAGACGCAGAAACAGGTCATTGCGGATGTGCCGCACCCGTATCCGATCACGCTGCTTGCACCGCCTTACGACGATGCACCGTTCTGGGAAGCGGTCAGAGGGGCGGAGGATACACCCGAAATGGGGGAGCGCTGTGAGCGATGTATCGCGCAGCGGATGCGGGAGGCTGCCATCGCTGCGAAGGCGAATGGTTGCGCACTCTTTACGACGACACTCACGGTCAGCCCACACAAGAATGCACCCTACATCAATGCCTGCGGCGAGGAGATAGCAGGGGAGTACGACGTGAAATATCTTCCCTCCGACTTCAAGAAGCGCGGCGGCTATGCGCGTTCGGTGGCACTTTCTGCGGAGTATGACCTGTACCGGCAGGATTACTGCGGCTGTCCGATGTCTCTGCGGGAGGCGGATGAACGTCGAGCAGCACGAGAGTTAAAGCAGAAAAACAATGTAAATTCGTAATTCAACCGGAGGTTCCTGTACTTTTTCAGGCGATTGTGATATGATGATCCCAGGAACAGCGAAGGGCGCTGCTCCAAATCGGGTCAAAGGAGTTGGCAGGTATGGAGCTATCACAAGAAAGTATTGACAAAAAAACAGTGATTTTGTATTGCCTTCATAAAATCGTTATTTTTTTCACAATGTTCCCGGATTGCACTTGACAAAGTCGGAAAAACATAGTATACTATAAATTAGATTCCGTCAGATAGGATATTTGTCAGTATTCTGCGCGGTATCACATCCACTAACGAATTCAAAATGGAGGCGTTTACAATGAGCAGAGTTTACAATTTCAGCGCAGGTCCGGCTGTTCTGCCGGAGGAGGTTCTGCAGGAGTGTGCAGCAGAGATGATGGATTACAAGGGCTGTGGTATGTCCGTTATGGAGATGTCCCACCGTTCCAAGGCATACGATCAGATTATCAAGGAAGCTGAGCAGGATCTCCGCGACCTGATGAACATTCCGGATAACTACAAGGTTATCTTCCTGCAGGGCGGTGCTTCGCTCGTCTTCGCTGAGGTTCCGATGAACCTGATGAAAAACCGCAAGGCAGCCTACATCCTGACCGGTCAGTGGGCCAAGAAAGCCTATCAGGAAGCCAAGATCTACGGTGAGGCCGTTGCCGTCGCTTCCTCGGAGGACAAGACCTATTCCTACATTCCGGACTGCTCGGATCTGCCGATCCCGGAGGATGCAGATTATGTCTACATCTGCGAGAACAACACGATCTACGGCACCAAATTCAAGACCCTGCCGAACACCAAGGGCCATCTTCTGGTTTCCGACGTTTCGTCCTGCTTCCTTTCTGAGCCGATGGACGTAACGAAGTACGGTGTTGTCTACGGCGGCGTTCAGAAGAACATCGGCCCGGCCGGCGTTGTCATCGCGATCATTCGTGAGGACCTGATCACGGATGACGTGCTGCCCGGCACCCCGACCATGCTGAAGTGGAAAACGCAGGCGGATGCAGACTCCCTGTACAATACGCCTCCGTGCTATAATATCTATATCTGCGGCAAGGTCTTC
>DGVV01000069.1 GCA_002395085.1 Ruminococcus sp. UBA4275 | reverse complement strand
CTCGGGGGCTTGGGCGCCTGCGATAGAGGCGCCCATTCCAAAATAGCATCGCGCAGCGATTCCTTATTTTATATTACAAATAAGATCAGCTGAAAACCACCTAAATTGTTATTAGCCCGTTTTTTATTGAGCGGCAAATCCGCACACGATTGAAGCATAAAATTGCAGGCTGCTGAACGCCGTCTGCATTTGAATAAAAATCCATATCATAAGGAGTAAAAGGAACATGGACAATATGCAAGGTATGAAGCGCACCTGCTACTGCGGCGAGGTGCTGGAAGCGGGCAAGACCGTCACAGTCGGCGGTTTTGTGGATACCGTCCGCGACAAGGGCGGCATTATCTTCATCGTGCTGCGTGACCGTACAGGCGTTGTGCAGCTTACATTCGACGACACCACAGACCGCGCCCTCTTTGAGAAGGCGGCATCCTGCAAGAGCGAATATGTGCTGCTGGCAAAGGGTGAAGTGCGCGAGCGCGAGAGCAAGACCGACAAGATCGCAACGGGTCATGTCGAGATCTACGTGACGGAGCTGCGCATTCTGGCGAAGGCAAAGACCCCGCCTTTCGAGATCACCGCAGAAACGAAGGTCAATGAGGAGCTGCGCCTGAAATACCGCTATCTCGACCTGCGCCGCGCACCGCTTCAGCAGAATCTGATTCTGCGCCACAAGATTGCACAGTGCGCACGGCAGTATTTCTATGAAAACGGCTTCCTTGAAATCGAGACTCCGATGATGATGAAATCCACGCCGGAGGGTGCAAGAGATTACCTTGTGCCGTCGCGTGTGCATCACGGTGAATTCTATGCGCTGCCGCAGTCTCCGCAGATTTACAAGCAGCTTCTGATGGTTGCGGGCTATGACCGTTACATTCAGCTTGCACGCTGCTTCCGCGATGAGGATCTCCGTGCAGACCGTCAGCCGGAGTTCACGCAGATCGACCTCGAAATGAGCTTTGTCGATGTCGATGACATTCTGGATCTCACCGAGGGCTTCCTCATCCGCCTGTTCAAAGACGTGATGGGCAGAGAACTGAAAACCCCGCTGCCCCGCCTGACCTATACCGAGGCAATGAACCGTTTTGGTTCGGATAAGCCCGATCTCCGCTACGGCATGGAGCTGACCGACCTCTCTGAAACCGTGAAGAATGTGGAATTTCCTGTCTTTGCGAATGCGCTTGCAGAGGGCGGCACCGTGCGCTGCATTACCGCGAAGGATGCTGCAAAGATTCTCACCCGCAAGGAGATTGACAAGCTCGTCGAGATGGTCAGGGGCATCGGCGCAAAGGGTCTTGCATACATCCGCTGGGTGGATGCAGAGCCGGCCTGCTCGTTCGGCAAATTCCTCAAAGAGGGTGAGCTGGATGCGATCCTGAAGACCGCGGGTGCAGAGCAGGGCGATGTCGTACTGATCGTTGCGGACAAGGCATCCGTGACACTGCCGGTGCTGGGCGCACTGCGCATTCAGCTTGCGAAGAAGCTGGATCTGATTCCGAAGGGCGAGTTCAATTTCCTGTGGATCACGCAGTTCCCGTTCTTTGAGAAGGACGAGGAAACCGGCGAGTGGATGGCGATGCATCATCCCTTCACCATGCCGATGGATGAGTGCCTGCAATATCTTGATACCGCACCGGAGAAGGTCTTTGCGAAGGCGTATGACCTTGTGCTGAACGGCACAGAACTTTGCTCCGGTTCGATGCGTATTACGGACTATGAGCTTCAGCAGAAGATGTTTGAGTCGCTGGGTCTGACGGACGAGGAGATCGAGGCAAAATTCGGCTTCCTGGTGCAGGCATACCAGTACGGCGCACCGCCCCACGGCGGTCTGGGCATCGGTCTGGACAGACTGACCATGACGCTGGCAGAGGCGGAGTCGCTGCGTGACGTTGTGGCGTTCCCGAAGGTGCAGAATGCCCGCGAGCTGATGAGCGGCTGCCCGTCGCCGGTGGACAAGGAGAGCCTGGACGTCCTCGGCATTGCGGCGGTTGCAGAGGACTGAGATCCGCCTGAAACAGAGGGCGGACGGCGCATCGGATGCCGCCCGCTTTCTGTTATCATAACATGAAACGAGAGGGAAAAACACATGACTGTAAACGAGCTGATGGCACAGATCCGCACGGAGATGACCGGCGACCTGAAAAAGGATATGCAGCATCTTCGGGATATTGCCGAGGACATTGTGAACGAGCCGAATGCGAACGAGCTTTCCGCAGCGGTTGCGGAGTACGCCTTTTCGCTGCTGCCGGATGATGTGCGCGCGAATTTCGCAGAGACCACAACGATTGACGGCAAGCCGCTGGATCAGGTATTCCGCGATGCGCTGAAACTGGTCAATGAGAACAATTGCGATGAAGCAGAACCGCTGCTTGCGGCACTCTCCGGGAAGATTGAGAAGTATTTTGAGAACAGCGACACCAGGTGGTTCAGTTTCCGCAATCCGTTTGAGTATCATATGTACCGGTATTTCTATCCGGAGGATACGGAGTTTGACCGTGCGCCGTTTGATTTTGCACAGTATCTTTCGCTTTACGGCTTTGTCCTGCTGGAGCAGAAGCAGGCGCGTGCGGCGGAGAAGGTACTGGAGCGCAGCATCCGTTTCAATCCTGTTGCAGCGGATATGCGGTTTGAGCTGGCAGAGCTTTACAAATTCTCAAACAATCAGGAGAAGCTGCTCACCGTCAACCGTGAGACGCTGCGTCTCTGCACGTCCGCAGACCGCATCGCGCGCGTGCTGGCGAATATGGGTTATTACTGCTACACAGCGCAGGATCTTTATTCAGCAGCGGTATTTTATTTTGAGAGCATCCGCTTCCAGCCTTCCAAGGCGGTGGAATTTGAGCTTCAGGATGTGCTGAAGCGTATGAAGACCTTTGGTCAGAAGTTCACGCCGCCCACGCACGGGCAGACCATTGACACCTATGAGAAATACGGTCTCCAGCCGCCCCCGAATTCCGAACTGGTGAATCTGGCGGTGACGCTGGCAAAATCGGCGGACGAGCAGCAGCGCTACGATCTGGAGCGCCTGTTCCTGCGCACCGCATTTGATTTGACGAACGATCAGCATTTCATGGATGAGGTTAAGCGTCTGGGCGAAACGGAAGCACAGAACTGATCATCCTTTGCAGAAAAAGCAAACGGCAGGCGCGTCACAGAAAAGCTGAAACGCGCCTGCCGTTGCAAGAAACAGAAGAACATCCAGAGGATACCATATATGAATACGATCAGACCTTCAGACAAGCGCCTGCAATACATGGGGCGCATTGATTTCACCGATCCCGATGCACCGGATTTCATCTGGGCGGGATCACTGGTGCAGTTGGCCTTTACGGGCGATGCACTGACCTTTGTGATTGAGAATCACATCAGCTATAACGGACTACAGCTTGGCTGCATTCTTGACGGGAAGGAGCATACGGTTGCGCTGGGCGATGCCGACAACCGGTATGACATCCCCGTGGACGGCGCAGGCAGACACAAATGCATCCTGTTCAAGCGGCAGGATTCGACGCATCATTTTGTGCTGCGCGGGATTGAGATTGCAGACGGCGCAGACCTCTGTGAACTGCCGCCGCTGCCTGCACGGAAGATGGAGTGTTACGGAGACAGCGTGACCGCAGGATCGGTTGTGGAGGCGGTGGATTATGTTGCGGCATCTGATCCGCCGGTTTACGATTCGGTGTATGACAATGCGTGGCACAGCTACGCGATGCAGGCGGCGCGTCTGCTGCACGCGCAGGTGCATCTTGTGGCGCAGGGCGGCATTGCGCTTTTTGACGGCACCGGCTATTTCGACAACGGCAGATACGGTCTGGAGACCGCCTATGACAAGCTCGATTATCTGCCCTTCACGCCGATGACACAGTGGGATTTTTCGCGCTATATCCCTGATGTCGTGACGATTGCGATCGGGCAGAACGATCAGCATTTTGACGGCACAGATCAGACCCTTTCGCCGGAACAGCGGGAGCGCTGGCTGCTGCGTTACTGTGAGATTCTCAGCGATCTCATGCAGAAATATCCGGATGCGGTGTTCATTCTCATGCTGACGGTTCTGATGCACGATGAATTCTGGGAGCAGCTTCTGGATGACGCCTGTGAACGCATGGGCAGTCCGCGGGTGAAGCGGTTCCGGTTTACGCGCAGCGGCAGGGCGACGCCGGGGCATCCGCGCATACCGGAACAGTGCGAAATGGCTTGTGAGCTGGCGGAGTATATTGATTCGCTGGGTATCTGGGCAGACTGACGGAGGGGCGTATGAATCAGGAACTTGTAGATCATTTGCTGTATGAATGCGAAACGGAGCAGGAACTGCTCAGCGGTTTGCAGGAGATCACAGATGAGGAGACCCTGTTTGCCTATCTGGATGCATACAACTGGGACGACGGCTTTGCCGTACCGGAGGCAGCAGCGGCGCATCCGTGCTGTACGCTGCCCGTTGCGCTCATGCTCTTTTACGATGCAGGCGGCGCGGGGCTGTTCCTGCCGGACGGCGAACCGCTCTCCAAACGGGCAAAGGCGTTTGTCAAAACGCTGCAAACGCGCATTTTAGCGGGAGATTTCCCCGCGGGAAAAGCTGCGTATGTGCTGCCGCTGACGCGCACAGAACGGTTTTATCTCAAAAAAGCGGGTGCAGATCCCGTTTTCCTGACCGATCTCAATCTCTGACGGCATAGGCATCGCGCATTTTCCCGCAGATGATGAGTGCAAACCGGCACAGCACGAACCATACTGCGGAATACAGCGGGCAGATCTGCCCCATGAAATTGAGCGGGAGACCGCTGTAATCCCAGACCGCCCAGCCAAGAATGCGGTTTTCGAGGATGCCGGCGGTGAATTCCGCACAGGTCACGAACACTGCACCCAGCAGTGCGGCGGTGCGGCGCGGGAGCTGCATACTGTACAGCAGCATCATGGAGATGCCGCCCAGCAGTCCCATTGACCAGTGCGTATAGCCTCTGCCGGCGATTTCAAAGAGACCGTAGGCAAAAAATCCGAATAAAAAAGCGGCGATGTATTCGCCTTTCTGTACGCGCATATCCGATGCTCCTGCCTTCCCCGCATGATGCAATTAGGATGTGCGCGGCGGCATAAAAAATACGCAGCGCAGTAAAATCGTGCTGCAAACTGAATTTCCGGAGGTGTACACGCGATGCGTGAAAGCGGTATTCTGCTGCCTGTATCGTCGCTGCCGTCGAGATACGGCATCGGCAAGCTTGGGCAGGCGGCGTATGAATTTGTAGATTTTCTCAGTGAGGCGGGCTGCCATTACTGGCAGGTGCTTCCGCTCTCTCCGACAGGTTTTGGCGATTCGCCGTATCAGTCCTGTTCGACCTTTGCGGGCAATCCGTACCTCATCAGTCTGGATATGCTGTCCGCACGCGGCTGGCTTTCACCTTCGGATTATGTCTCGCTGCCGTGGGAGTCTTCTGAGCGCAGCATTGATTATGCGCTGCTGTACCGGCAGGTATTGCCGGTTCTGCGGATGGCTTACCGGAAATTTGCGCAGCGCAAGCCGGCGGAGTTCAGGAAGTTCTGTGCGGCGCAGAAGGCGTGGCTGCCGGAATACGCCCTCTTTATGGCACTGAAGAATGCGCATGACGGCAGACCGTGGTATGAATGGGAACCCGAACTTGCGCAGCGCGAGAAAAAGGCGATCTCAGAGGCAAAGAAAACCTACGCCGAGGATATTGAATTCCACAGCTTTGTGCAGTATTGCTTCTTCTCCCAGTGGGAGGCGCTGATGCGTTATGCGCACGGCAAGGGCATCCGCATCATCGGAGACATCCCGATTTATGCGGCGTATGACAGTGCAGAGGTGTGGGCGCAGCCGGAGCTGTTCCAGCTTGATGCGGAGAAGAAGCCGACTGCTGTGGCAGGCTGTCCGCCCGATGCCTTTGCCGTGACCGGACAGCTTTGGGGCAATCCGCTGTGGAACTGGGAAAAAATGGCAGAGGACGGCTATCAGTGGTGGCTGAACCGCATCGCCTTCACGCTGAAGCTTTACGATGTTGTGCGCATCGACCATTTCCGCGGATTTGAGCGGTATTATGCGATTCCCTACGGCGCGGAGACCGCAGAGCGCGGCAAATGGCGCAAAGGTCCGGATTATGCACTCTGGAAGGCGGCAAAGGAGCGCTTCGGGCAGATGAATGTCATCGCGGAGGATCTGGGCAATATCACGCCGGCGGTTGTGCGGCTGCTGAAGCGCACCGGATTCCCCGGCATGAAGGTGATGCAGTTTGCATTTGACAGCGGCGCATCGAATCCGTATCTGCCGCACAATTTCGCAACTTCCAACTGCATCTGCTATACCGGCACGCACGATAATCACACGCTGCGCGGCTGGGTCAAGAGCAATTCTGCGGAGACCAATGCCTATGCGATGCAGTATTTCGGCATCAAGAAGGAGAAGCAGCTCCCCAAGGCAATGCTGCGTGCGGCATGGGGCAGCATTGCGAACATCGCGGTTGCGCCCCTTCAGGATTTCTTGAACGCACCGCCGTCTGCGCGCATCAATACCCCCTCGACCCTCGGCGGCAACTGGGAGTGGCGCACGCTCCGCTCGGATTTCACCGAAAAGCTCAAGGCGAAGATCCGCACCTATAACGCGACCTACGGCAGACTGAATGCGCCGGAGGCGGATGCGGAAGATGCGGCGGAAAATCAGGCGGCGGAAACGTCATCCGTGCCTGCCGCAGAGCCGGCGGAATGAGCGGCACATCGGAGACTCTGTTTTCCGGCGGCGTACTGCTTGGATATTTCCTCTCCGGCACGGTGTATCTGCTGCTGCCTGCGGCTGTATTCCTCTGGATGCGGCGGTACGGGGCGGCGCGGATCTATCCGGTGATTGTCGGCGTAACTGCGTATTATCTGTCGGTGCGGTTCAGCGATATATTCGCACACATGATCGGCTTTTCACAGTCGGCTGGCTATCAGGCGGTGATTGCGGCGGAGATGGTCTGCATTCTGGAGGAAGCCGCCCGCTGGCTCGCGATGCGCTGGCAGATCACGGACATCCGCACGACCCGCGCCGCAGTCTGTTACGGCATCGGGCACGGGGGACTGGAATGCTGGATCCGTGGGGTGCAGAAGTTTCAGATATTCCATGCCGGTCAGCAGGTCAATGCGGGGGCAGAGAGCGCCTTCAGTGCGGCGCGGCTTGCCGCATTTGCGGATCATCCGCTGTGGCTCAGCTTACTGGACTGCCTCGAAAGCGCGGCCATTTTCGGCGTGCAGATTGCGCTGTCGCTGCTGATCTTCCGGAAGATGACGGAGACACATTACGAGAAGCGCTGGCTGCTTTGCGCGATTCTGCTGCATTATTTGATGAACGGTTCGGGCTGGCTGGCGTCGCTTTCGGGCGATGCGGCACTGTGCAGTTTCGTCGGGATTGTCTGCGGCGGCATTGTGATCTGGATTGTTTGCAGGCTGATCCGCATAGCGGAATGCATGGACGAGATCCGCTGGCCGCTGACAGAGGAGCAGTAGATTTTCCGGCGGGATGCGGTGAAAAGAAACCGGTATTTTATCGGGAGGTGTTTTATGATTTGTCCTTTTTGCGGCAAGGAAATGAAAAAGGGGATTCTCTCCGGAGACGGCAGAAGTGCTGTCCGTTGGAAATCGGGGGAGAAGAAGGCAGATTTTTTTGATGCGCTGGCAGATGCAGGGCGTGTTACGGCGGCAAAGCATACGATTGCTTCCTTCACGATCGAATCGTATTACTGCGGCGCCTGCAAGAAAATGATATTTGATACAGAAGTAACGGCTGAGTGATTCTGTATCGTACGAACTGTAAAAATACGGGTATGTAACTTTTTATGTGGTTACACATGATTTGTCAAATGAATGATCTGTTTATCCAAACTGAAGTTTTTGGTCGCGCTTTTTTCAAAAAG
>DGVV01000166.1 GCA_002395085.1 Ruminococcus sp. UBA4275 | reverse complement strand
CAAAAAGCGCGCGGGGTCAAGGGGCAGCGCCCCCTTGTCGCGATCCGCAGATCGCGAAACTCTCTAAGCGTATCAAGAGCTCGGGGGCTTGGGCGCCTGCGATAGAGGCGCCCATTCCAAAATAGCATCGCGCAGCGATTCCTTATTTTATATTACAAATAAGATCAGCTGAAAACCACCTAAATTGTTATTAGCCCTTTTTTCTGCAATCGCTGTAACATTTTTTACAGAAATCATGCCGTTTTTCTGTCCGCAGCAGGCAGCGGAAAAACCCGTAAAGGCAGCGGCAAAATTCCCCTTGACAGATCATACGATCTGTGGTATAATGTTAGCACAGTGTGTGCTGGCACAGTGTGTGCTGACACGCAGCCTGCATTTTATGCGGAAGGAGCTATACACAGTATGCCCGATGCAAAATCCCCGCGCATCCGTGATGAAATCTCCGATAAAATCATTGCCATTGCAGAACACATCGCTACAACAGAAGGCGCGCATCAGGTCAATGTACGCCGGATCACGCAGGAGTTAGGAGCTTCTAACCGTGTCTTTTATAACCGCTTCGCAAACTGCGATGAGGTGCTGCGCATCGTCTACGAAAACGCCGTTATACAGATGCGCGAGAGCGTCAAGCCCAATTACCACGACCGCGAAAGCTTTGTGGAATTCTGCCTGACCACAGGCGTCAATGTGCTGCTGCGCACCTACGATGTCAAAATGCAGTTCAGCCGCTATATGTTTGAACATGACGCCCTCACCGAGAATAACCGTCAGTGGTGGGCGGAGGGCATCAAGACGCATTATGCCTATGCCCGCGAACAGGGCTGGGCGGCGGATGTCGATCCCGATGCACTTACTTACGCGATCTGGTGCTTCTGCCGCGGCTACAGCGTGGATGCTGTCACGCGCAGACTTCCGCGGGAAGATGCCATCCGATACTTCCGGTTCGGCTTTAACTGCTTCCTGCGCGGCGTCATGAAAGAGCCGCTCAGCGATGCGGATGACAGAAACAATCTGACTAACAATAATTCAGGAGAATGATGAGATGAGCATTCAGGTTTTGGGAACCGGCGCGTATCTGCCGGAAAAAATCGTCACGAACGATGACCTCGCCCAGATGGTCGATACCTCGGATGAATGGATCCGGCAGAGAGTCGGCGTTGTGGAGCGGCGCATTTCTGTGAACGAATCTGCGGCAGATATGGCAGTCAAGGCGGCACAGCGTGCGCTGGAAGCTGCCGGCATTACGGCGGATCAGCTCGAACTGATCGTTGCGGCAACCGTCTCCAATGACGAGATCTGCCCCGGTGTCGGCGCACAGGTACAGGCGGCAATCGGTGCTTCCTGCCCCGCTTTCGATGTCAACTCGGCTTGCAGCGGCTTCCTCTTTGCACTCGATACCGCTGCCGCATTCATCGCGAGAGGCGGCATCCGATATGCGCTCGTCCTCGGCGCTGAACGCATCAGCCGCATCCTCGACTGGACCGACCGTTCCACCTGCATCATCTTCGGTGACGGCGCAGGTGCATTCGTGATTGCGCCCGGCGAAAACTATCTCACCTCGCATCTCTTTACAAAGGGCAGCCGCGAGGAACTCTATATCCCAATGGACAAGGGCAATTCGCCCTTCTATGAGAAGGAGGTCGCGCCGCTTGCTGTTCACATGAGCGGACAGGCTACCTTCAAATTTGCCGTGCGCCGCATTGTGGATGACATTAACATCGTCTGCGATCAGATCGGCATTAAGCCCGCAGACCTCTCCTACATCGTGCCGCATCAGGCGAATGTCCGCATCATCGACTTCGCCGCGAAAAAGCTCGGTCTGCCGGCGGAGAAATTCGTCGTCAACATCGACAAATACGGCAATACATCCTCTGCTTCCGTCGCAATCTCCTTCGATGAGCTTGCGCGGAGCGGCAAACTCAAAAAAGGCGACCTCATCGCGATGGTCGCATTCGGCGGCGGACTTTCCAGCGCTGCCTGCATTATTAAATGGTAACCGCCATTTCCGCGGTATCAGAATATCAACCAATTTTTATTCAGGAGGAACTTACCATGACTAAGGAAAAAGTGATCGAGATTCTCGCAAACTATCTGGAGATTGATCCGTCTGAGATTACCGATGAGACCACCTTTGAGGATCTCGACCTTGATTCTCTCTCTGCACAGGAAGTCGTGATGGAGCTTGAGGACGCGATGGACGGCGTGGAGCTGGACGTCACAAAGGCCGGCAAGTCCGTCAAGGAGCTGGTCGATTACATCACCGGCATTCAGGGCTGATCCTATGCAGCGTACAGAAAAACTCTGCGCGCTGCTCGGCATCCGGTATCCGATCTTACAGGGCGGCATGGCGCATATCTCCGATGCCCGCCTTGCAGCGGCTGTCTCTGAGGGCGGCGGACTTGGCATCATCTCCGCCGCTCACGGAGATCCGGAACGGCTCGCGGCAGAAATAGACGAGGCAAGGGCACTCACAGACAAGCCCTTTGGTGTCAACCTTATGCTGCGCGGCGACAATCTCGACGCGCTGGCAAAGGTCATTGCAGAGAAGAAGGTCTCTGCCGTGACAACAGGTGCGGGCAATCCCGCAGCTTATATCCCCATGTGGCGCGAAGCAGGTGTGAAGGTCATCCCCGTGGTTGCGTCCTGTACACTCGCAAAGCTCATGGTGCGTGCGGGTGCAGATGCGGTCATCGCAGAGGGTACGGAATCCGGCGGTCATGTCGGTGAACTGACCACGATGGCGCTCGTTCCGCAGGTCTGCGATACGGTCAGCATTCCGGTTATCGCGGCAGGCGGCATTGCCGACGGCAGAGGCTTCGCGGCATCCGTGATGCTCGGTGCGTGCGGCGTGCAGATCGGTACGCGCTTCCTCGCAGCAGAGGAGTGCAGCATTCACGCAGCCTATAAGGCGCGTGTTCTGAAAGCGAATGATACGTCTACGATTGTCACGGGCAGACGGCTCGGACACCCTGTCCGCAGCATCAAATCGCCGTTCTCCCGTGCCTATGCGAAGGCAGAATATACATCCATCTCCGATGAGGATCTTGAACAGATGGCAGTCGGCACACTGCGTGCAGCAGTCGTGGACGGCGACGATAAGCGCGGATGCTTCCTCGCAGGTCAGATCTCCGGTCTGGTCAGTCAGGAGCAGCCTGCCGCAGAGATTATCACAGAGATCATGGCACAGGCGGAAAAGCTCCTGTGCGGAGGAGAACAGTAATTATGGGAAAAATCGCATTCTTATTTGCCGGTCAGGGTGCGCAGTACAGCGGAATGGGTCAGTCTCTCTATGAGACAAGCTCCGCTGCAAAGGCACTCTATGATATTGCGGAGCAGATCCGCCCCGGCACGATTCCGCAGTCCTTTGCCGGCACGGACGAGGAACTCAAGCAGACTGCCAATACGCAGCCCTGCCTCTATCTCGTCGATCTCGCTGCTGCACTCGCCCTCGAAGAAGCAGGCGTTCATGCAGATGCGGCTGCCGGTTTCTCCCTCGGTGAAATCGCGGCGCTCGCCTTTGCAAATGTCTACTCCGGCTCGGACGGTTTCCGGATCGTCTGTGAGCGCGGCAGACTCATGCAGCAGGCTTCTGAATCCGCTGAAACCGCCATGTGCGCTGTCCTCAAGCTTGATGCGGAAACCATCGCGCAGACAGCCGCAGAGTTTGATCAGCTCTATGCCGTCAATTACAACTGCCCCGGTCAGACCGTTGTTTCCGGTCTCGCAAGCAGTATGCCGGCATTTCAGGCAAAGATCAAGGAGCTGAAGGGCAGAGTCGTTCCGCTCGCCGTCAGTGCGGCATTCCATTCACCCTTCATGAATGTTGCTTCGGCATCCTTCGGCAAATTCCTTGCCGCTTACAGTTTCGCAGCACCCCGTGTGCCGGTCTATGCCAATCTGACCGCACAGCCCTATGATCCGGCAAATACAGCAGATACCATGACCAAACAGATCTGCAATCCTGTGCGCTGGCAGACCACCATTGAGAATATGATCGCGGACGGCTTCACCGATTTCATTGAGGTCGGCGCGGGCAAAACCCTCAGCGGACTGGTCAGAAGAATCAGCGATGATGTGAATACCTATAATGTGCAGGATGCAGAATCCCTTGCGGAAACACTGAAGGAGATCAAGAAATGAGTCTGGAAAATAAGACTGCGATCGTCACAGGCGGCGCACGCGGAATCGGCGCGGCTGTGTGCAGAAAACTCGCATCCCTCGGCGCAGATATCGCCATCGTGGACCTCAATGTCACCGATCAGGCGAAGGAGCTGGAGGCGGAACTGACCGGTATGGGCGTCCGCGCAAAGGCTTATGCCTGCAATGTTGCGGATAATGCTGCCTGCAAGGCACTCGTCAAGCAGGTTGTTGCAGATTTCGGCTGCGTCACCATTCTCGTCAATAACGCCGGCATCACCCGCGATGCCCTGTTCCTCTCCATGAAAGAGGAGGATTTCGATGCCGTCATCAATACGAACCTCAAGGGTACGTTCAATATGACACAGGCTTGCTACCGCCCGTTCTTCAAGCAGAAGTACGGCAAGATTGTCAACCTTGCATCGGTCTCGGCTCTGCTGGGTACGGCAGGTCAGGCAAACTATGCAGCCTCCAAATCCGGCATCATCGCGCTGACAAAGGTAACGGCAAGAGAGCTTGCACCCAAGCAGGTCACCTGCAATGCCGTCGCACCGGGTTTCATCGCGACCGATATGACCAAGGGTCTGGAAGATCAGTATGTCAGCTCCATTCCGCTCGGCAGAGCCGGTAAGCCCGAAGACGTCGCGAATCTCATCGCATTCCTTGTCTCGCCGGAATCGGATTATCTCACCGGCACAGTCATCCGCATCGACGGCGGTCTGGCGATTAGCTGATTTGCAAACACGGGGCGTATGCTCCGGAAATCGTCCCGTGCGTTCTTACACATCAAAATCGGAGGATAATTATGGTAAACAGAAGAGTTGTTGTGACGGGTCTGGGCGCAATTACACCGCTCGGCAATGACGTTGCGAGCTACTGGGACGGACTGAAATCCGGCAGGAACGGCATCGCACCGGTCACCCGCTTCGATGCCTCAAATCTCAAGGCAAAACTCGCTGCGGAAGTGAAGGATTTTGATCCGGCACAGTATATGGACCGCAGACAGATCCGGCAGACTGACCGCTTTGAACAGTATGCACTCGCGGCTGCTGTGCAGGCAACGGAAGATGCCGGCATCAGCGGCAAAATCGAGCCGGAGCGCTTTGGCGTGTATTTCGGTTCAGGCGTCGGCGGATTTGAAACCCATGTCAATGAGCATAATACCATGCTCAGCCGTGGCCCGTCCAGAGTGTCGCCGCATTATATCACAAAAATGATCCCCAATATGGCTGCGGGCAATATTGCCATCCAGATCAAGGCAATGGGTCCGTGCCTCGACATCACCACAGCCTGTGCCACCGGTACAAATGCAATCGGTGAGGCAATGCGTGCCATCCGCCACGGCTATGCGGATGCCATTCTGGCTGGCGGTGTCGATGCTGCTATCCATGAGCTTGCGTTCGCAGGCTTTATCAACTGCATGGCACTGACTGAATCCGAAGATCCTGACGCCGCCTCCATCCCCTTCGACAAGCGCAGAAGCGGCTTTGTCATGGGCGAAGGCGCAGGCGCACTCGTTCTGGAGGAGTATGACCATGCCGTTGCACGCGGTGCAAAGATCTATGCGGAAATCGTCGGCTACGGCTCAACCTGCGACGCCTTCCACATCACCGCCCCCGACAGCGAGGCAACTGCTTCCTCCAAGGCTATCGCAGACTGCATCTCGGAAGTCGGTTCACTCTGTGCCCCCGGCGAGATCTATCTCAACGCCCACGGCACCAGCACCCACCTCAATGACAAAACCGAAACGCTTGCCATCAAAAAGGCGTTCGGTACGGATACTGCAATGCAGATCCATGTCAGTTCTACAAAGTCGATGACCGGACACCTGCTCGGAGCAGCCGGCGCAATCGAGGCAATCGCTGCAATTAAAGCACTCGAAAACGGAATCGTCCCCCCGACAATCAACTACAAAGAGGCCGATCCGGAGTGCGATCTTAACATCACCCCGAACCATGCGCTTGAAACAGAACTGAAGCTCGCTTTCTCGACTTCGCTCGGTTTCGGCGGCCACAATGCCTGCGTGGCATTCGCAAAAATCTGAACAGAAAGCTAAGGTGTTACTATGAACCGGACAGAGCTGATGGAGCTTCTGCCGCACCGCGATACCATGCTGCTGCTCGATGAAGCAGAGCTGATTGACGGTGTGGCGCACGGCAAAAAAAAGATCACAGGTGAGGAATTCTTCCTCGATGGCCATTTTCCGGGAAATCCCGTCGTTCCGGGCGTGATTCTCTGTGAGATCATGGCGCAGTCAGTCTGCGTGTGCCTCGGAAAATCAGAGGGTGAGCCGCCGCTGACCCTCTTTACCGGACTCGATAAGGTCAAATTCCGCAAGCCGGTCAAGCCCGGCGATACATTTGAAACAAAGTGCGAGATCGTGAAGATCAGAGCGCCGTTCTATTACGCTAAGGGCGAGGGTTTTGTGGACGGCAAGCGCGTTGTTTCGGCGGAATTTTCGTTCGCCGTTCAGCCCCGCGGAGGCAGCAGCGATGGGAATTAAAGATGTGATCAGCTCTCTGATGCACTCAAATGTCGAGCAGCCGCCGCGCGTCTGCAAAAAGTGCAATGCAGAAATCAGCTATGCCGATTATATTGCAAGCCTGTGCATCTGCCCGCAGTGCGGCGCTTATTTCCGGATGCGCGCATCCGAACGCCTCGCTGCTACCATTGATGCAGGCAGCTTTCAGGAAATCGACAAAAAGCTCAAATCCAAAGACCCCATCGGCTTCCCTGATTATGCTCAGAAACTCGACAAGGCAGAAAAGGTCAGCGGACTCAACGAAGGCGTTGTCTGCGGTACGGCGAAAATCGACGGCCATGACTGCGGTCTGTTCATCATGGATTCGGCATTCATGATGGGCAGTATGGGTACGGTCGTCGGTGAGAAAATCACCAGACTCTTTGAGAAGGCAACATCCCTCAAAATCCCTGTCATCGGATTTATCACATCCGGCGGCGCGAGAATGCAGGAGGGCATCTTCTCCCTCATGCAGATGGCAAAGGTCTCCGGCGCAGTCAAGCGCCACAGTGAGGCAGGGCTTCTCTATATCGCCGTCCTCACAGACCCCACCACCGGCGGCATCACCGCCAGCTTCGCCATGCAGGGTGACATCATCATTGCTGAGCCGAAAGCACTCATCGGCTTCGCCGGTCAGCGCGTCATCGAACAGACCACCGGCGAAAAGCTCCCTGCCGGCTTCCAGCGCTCGGAATTCCAGCTTGAACACGGCTTCATCGACATGATCGAGGAGCGCCCGCGCATGACCTATACACTCGCAAAGCTGCTCGCAATTCACAAGGCGAGCGAACAGTAAGCGGAGGAGGATAAAAATGGCTCAGACAGATACCAAGACCGCTTACGAGCGCGTGCAGGCTGCCCGCAGCGGCAAGCGCCCGATGGGTTCTTATTATATCGAACACATGATCGACGATTTCGTCGAACTGCACGGAGACCGCCGCTTCGGTGATGATGCGGCAATCGTTGCAGGCATCGGATACCTCGACCAGATGCCCGTGACCGTCATTGCGATGGAACGCGGTGATACCATTGAGGACCGTATGAAGCGCAATTTCGGCTGCCCCGAACCGGAAGGCTACCGCAAGGCCCTCCGCCTGATGAAAGAGGCAGAGAAATTCCACCGCCCGATCATCTGCTTCATCGGCAGTTCCGGCGCTTACTGCGGCATTGATGCCGAAAAGCGCGGTCAGGGTGAGGCAATCGCGGAGAATCTCTATGAGATGATGGGTCTCAAAACACCGATCATTTCCGTAATCTGCGGCGAAGGCGGCAGCGGCGGTGCATTGGCACTCGGCGTCTGCGATACCGCCGTAATGTTTGAAAACGCCGTGTATTCGGTCATTTCGCCGGAAGGCTGCGCGAGCATTCTCTGGAAGGATGCATCCAAAGCACCGGAAGCAGCTGCACATCTGCGGCTCACTTCCTATGATCTGCTCAAATTTGAGGTCGTGGAAAAGATCATTGACGAGGAAGGCAAGTCTGACCGCGAAATCTGCTCCTCCCTCAAGCGCGTTCTCATCGACGAACTGAACAAATACCGCACCATGAGTGCAGAGGAACTGCTGAATCACCGCTATCAGAAGTTCCGCAAGATCGGCGCTTAATCCATACACAAAACGGGGACACATCCACAAACGGATGTGTCCCCTCAGCTTGTCGATAAAGGTATCGCTGCGCGATGATTATAATGGGGCGCTCGCCGCTCCGCTGTGAGTTTGCA
>DGVV01000167.1 GCA_002395085.1 Ruminococcus sp. UBA4275 | reverse complement strand
TATCTACAAGCTGAGCGGAGAACCCGTCAAAAGGTTCTCCGCTGTTTGTTTCTGTATGAAATTACCCGTTCAGGCGTGCGCGCTTCGGGCGCAGACGCATCAGCGGCAGGTACAGCACGTAGACAATCAGTGCCGCAGCAACCGTCAGCAGCGCAGAGGGCAGCAAAACCGTCTTCCAGAGCAGTTCCCGCCCGACCGTCTGATAAATCACCGCTTTCAGAAAATATCGCAGCAGCGCGTGCAGGAATGTCCCCGCCGCCGTCAGCCAGATATAATGCAGAAAGCTGCGCCGCAGAATCTGCTCGAACAGCAGCACCACAAAGGTCGTCCAGCAGACCAGAAAAATCGAATTGACACCCAGCACCGATCCGCAGGCGAGGTCTATGCAAAAGCCAGCCAGCACCGAAGCGCCCATTGTGAAATAGAGATCCTCCCGCATCGCAATGCACATCACCGCAGGAATCACCCACAGCGGCTGCACTCTGCCGCCCAGCATCGGGACAGCACACAGCAGCAGCAGCAGCAGGCTGAGTGTCTTGCGGATGAAATTTCGCCGGATCGCACGCTGTTCCGAACGGGTGCGGCTCTGACGCGCCGGCTTTCTCTGCCGTTTACTTTTCACCGAAGGACTCACCCTTCCCTTCAAAATCGAGCAGCACGGTTACGGATTCCAGCGCGGACAAATCCGCAGACGGCGCAAGCACCGCATATTTTGCAAGTGCGGATTCTTCCATGCCGACTTCCGTGACATTGCCGATGGGCAGTCCATAGGGAAACAGACCGGTCGTGCCGGCGGTCATGATGAGATCGCCCGCCTTGACAGAACTGTTTTCATCGAGATAGATCATGCCGGTCTGACCGTTCGCCGCATAGCGCAGGTCACCCTCCACAATGCCGCTGTCACCCGTCTCCAGCACCACCGCGCCGACAGAGAGTTCCGGTGAGAGAATCGTTGTAACGGCGGCGGAATGCGCACTCAGTTCCGTCACAACGCCAACCAGTCCCAGCGAGCAGATCACCGGTGCATTCAGCACAATGCCATCCTCCTCGCCCTGATCAATCAGGAAGCCGGCGGTCATTTCATTTGTAATCGGCATCAGCACCTTGCAGGGTGTGCTGAGGAGGAAATCGCTGTTTTTCTCCTTGATGGCAAGCTGATCACGGAGAGCCTCCAGTTCTGTCTGGGCATCATCATAGCCGATGAGCCGTGCATTCAGCGAGGCAATCTGATCGCGCAGGCGGGCATTTTCATCGCGGTATGCTTTTGCGCCGTAATACGTGTCGAGCTTCTCATTGACGCTGCCGGAAATCGCCGCAGAAAACTTCCGCACCGGCGAAACAGCGCTCTGCATAAGCTGCGTCAGACGGTCAGTATGCGGTCTGGCGTGCAGGGAATACAGCATCACGCCCGCCAGCAGCGCCAGCACGCAAAGCAGTACGCGGAAACGCGCGCTGCGAAAAAACGCATGAAGATTCATGGATTTGCTGCTCCTTTATGATCTCTTTCTATCTGTATCAGTTTGTTTTGTGTGCGATGCCCATATCCGGCAGCGAAACATTCGGATGCGATTTTCGCAGATGCTCCTTGAGTTTCGCGAAGGATTCAATGCTGATGTCATGTTCCATTTTGCAGGCATCCTCCGCAGCGGTTTCCGGATCGACACCAATATCAATCAGCCACTGAGACAGCACACAGTGCCGCTCGTAGATGCGCTCTGCAACCTCTGTGCCGCTCTCTGTCAGGGTGATATTGCCGTCATCTGCAATGTGGATGAATCCGCCGTCGCGCAGAATGCCCATTGCACGGCTGACACTCGGCTTGGATACGTCCATTTCATGTGCAATATCCACCGCGCGGACAAAATTCTCGCGCAGGTGCAGCATCAGGATGGTTTCAAGATAGTCTTCTCCGGATTTATAGATTTTCGGCATTGGGTGTAAACTCCTTTCCGTTTGCAGGAACAACCGCACACACGGTCAGCTTCCCGCCTGCTGCGTGAAACCGGATGTCATATCCGGCGTAGATGATGCCGTAAACGCGGTCAGGATCTTCCGAATAGCCCGGTCTGGGATCCTGCCGCAGAAGTGCCTCTGCTGCCTGCCGCTTCTCCGCAGGGAGAATGGCTGCCAGTTCCGGCGGAAAATCCACCGTCAGGAAATGCTGTTTGGTCTGTGCGGTATAGCCCTCGGCAGCATCCGGGATGCTGTCTGCGAAGGGCAGGTAGGGTTTGATGTCGTAAATCGGCGTTCCGTCGAGCAGATCCGCACCTGAAACAGTCAGACGAAGGGGCTTCTCACCGGAACGCACCGCCTCCAGCCTGACGCAGGAGAGTCCAAGCGAATTCGGACGGAAGGGAGAGCGCGTTGCAAACACCCCCACACGCTGATTGCCGCCCAGCCGCGGCGGACGCACCGTTGCAGACCAGCCTTTTCCGGCGGGCTTTTTCGCTTCATGGAAGCCCCAGATCAGCCAGATATGCGAGAAACCGGTCAGACCGCGCACAGCATCCGGCTGACTGTAAGCCGGCAGGAACACGATTTCCGCAGTCAGTTCCGGCACAAGTCCGCTCTGCCGCGGAATGCCGAATTTTCCGGTAATTTCCGTCCGGATCACGGCAATCGGATCAAGCTGCATGGTGTGGATGTACCCTCCTTCGGAAAAGCGCCGATCCCCGCGCACAGCGAGAAACGGCGCAGACTCCTGTACGTTGCTCTGCGGAAGATCAGTCGTAGATAATATCGCTCTTGGCGTAATAGGCGTTCAGCTTGTCGTTCGAGGAAACCATCACCGTCACAATGATGCTGAGGACGATCGAGAGGACATAGCAGCCAATCGTCATACCCGCACCCTCTGCGCCTTTCTTCTGCGAAAGCAGCGAGACAATGCCCGGCACAATCATCAGAATCGGCGTGACAGTAAAGAAGAACGTCGTCAGACCCTTGAGTTTTTTGACCCGCATGACAATCGTAATGGCAAGCAGCATCATGGCAATGCCGGCAAACATATAGCACTTATCGAAGAACAGGAACACGCCGGGGGCGAGATCCCTGCCGTCTTCGTAGCCGCCGGCAGAGAACATCACCGTACATAGACCCGCAATGAAGCCCATGATGGTCATAATAATTGAGACGAAGAAGCCCGCCTGTGCAAGATCATCCATCTGCTGACGGCGCAGTTCTTCGAGTTCTTTTCTGGCACGCTTCTGCTCCTCCTCGGTCTTCTGCGGAACTTCCGAGAGGCTCTCGCTGGCGCGCTTTGCCGCAGATTTCTTTGCAGCTTCGAGGTCTTCCTGATTGAAATAGACCTTACGCTCCGGTTCCGGTGCAGGTTCTTCCAGCAGCGCGCTGGCATCGACCTGCGGCAGCACTTCATGTGTGACGCGCTTTTCCGGTGCATTGAAGTCTTCGGGTTCTGCGAGGAGTGCGGCGGCGGCAGCCTGCTGTGCAGCGGCCTGCTGTGCAAGTGCAGCTTCCTGCGCGGCAATGCGCTGGCGCTCGATGAACTCTGCTTTCAGTTCTGCGATTTCATCAGGTGTATAGGGCGGCTGACCTGCTGCTGCACGCTGCTGCTGCAAAATTGCAACCTGCTCATCGGTCAGTTCCTGATACTGTGTAACCGGCTTGGGCTGCGGTGCTGCCGGACCTGCGGTCATATCGTCAAGGACCGGCACAGATGCGCCTGCCAGACGCGGATCAACGCCCTGCGGTGTCTGGTGCTTGCGCGGGTCATCGTATGTCATATCTCCAAGAAGCTGTGCTTCCAGGCTGCGCGGATCATCCATTGTAATATCCCCTTTTATCTTCAGTATCGAACGGCTGCTGTCTGCATGACCGTATCATCTACTATTATACCAGAATCTGCCGAAAATTGCAACCCAATTTCACAATTTTATGCGCGGTTTGCAGGATGCTGTTTTGCGGGGTTTCCGGAGATTCACGCTCGGAAAAAGCTGAGCATTTCCGTGCCGCTGCTGTCTGAATACACAGTCAGTTCCGCGCCGTGCGCCCGGAATACCTGCTGTGCAATGGGCATTCCAAGACCGGTGCTGTGCGGGACGGCATCTGCCGCGCCCGAACGGAACCGCTCAAACAAATACGGCAGTTCCTCCAGCGGAATGCCCCTGCCGTTATCGCGCACGGAAAACCGAACCGCAGAGGGCATCACAGTCAGCGAAAGCGTCACGGCGGTACAGCCGGCATGGTCGATTGCATTTTTCAGGAGATTTTCAATCGCCTCGCACAGCCACACGCGGTCATGCGGAAAGCAGATGTCTGCTTCCGCCGCAACCAGCACCGCAGTACCCCGTTCCTGACTGTATGCCGCAAGCCGCTCCGCAGCGAGCTTGCAGGTTGCGGTGAGGTTCTGCTCTGAGCGTTCATATTGTATCGCTTTTGCGTTGATTTTCGCGAATTTCAGCGCCTCCAGCACAAGCTGTTCCATGCCGTCCAGATGCAGTGCGATTTCATCGCTGAGGCGCTGCCTGTCATCCGATTCCAGCGGCAGCAATTGCAGCATATCGCGGTTCAGGCGAATCACGGCAAGCGATGTTTTGAGCTGATGCGACACATCACTGAGCAGATTCTTGTGGATATGCTGCTGCTTTTGCAGGGCATCCGCAATGTGATACGTGCGCTGCGCCACACGGGCAATCCCCTCGCTGACCCGCCGCACAGATCCCGCCGGACTGCCGCGCATCACCGGCTGATGCGAAAGATCACCCGCAAGGTGCCGGCAGTCCTCCGCCAGCAATTCGAGATCGCGGTAGATGCGGTCAGTGTGCAGGTAATTCACCAGTGTCACCAGCAGCGTACATCCGCCCGATGCAGCAAAACAGATCAGCGTATAAAAGCGATGCATCTGCGCATACTCCGGCAGCGTCCGGACATTCATATCCGTCCGGATTCCGGCGGATGCAGCGCGGTCACCAAATATCTGAATCAGGCGCGCAATCTCCCGCTGCATCCCGTACCGCGCCATCATGCCGCCCAGCACATAAGATCCTGCCGCCGCCAGCAGCAAAACCACCGTACCGGTACAAATAATACGTCTGTTTGCGCGGTTATTGAGAAAGCGGTCAAAGCGTCTCACAGTTCTGCGCTCCTGACCCAGCAGTAGCCCAGCCCGCGCTTTGTGCGAATCTCACCGAATGCCGCACTGCTGATCTTCTCACGCAGGCGGGAAATGTGAACCGAAAGCGTGTTATCACTGACAAAATTGCCTTTCGCATCCCAAAGTGCCGCAAGAATCTGGTCTCTTGTGAGATACTGCCCCGCGTGCTGCATCAGCAGGCGCAGCAGCTTCTCCTCCGCCGCCGTCAGATTCAGCGCAGTGAGATCATCCTGATGCTGATTTTTGCCGCAGCGGCGCAGATTTGCCTGAATGCGCGAAAGCAGTTCGCCTAGCCGGAAGGGCTTTGTGATGTAATCGTCCGCACCGGCATCAAGCCCCCGCACAATCTCCTCCTCCTCGCTGCACGAGGTTAGAAAGATGACCGGCACATCGCTGCTGCGGCGAATCTCCTTGCAGCAGTCAAATCCGCTGCCGTCCGGAAACATGACATCCAGCAGAATGAGGTCTGTACCGGCGGCAAATGCAGCGGCATCTGCGGCGGTTGAAGCCGTCACGGTGCGGTATCCGGATGCGCCGAGCGCAAGCGATAAATTCCGGCAGATAACAGCGTCATCATCCGCAATTAAAATAGTATTCATTGGCGCACTCCCTTCGTCTGATACAATTATTAGGGCTAATAACAATTTAGGTGGTTTTCAGCTGATCTTATTTGTAATATAAAATAAGGAATCGCTGCGCGATGCTATTTTGGAATGGGCGCCTCTATCGCAGGCGCCCAAGCCCCCGAGCTCTTGATACGCTTAGAGAGTTTCG
>DGVV01000186.1 GCA_002395085.1 Ruminococcus sp. UBA4275 | reverse complement strand
TATTCCGCAGGACGAGGATCATGTGAGACTGCTCATGTATGCTGTTCGCCTGAATCCGGGTGCAACATCTTTGACAGAGCATGACTGGTACGATTACCGAGAAGACAGCAATGTCTGCGGTTACTGCAAATGCATCCTTGGCAAGTGCAAGGTCACAGAGCTGATGTCTCAGATGGCGCAGCTTATCGTGGAGGTGCAGGAAAACAACGAGACTATCGCCGAGCTGACCAATAAGGTTGAGGAGCTTGAGGCGGAGGTTGAGGACATCGGGGATATCGTTGCTGCAGGACAGTGCGGAGAAAATGTGTTCTATGCAATGTATTCCAACGGCAAGGTGCTGCTGAAAGGCTCCGGTGACACATACGACTACGGCAGTTCTAACCGTTCTCCGTTCTACAGAAATGATGATATTAAGAGGGTTGTAATTTCGGAAGGCGTAACAAGTGTCGGTGATGATTTGTTTATCCGGTGCCTGAATCTTGAATCTGCATCGCTGCCGACCACAGTTACATCAATCGGCAGTACTGCATTTATGCCTGCGGATGAAATGATCGGCGCTGCCGGAAAGCTGACAAACATCACCATCCCGCAGGCAGTGACAAGCATCGGCGGCGGATGTTTTTGGGGCTCTGCACTCACATCCGTTACGATTCCGCCAAATGTTGCAACTGTCGGCAACTATGCTTTCCGAGATTGTTCCAGACTGACTACCGTCCGCTATGAAGGCTCTGTGATCGGCGGGTATATGTTCGGAAGCTGTACAGCACTGAGCAGCTTTACAATCGCAAACACCGTCACAAGAATCGGTGAACACTGCTTCAATTACTGCGGAAATCTTGAAACGATCACCTATGAGGGCAGCCTTGAGCAGTGGCAGGCAATTACAAAGGGTACAAACTGGGACGGAAAAGGCGGTCAGGGCATTGCGATTTCCGGTTTGACAAGAATCAACTGCCTTGACGGTTTTATGGAATGGGATGAGGACAATCACGAATGGAAGGTCGGTGAGGAATAATGTGGAAGTTTCTTGTAAAAAACCAGAGCATCGAGATTCTGGAGCGTGAGGTGCTTGCAGATCACCAGATTCAGTATGTGCAGTTCAAATTCACCTTTGACGGCGACTGGAAGCGGTTTCACAAGGTGGTACAGTTCTCGCAGTGCGATGAGGTGTATTCCGTTGTTCTCGGTGTGGACGGCACAAGCTGCTATCTGCCTGCGGAGCTTCATGTGGGTGCAGTGAAAATGGGTATCTACGGCTATGATACCGCATCGGATACGACCGTGAGGGCGACCACTGTGCCTGTGACGCTAAATATCCGTGAATCCGGATTTGAGGGTGAAGAACCGCCTATCCCGCCGACACCGGATCTGTATACGCAACTTCTGAAACGCATTGAGGATGCGGAACACGGGCTTGACGGCAAGTCTGCCTATGAGATCGCGTGTGATCACGGCTATGTCGGTACTGAGGAGGAGTGGCTCGAAAGTCTGAAGGGCAAGGACGGTGTTTCGCCGGATATGTCCGAGTATCCGAAGACAACGGAAGTACAGACAATCGTGGAGACAGTCATCCAGCCTGTAGCGGAGAAATCGCATAGCCATGATAATAAGGCAACGCTTGATGCGATTACCCCGGAACTGTTTTCTGACCTCTCCGGCTTGCAGCAGTTTGAGGACAGTACAACCTATGAGCTTCAGACGCTGAATGAAGCTGTGGAAAATCTCAGACCGAGTACCCATACGCACAACAATATGGCTGTGCTGAATGCGCTGACAGCGGAACTGCTGGCTGAATTGCAGGGACTTCAGCAGTTTGAGGACAGCACGCAGTATGATATTCATGATATCCGAGAGGCTTTGCTGCCGATCAGTTCTGCGGCGCACACGCATAACAACAAGGATGTTCTGGATACCATTACGGAGCAGTATATCCGTGATCTGACAGTATTTCAGGCATCGACCGCCAATGCTTTGCACGGACTGTCTACCGGACTGAGTGAGGTTTCTGCGCAGGCGCATTCTCATGCCAACAAAGCTGTGCTGGATACGATCACGGAACAGTATATGCAGGATCAGGTTGCATTTCAAGCATCAACTGCCAATGCTCTGCACGGGCTGTCTACGGGGCTGAGTGAGGTCTCTGCACAGGCACATTCTCATTCCAACAAAGCGATTCTGGACAACATCACGCAGGAAATGCTCGAAGATATCGGCTCCATTTCCACTGTGGTCGGACAGGCGCACTGGCATCATAACCTTACAACGCTGAACAGCATCACGGAGTCCCATGTTTCCCGTTGGAATGAGGCTTACACTGCCGCAATGAACCTCAACGAGCGTGTGGGTGTCAACGAGGGTGTTTTCGAGCGATTCAAGACCGAGATTCTCTATGATATGCAGGGCGCAAGAACATCAATCAGTGAGATCAATACCCGTCTGGCGGCAGTGGAGGACGCACTCTCTGGTGTAGAAGAAGCACTGGCAGCAATCGTGGAGGTGAGTGAATGAGCATCGCAAATTATCTGACAGAGCTGGATAATCAGCGTGACCAGCTTGCAAGAAATCTTGTGACGATGGGTGTATCTGCATCGGAATCTGAAAAGCTGAATACGCTGGTGCCGAAGGTGCTGCAAATTCCTCAGACTAAGCCGGATATCACGCTGTTTAAGGCATCCATCGACACACTCCACGACTACGGCGAGAAGGTGTATACCTTCTATAATGACGGGTATCGCTCCCTTTCGGGCTTTACAGAGAATTATCCGCATTTCTGCTGCGAGGAAAACGGCTATGCAATCTACTACAATCAGCCGGATTTCAACTGGGGGCAGACCATTTATACGATGTGTGTGGAGCCTGTTCACATCAGCAACAATAACAAGATCATGATGAGCTACAAGTCCGGCGCAACGGATATCGGGGCGATGTGGCTCGTACCGAAAATCAATGAGACGCTTTCTCCGGCGGATACTGCAAGATATATCTACGAGGCAATCCTGAATAATCAGGCAGTCTCTGTGCCGTTTGGCTGGCTTGGCTCTGTGGGGAACTATATCAATGTGCTGCACGAATGTGGCAGCATCAGCGCCGGCGACTACTATCTTGCATGGAAGGCGATCACTGACAACACAAGCCCGATGATCCGCTCGGTCAAGATCGTGGATGTGACAATTTGAAAGGATGATACTATGAAAGAAAATATCTGTACTGCCGCCGGAGTGATCGGCGGCTTTTTTGCGGCACTGCTCGGTGGATGGGATTCGGCTCTCATCACGCTTGTGCTGTTCATGGCAATCGACTTCACGACAGGTCTGATTGCTGCGTCTATGGGAAAATCCAAACACAGCAAGACCGGCAGACTCAGTTCCAAGGCAGGCTGGGTGGGACTTGCAAAGAAGTTCTGCATCCTGCTCATGGTTGTGGTCGCTGTTCGCATGGATATTCTGATCGGTACGACCTACATCCGTGATGCAACCTGTATCGGTTTCTGTGTGAATGAGCTGCTTTCAATTATCGAAAATACTTCTCTGATGGGAATCCCGTATCCGCCTGCGATTAAAAAAGCAATCGAAGTGCTTCAGAAAAGAGCTGCGCATATTGATGACGAGATTCAGGAAATGATCGATAACATGGAGGATGATAAGAAATGAGTAAGACCTACGAGTATTCCGATAATACACAGCTCTCCCCGCATTTCAATATCTCTGAGTTCCGCTGCAAGTGCGGGAAGGAGCATGAGACACTGAACAGCCCTGAACTCATTGAAAAGCTCGAAAAGCTGTTCACTGCTCTCAATTGCAGCAAGATCATCGTAACAAGCGGTTATCGATGCGAACATCACGATAAGAATGTCGGCGGTAGCGGTACCGGTCAGCACACCCTCGGCAATGCCGCGGATATCTGCTGCTACGGGCAGGACGGACAGCCTATTTCTTCCAAGGTGGTATGCTGTAAGGCGCAGGATATCGGTTTCAGAGGTATTGCAAATATCACGGCCGCCTATATCTACACCCATGTGGATGTGCGTCCGAACGGGAAATGGTACGGCGATGAGGTTCACGGCAACAATACTGTGACCGATGATTTTTACAAATATTTCGGGGGTGAGGATATGAAGGGCATTGATGTAAGCGTTCACAACGGCAATATTGACTGGAACAAGGTCAAGGCTGACGGCATCGAATTCGCTATTCTGCGTGCAGGCTTTGGCAGACTGGAAAAGCAGAAGGACGAGAAGTTTGAGCAGAACTATGCCGGGGCTAAAGCCGCAGGCATCCCGGTCGGTGCGTACTGGTATTCCTATGCGATGGATGAGGATGAGGCAAGACTTGAAGCGGATGTGTTCCTCAAGGTCATCAAGGGAAAGCAGTTCGAGATGCCTGTATACTTCGATCTGGAAGAGAAAAAGCAGTTCGACCTCGGCAAGGAGAAGGTCTCCGTAATTATGAGAGCATTCCTTGAAAAGGTCGAGAAAGCCGGTTACTTTGTCGGTCTGTACGGCTCTGCTTCCTCGCTGACGACGCATACCGCCGACGATATCAAGTCACACTACACGATCTGGCTGGCGCACTGGGTGGACAAGACAAACTACAGCGGCGCATACGGCATCTGGCAGAATTCCGAGAAGGGCAAGGTGGACGGCATCAGCGGCAATGTGGATCTCGATATCTGCTACAAAGACTTCCCGACAATCATCAAGGGCAAGGGACTGAACGGGTGGGGCAAGGCGGCGAATCCCACGCCTGTACTTGATCCGGAGCCGACCACAGATACCACCGCTGCTGTGACCGTCACCATCGGCAAGGACACATACAGAGGCACACTGACAAAAGTCTGAATACTATCGGCAGGAGTGTAACAGCTCCTGCCATCTTTTCTTTTAGGGGAGTGGTGTATATGAATTTAGAACAAAAACGAATCATCGCAGATCTTCGTCAATCCGGATTCGGCTATACAGAAATCTCGGAACAGCTTCATCTTTCCATCAATACAGTCAAATCCTACTGTAAGCGACATAATCTACAGCGACAGGGAAAGCAGAATAATGCATCTACCCGATTTTGTTTGCAGTGCGGGATCGAAATCAAGCAGGAAAAGCACCGCAAGACAAAGAAATTCTGCTCCGATAGATGCCGTATGATCTGGTGGAGGCAGCACTCTTCCCTACTCCGCACACCATCGAAACAGATTTTTATCTGTCCGGTATGTCATGAAGCTTTTGCAGCATATAGCAGCACAAAGCAGAAATATTGCTCCCGTTTATGTTATGCCAGATCAAGGGAGGCAGCACATGAATAAATACAATGCTCTTATTCGTTATCAGATAGTAATGGCGTGGGCTCGTTCCCTGCTTTCTAAAGCGATTATCAGCAAGGCTGAGTATACCAGAATTGATACAATGATGCTGAAGAAATACGGCATATCTTCGTGCAGCATATTTCGCTGAAAATGCTTGACTTTTCGCACTTTTAGAGCGAATATGGTAGGCGAGGAGGTGGTGCTGTGGAACGAAAAGTCGAAAGGGTTCAGTTCCCCGATGCCCGAAAAGTGAAATTGCTGCGGACGGCAGCATATGCGCGGGTATCAAGCGGAAAAGACGCTATGCTTCATTCCCTGTCAGCACAGGTCAGCTATTACAATAAGCTGATTCAAAGTAATCCGGAATGGCTGTTCTGCGGTGTTTACGCAGATGAAGCCCTGACCGGAACCAAGGAGACCAGGCAGAATTTCCAGAAACTGCTTGCAGAATGCAGAGCCGGAAATATTGACCTGATCATCACGAAGTCGATTTCAAGATTTGCCCGGAACACGGTCACACTGCTTGAAACCGTCCGTGAGCTGAAAGTGCTCGGTGTGGATGTCTACTTTGAAGAGCAGAATATCCACACCATGAGCGCAGACGGAGAGCTGATGCTGACGATTCTAGCATCCTACGCACAGGAGGAGAGCTATTCTGCCAGCGAAAACCAGAAATGGCGTATCCGGAAGGATTTTGAAGCCGGTAAGGTCAGTACAGTGATCATGCTGGGCTACAAACGGAACAGGGACGGCGTTCTCGAAATCATCCCGGAAGAGGCGGATATCGTCAGAATGATGTTTTCCGATGCAATGTCGGGTATGGGCGGTCAGGCTATTGCGAATAAACTGAATATGCTGAAAATCCGTACCAAAAACGGCTGTCAGTGGACAGCTCACGGTGTCCGCAGAGTTCTCAGTAACGAAAAATACTGCGGTGACCTGAGACTTCAGAAGTTTTACAATGAGAATCATCTGACAAAGCGGAAAATGACAAACGACGGTAATCTGCCTCAGATATATGTTGAGGAGGCACATCCCGCTATCATTGACAGAGAGACTTTCATGGCAGTGCAGGCATTTTTGCAGGATAATCAGCGTTTTACTGCGCTGAAAGAGACAACAGGCGTTTATCCGTTTACAAGTCTCATAAAATGCGGATGCTGCGGAAAGACATACCGGCGGAAAACGACCGTGACCGGTATCGTGTGGATCTGCAATACCTATAACCAGAAGGGAAAGAAATATTGCCCGACTGCAAAACAGATACCGGAGGAAAAGCTGATCTCCGCCTGCTGTGAGGTACTCGGCATCAATCATTTTGACGCTGAAGCTTTTCAGGAGACTGTTTCTGAAATCATCGTGCCGAAGCCGAATATTCTGCTTTTCCGCTTTACCGACGGGACAGAACACACAGTTTTGTGGCAGGATCGTTCCCGTTCGGAGAGCTGGACGCCGGAAATGAAAGCAAAGGCAGCAGAGCATAGCAGAAGGAGGGGGAAGAAATGAAAAAAATAACGGTAATTCCGGCAAGACTGGATCAGGCTACCTTTATGCCGCTGGATCAGCCTGTCAAACGCAAGGTTGCGGGATACGCCCGTGTCTCGACTGATTCAGACGAACAAAAGACGTCTTATGAAGCACAAGTCAGATACTATACCAATTACATTAAGAGCCGCGATGACTGGGAATTTGTTAATGTGTATACGGATGAGGGTATCAGCGGAACGAATACGAAGCACAGAAGCGGTTTTAACAGAATGATTGAGGACGCTCTTGCAGGCGAAATCGACCTGATCGTCACGAAATCAGTGAGCCGTTTTGCCCGAAACACAGTTGACAGCCTGATTACAGTCCGCAAGCTGAAGGAAAAAGGCATTGAGGTCTATTTCGAGAAGGAAAATATCTACACGCTTGATTCCAAGGGTGAGCTGCTTATTACGATCATGAGTTCGCTGGCACAGGAAGAAAGTAGGAGTATCAGCGAAAACGTGACCTGGGGGCAGCGGAAACGTATGGCAGAGGGTAAAGTTACGATCCCATACGGTCGCTTCCTTGGTTACCGCAAGGGCGCAGACGGCTTGCCGGAGATCATACCGGAGGAAGCTGAAACTGTCAGGCTGATCTACCGTTCCTTTATGGAAGGGATGACACCGGGCAGAATCGTGAAAATGCTGATGCAGAGAGGAATTCCTGCACCGGGCGGCGGAGACAAGTGGTATACACATACTATAAATAGTATCCTGACCAACGAAAAATACAAAGGCTCGGCGATCCTTCAGAAAAAATTCACTGTGGATTTCCTGACAAAAAAGCAGAAGGTCAATGAGGGCGAAGTACCGCAGTATTATGTCGAAGAGAGCCATCCTGCAATCATAGAACCGGAAGAATTTGAGCTTGTTCAGGCTGAGGTCATGCGGCGAAAAGTTCTCGGCAAGGCGTATAGCAGCAGTAATCTTTTCTCGGCAAAACTGATCTGCGGGTGCTGCGGCGGATACTTTGGCTCAAAGGTGTGGCACAGTACAAGCAAATACCGCCGTATGATCTGGCAGTGCAATCACAAGTTTACGAACGGTGAGAAATGCACAACTCCACATTTGTACGAGGATGAGATCAAGCGGAAGTTCATCACGGTCTGCGGTATGGTAGGTGAGGACAAAGATGACTTTCTTGCCTCCTGCCGGGAGATCACCGAAGCTTTGTGCGATAGTACAGCGCTTGACAAGCATATTGAGAACTTGCTAGTCAGGGCTGACGAACTGACTGCGGTTATGCAGGGATTCATCCGGGAAAACGCAGAACACGAACAGGATCAGGATTTATACAACCAGAAGTACGCTGAGTACGAGGAACAGATGAACACCGTCGATGCTGAACTTCAGCGCATGAGGCAGAAAAAAGCCGACCAGATCGCACGAAAGGAGCTTCTGGAAGGCATGATCCGGGAGATCGAAGAGAACGATCTGACAGTTACAGAGTTTGACGAGAAGCTGTGGCGACTGATGGTAGAGAGCGTGGAAGTCGATGAGAACGGCAAGCTGGTGTTCACTCTGCGGAACGGTATGGAGATTGAGGTATAGAAAATACGGATTTAACGGCACTCTGCTTTTCAGCGGGGTGCCGTGTTTTTTTATGTCAGCCAGAACAAGGGTTGACAGGGAATCTCAAATATGCTATACTAACCCTGTATTAGAATACACAATATACATAGCAATCATAAATGTCTCTATTTGAAAGGCAGAAATCGTTATGTGGAAGATTGATATGAATGCGGATGGTCTATCTGAAGAAGAAAGAATCAATGCGGGAAAGTTCATTCGAGACAATATTAAGAAATCGCGCCTTGATTCCAAGCATAAACAATGTCTTATATGTGGTGCAACTACTTCTTTTTGCGACTCACATACTGTGCCTAAATTCTGCTTATATAATATTTCTGTTAATGGCATGCTTTTAACAATTAACGCTATGGTTGCTCCTGAAATACTAGACATAGATTCTGGGGTGAAAAAATCAGGAATTTTCCGAATAATCTGTGCTAATTGCGATAACACACTATTTCAGGGGTATGAAAAAACAGATGCGTATAAAGCCACGCCTAATCATGCAATACTTAACCAAATAGCGTTAAAAAACGCATTAAGAGACATATATAAGCATGAAGCGGAAATTGCAATGTTTAAACAAATGCAAACTTTTATTTATGAAAGATCGCCACAAATGGGTGCTTTTGCTAGTCTCTACACAGCGTCTCAAATCAGAGCTAGAAGCATTGATGTGAAAGAATGTTATGGTGTTTTTGAGCAAGCGAAAAATAGTTTAGAGAATGAAAACGAATGGATAGAACTATACACTTACGATAAATTAAATTATGTTGTTCCGATTGCTTTTCAAGGAATGATAGCTCTTATTACTGGTGTAAACGGTGAACTAATTAACAATATTTACGAATATCATGAATCATATGTAGTTGAGTATCTTCACTTAGCAATTTTCCCCCTAAAAAACGAATCTGTTGTTATCACATTTAGCGATAAGAAAAACTCTCGCATGTCATCTTTTAAAGAAAACATTAAAAAATTGAGTACTTCAGATCGTTTGAAGGTGATTAACAGGATTCTGTTTTGGTACACTGAAGACTATTTTTTATCACCAAATCTCTCAAAAGAAATAATATCTCTTTAGAAGAAGACGCAAAAAGACTTCAAGAAACTGTAACTATTGATCCGGAACGCGCAATCAAAAACGCAGTTAAGGATTACGATTTAAGACGAGAAACCTATTTACCCAATTTATTGTCCGAAGAATTCGCCTTGTTGGAAAATGACGAACAGTTTCTAGATATAGTCTGAATTCTTAATACCCAGCATACAATGAGCCTGTGGAGACCTTTTCAGCTCCGCAGGCTCGTTTTTTTATGCCCGGATGACGCTCAAACCCGCCGAAATCCAAAATGCACCCCCTGATTAACGAAATAGCCAATAAAAAAACGATAGCAAGGTAATCGTTTTTTTATTGGCAGGGTAATGCATCTGAAAGCGGTATTTCGGGGATGAAAACAGGCTGTCAGCCGACCTATCGTTTTCTTATACCCTCGAAAACAACGAAATATCTACATTTTGAGAGCATGAAAATGCACCCTAACTTTGTATCAAAATTAGGGTGCTAATATGGTTGCGGAGGGCGGATTTGAACCACCGACCTTCGGGTTATGAGCCCGACGAGCTACCAGGCTGCTCCACTCCGCGATCAACTGACAATACATAGTATAGCACATTTGCATTGAAAAGTCAAGCGGAATCGTCAAAAACGTCAATTTGCACGAAAATGCGTTCTTTATTTGATAGTATTGATGAATGGTGAAAGAGGGAGGAGGCAGATAATGTCGAATGGGGCGGCGATCTATCTGCGGCTGTCGCGGGAAGACCGCGATCTGGATATTTCTGAGAGCATTTCTAATCAGCGTATGCAGTTGATGCAGTATGCGGAGACACACGGAATACACATAGATGCTATATTTTCAGATGATGGTGTCTCCGGTACGCGATGGGAGCGTGAGGGACTTCATGCCATGCTGCGTGCAATAGAAGATGGCTGGATACAGACTGTTCTGGTAAAGGATTTGTCTCGGTTAAGCCGCGATTACATTCGGACGGGTGAACTGTTGGAACAATGGTTTCCGGCGCATGGTGTGCGGCTGATTTCAGTGGGGGATGTGCTGGATACAGACGTGCCGTCGGCGGCGATGGATTACTCGCCGTTTCGGGCTGTTATGGATGATTGGTATGCGCGGGATATATCCCGTAAGGTGCGGGCTGCAATCTATGCGCGGCAGAAAGCAGGATTTTGCACATCGGCATCTCTGCCATACGGTTATATTCGGGGAGAGGATGGGATTCATACGGCGCATACCGATGTCATTACGCGGATTTTTGATCTGTACGAACATGGCATGAGCTGCTGCGGGATTGCAAATACACTCTCAAGGCTGCGGATTGCACCGCCTAACCACGGAAACGCCTGCTGGAATGATGTCAGTGTCCGGAATATCCTGTGTAATCCGGCTTACACCGGACGTCTGCGGCTGCATACAACGCAGAAGATCAGTTATAAATGCGGCAAGAGGAAACGTTTGCCGGAATCAGAAGGAGTGGTATATGAAGTTCCGCAGATCATACCGCTTCTGCAATTTGAGCGGGTGCAGGAGATGATGCAGAAACGCGCGCACATCCCGCGGCAGCAGCACTGGGCTTCGGGACGCATTTTCTGCGGATGCTGCGGCGCGAGATATATGCTGGCGCACGAAAGAGGCGGCATCCGGTTAATCTGCGGCGGCAGGAAACGCGGCAGCAAATGCGGGAATCCGTCTGTATTGCTCAAGAGGCTTCTGGAAGACATTACATCTGCGCTGACAGAAGGATGCATTCCAATGGCAGATATAATCCTGCCGCAGATTGCAGAACGCATTGTACTGTTTCCGGAACAGGCTGAGGTATATCTTCGCTGTGCATCCTCTCAGTGATTATGCAGGTTAGTGCGATGCCTTGCGGCGTGTGTATGTATAAATTTACCAAATGTGCAGCAAAAAAAGACGGTTGTTTTTTCTTGTGATTTTCTGAAAGATATGGTATAATAAATAAGATATGGAGACTTGATAATTTTAGCGCGAAACAGCGCGTAACAGGAAAGGGAATCAACCATGCGTGAGCAAAACGGTCGAGAAGAACAGTCGCTGATCTACGGTCGAAATGCCGTTCTGGAGGCGCTGAAAGCAGATACACCGATCAATCATATTCTTGTGACATCCAAAGCCGGCAGCCTCGGTGCAATTTGCGCGGAGGCAAAGAAGCGCGGGATTATTGTCAAGGTGACGGATTCCCGCAAACTTGATCAGATGACAGAGGGCGGCAATCATCAGGGCGTCTGTGCAGAGGGCGCTTGTGCGGAGTATGCCAGTGTTGCAGATATTCTGGCTGTCAGTCAGCAGAAGGGAACAAAACCGTTCCTGATTCTCTGCGACGGCATTGAAGATCCGCACAATCTCGGTGCGATCATCCGGACGGCGGAAGCTGCCGGTGCAGACGGGATCATTCTGCCCAAACGGCGGAGTGCATCGCTGAACCAGACGGTTTTCAAGACCTCAGCAGGTGCTGCAAGCTGGCTTCCGATCACGCGCGTCGGAAATCTCGCGACGGAGATGATTGCCCTGAAAAAGCAGGGGATCTGGTTTTACGGTGCTGATATGGGCGGCAGCCCTGCTGTGCAGACAGATCTCTGCGGTGCAGTCGGCATTGTGGTCGGTTCTGAGGGATTCGGTGTCAGTGCGCCTGTGCGTGCCCAGTGTGATGCTATGATTTCCCTGCCGATGTTCGGTCATGTCAATTCGCTCAACGCATCAGTTGCAGCAGGTATTATCATGTATGAGGCTGTGCGGCAGCGCAGCATGAATCAATAAGCAGAAAGGATGCATACAGGATGTCGTCCAAACGTAGAAAATCGAAGAAACAACAGCAAAATTCTGTCAGCACGACAAATCTGACAGAGCAGCAGACTGCATCTGTCGAACAGGAACAAGCGGCTGAGCCTGCTGCGGATACAAGCAATGAATCACCGAAAGAAACACCCGTCAAGGTCACGCTGGAAAAGCCTGCACCGAAAACCGGCAAGCATGGCAGACCGCTGAAAACCGATCCCTACGGCAATCCGATCCCTGTGAAAAAGAAAGATGCTCCGCTCCGGAGCGCAGAACCGGTCCGGACTGTGACACCAGCAGATATTCAGAAGCCGCAGGTTTCCTTTATGAATTCAATCGCGACAGTTGAGGCTGAATCCCGCGCACAGCGCAGCGGAACAGCAGCAACGGCGCAGGCATACGACCATGCAGTGATGCGTTCGGAGGGGGACGAGGAAGCTTACAGTCCGAAGATTCGCCGCATGAATGATTCCACCCGTGCGAAAGAAAAACGCAAGCGGAAATCTACCGGCGAACGCGCACCCTATCAGAAGGATTCTCCGGTGCAGAATGTGCAGACGCTGCCCGGTGCAAAACTCCGTAAACGCGATGATCCTGAGGTGCTGGAGCGGATTCCCGATCAGCTCAAGGCACATCCGCTGGATGAGCCTGAACCGATCGACTATATTGAGCAGGCGGCGCACACGCAGATTGATCTCTCTGCTGAGAATCGCCCTGAAAATAATGACATCAATATTGATGTACGCTATCAGGATGAGCGCCGCGAACGAAAGGATCTGCCGAAGCAGGCGAAAGCGGTTGACCGCCGTGAGGATCGCCGTTCCATCCGAAATGATCTGATGGAGCTGAATACCAATCTCACGATTCGGGTTGCAGTACTGGCGCTGCTGACGCTGATCAGTGCCTTGCTGACGATTCTGGACTGGGTTCCCAGTTTTCCGATTCCGGCATTTTTGTCCAGTACCAAATCGCCGGTCAGCTTCCTTGCGGTACAGCTTCTGCTGGGCGCAGCGTGTCTGCCTTTCTGCTGGACCCTGCTGAAAAACGGTTACACGAAGCTGCTTCAGCTCCGTGCAGACTGCGATTCTCTGGCAGCCATGTCGATGATGTCTGCTGAACTTGCAGCATTTCTCGCGCTGCCCAGCCCGAATATGGTGCGCAGCGGCGTTGTCTCCGTATATATCTCCGTGGGTTTGCTTGCTGTCCTGTCCAATGCTGTCGGCAAGAAGCTCATTGCGGTGCGTGCGATGCGCAATTTCGAGAAGCTGATGGACGGAAGCCCGAAATACGGTATTCATTATGTAGAGGATGAGAAGCGTGCGGAGAATCTGACACGCGGAACAACCGGTGATTTCCCGATTCTCGCTGCGATGCAGCCGATTGAACAGCCGGAAGATTTCCTGAAATACACCTTCTCAACAGATGTAGCCGATAAATTCTGCCGTGCTGCTGTGCCGGTTATCATGTTCCTTTCGATTGTCTTTTCCGTATTCATCGCAATTCTGCGTGCAGATACTGTGGAGAGTGCGGTGTGCTACGGCACGTCGATCTTCGCACTGTGCTTTGCTGCGGCTGCCTGCACGTCTATCACGTTGATTTCCAATCTCCCGCTTGCACTCGGCACAAAGGATTATGTGCGCAACAGCGGCCTGCTGCTGGGCTATCAGAGCGTGGATGATTTCTTTGATGTCAACACGGTGATGGTTGAGGCTTCGACGCTGTTCCCGCGCGGCACAACCAAGCTGGAGTCCATTCAGGTGATCGGTGAGAGCCGGATCGAGGAAGCACTTCAGTATTCCGCAAGCCTGACCAAGCACGGCGGCAGTATCCTGAAAGACCTGTTTGCCGGCGCGATTCTCACAGAGGATAAAATGCTGCTGCCGGTTGAAAACTACTCCTATGACGAGGGCAAGGGCATCAGCGGCTGGATTCAGAATAAGCGTGTGCTGCTTGGCACGAGAGATATGATGATTGAGCATAGCGTCGAGGGACTGCCTGTCAGTTCCAAGGAAGATGAACTGGTCAAGGGCGGCAATGAAGCGCTGTACCTCTCGGTTTCCGGCAGTGTCTCCGCCATGTTTATCATCAAGCTGGATGCCAGCGGAACAGTGCGACACTGGCTCAGGGAACTGGAAATGGAGGGCATCTTCCTGCTGGTGCGCAGCAATGACGCATTGCTTTCGCAGCGCCGTGTTTCCAAGATGTTCGGTTTTCCGGAGAATATGCTCAAGATTCTGCCTTCCCGCCTCGAAGCAGACTATGCGGCGGAGACTGTTCCGCTGCAAAGCGGTAAGCCTTCGATGCTCTGTGCTGGCCGTCTTCCGGGCTTTGTGCAGACCATCATTGGTGCAAGACGCATTCGTTCTGCGGCAAATCTTGGCATGATCATTCAGGCTGTTACCGCCTGCCTCGGTCTTCTGTATGTGTTGATCTTTATTGTTTTTGGTGCGTACAGTGACATCAGCGGCGGCATTCTGCTGATGTATCATCTGATCTGCACGCTGATTACAGTGGTCGCTGTCAAGATGAAAGATACCTGATAACGAAAAGGGCTTCCGGTCAAGAGAAGCCCTTTTTTATAAATATCTGCTGATGGAAAAGGAGATTTCTATGCGCATGAACAGAATCATCCCGCTGGTGCTGAGTGTCTGTCTGTTCCCTGTTTCAGGCTGTGGAATGTCTGGACCGGATTCTTCCGCGGAAGGGAAGCCCGCTGCGGAACCTGTGCGGTTTGATCTGAACCGGATGAAAGAGGAAGTCAGTGCTTTGCAGGAGCTTTGGACTTTTTCCGGTAAAGAAGCTGAAATTACGGAGAAGACTGAAGAACTGCTGCGTATGGTGGATGAAGCATACGAATTGTATATCCGTACTGAGATGCAGTATTATCTGAATATGCAGGATGAAGTGCTGGAGGCGGCGCAGCAGCAAGCCTATACGGATTACTGCGTTGCGGATGAGATTGCATCCTGGGCTTTTTCCAATGGTTACAAGAAAACCGGTTATCTGCAACTGTTTGCGCCGTATGTTGATGAGGAATGGCTTTCGTATTACAATACCACGACGATGAGCCGCGTCATGGCAAATGCACGGAATGATGCAAGTGCATCGGGCGGACGGCTGACGGAGTATTATGATACCGTGTTTGACAGTGACACCGGCATAGACGAGGCGAACGAAACCTGTGCAGAGCTTTATCTTGATACATTGGATGCTTATGACACGCACGATTATCTATACGGGATGTACCATCGGGATTACACCGTGGAACAGGCAAGTGCAGCTTTTGAAGTGATCAAAGAGACACTGATTCCGCTGCGTGATCAACTGCTTCTCTCGCTGGAAACAGAGGATGAACCGCTGTCTGCTGATCCCTACGAAATCCTGAAACAATATGCGCCAAAGCTTTCGCCGGAGATTGCAAAATCGGTTGAGATGCTGTTTGCTGATCATTTGTATCAGGCAGCAGAAGGCGATGCTTACACCGGCAGTTATACGGTTTCGCTGCCGAACATTCCTGCCGCACGAATGTACACATATCTCTATGATTCAGTGACAGATCTTTATTCGGTTGTACATGAATTCGGCCATTTTCACGCGGAACGCGACGAGACAACCCATGTTTGTATGCAGGCAAACTGTGCCGACATTGCAGAAGTGCAGTCGCAGGGGATGGAGATGCTGTTTACGCAGTTTTACGGTGATATTTTCGGTGCAGAGGCGCAGAAAGTGGAGTGCCTGACACTGTATAATATGCTGGATGCAGTCATTTCCGGATTTGCGGTTGGGGAATTTGAATATGAAATCATGCGTGACCGCGATTCGATGACACCGGAGGCTGTGCTGGAACACTTTGATGCAATCAGCGATGAATGCGGATTGCTTTGGGATTTGTATGAGATCACGCATTTGTATGAGCAGCCGGGATATTATGTCAGCTACGGCGTTTCGGCGCTGGCATCGCTGGAATTATATAACCTGTTGCAGCAGGATTCTGCTGCGGCGATGGAACAGTATGATGCAATCAGCGAAATCTCAGCACTCAGCGGTGAAAATGCGTTTTGTGCTGCAATGGAACAGAGCGGATTTGCAGATCCGTTTGAGGAATCTGTGATTCGGGAGCTTGCTGATTGTCTTGCGTCACGCATCAACGAACTGGTGAACTAAAAAAACGGACACAGCTTCAAACTGTGTCCGT
>DGVV01000144.1 GCA_002395085.1 Ruminococcus sp. UBA4275 | reverse complement strand
TTCTAAGTATGGAGTTTCTTCCGTCTTTTCTTGTAATACCTGTGATCATGTCTTTCTTGGTCATAAAAGTTCTGTTAGCTATGAAGAAACAAGATCTTGATTTGAAAGTGGCTATAAAAGATAATATTGTTTTAGTTTTACTTACAGGATTATTCGTTTTTTTGGCAATTCTAAATATTTTTGATAAATGATTACTCTTGTAAATTCTGATTTAGCTTCGTAACTGAATACACCCAAACACGGATAACCGTTCTCATCAGACGGGTATCCGTTTCTTATTCATTATGCTGGAGTACCATTTCAGTACCACAGCTTTCAAGGAAACGGCAAGGAAATGTCAATGCACGAAATACTGGCAGCAGGATGATTGCATTGACGGTGAACGCCGCGTTCACCGTCGCTCATAGCTCGTTTACAGGCGAAAAAAGCTGAGTCGGGGAATCACCAACTCAGCTTTTCATAACGGTCACACCGGGAGTCGAACCCGAACACCGCGGATCACACGGCTACTGACTGTTTAGCAAACAGCTGCCTTTCCGGTTAGGCTTATGCGACCAATTATTATCCGCTATCGGGAGAGAATGCCCGCCCCCGCCGCACTCCTGCGGCGGTAATGGGGCAAATTGGGAGAAGCGCGTCTGTGGCTCCTTTAGCAAATCGGAGCCACGCACTGCGTGGTGGGCAAGGTAGGAATCGAACCTACGGTGTATCTAACGTCACGGATTTACAGTCCGCTGCAATCGCCGCTATGCTTACTTGCCCAAATGCGTTCCCGGTATGCCAAAAGCTGCCGGAAACGAGTAAAGTGTATTGTGAACCGCAGATAGCCGGAACACAATAACGGCAGCGGGTACTGCCCGCCCGCCATTGGTATCCGTGGAGGGAGTCGAACCCTCAGTGTGCCGGTTCTTAGCCGGGTGTGTCTGCCATTCCACCACACGGACATTTGACTGCCAAAGCAGTCAGATTCTCTTGATGACAACGATCTGATCAATCGTCACGCCAAACATATCTGCAATGATGATCATGTTGTCGATGGTCGGCACGGAATCTCCGCGCATCCATTTGAAGATTGCCTGCGGGGTATTGAATCCGCAGCGCGCCTGAACATCAGACACCTTAAAGCCTTTTGTGCGCATCATGGATTTGATATTCGCACCGGTCGCAGCAACATCAATAATCGGCATTGAAAACATCTCCTTTCCTGTAACATCCCTGATGCAGGATAAGGGATTTGAACCCTTAAAATACAGCTTTTGAGGCTGTCATGTATTCCGTTCCATCAATCCTGCTAAAAATGTCCGCGGGGAGATTTGAACTCACATCAACAGGATTTGAAGTCCTGCTCTCTGTCAGTTGAGTTACGGAGGCATGGAAGGCCGTGACAGCATCGCTGCCGGCGCGACGCGGCGCGCTGCACATTTCCTGCTCACTGCGTCCATTATAATACGGATTTTTGGAAATGTCAAGTGAATATGAAAATACGCTGTTCTCCAAATACAGGAAAACAGCGTATCTACGAAATATTCATGAGTGAGAAATGAGGGGTTCGAACCCTCGACCCTCTCCTTAAAAGGGAGATGCTCTGCCAACTGAGCTAATTTCTCATAGGACAGAAATTATTATAGCACATTTTCTGGAAAAAGTCAAGTGTTTTGGAGAAAAAAACAGGAAAGATGGGAGCGCGGGGAGGCGCTCCCGTTCCTGCAAAGATCAATTACACACCAAACTTGGTGGTGAGAACCGGCACGCCGACGCCCATGGTGGAAGCGACGGTGACAGAGCGGAGGTAAGTACCCTTCGCTGCTGCCGGCTTTGCCTTCACGACTGCCTCAAGCAGGGTATTGAAGTTCTCCTCAAGCTTCTCAGCGCCGAAGGAAACCTTGCCGATCGGGCAGTGAATGATGTTGGACTTATCGAGTCTGTACTCGATCTTACCGGCCTTTGCCTCCTGAACTGCCTTTGCGACATCAGGGGAGACCGTACCGGCCTTCGGGTTCGGCATGAGGCCGCGCGGACCGAGAACCTTACCGAGACGGCCAACGACGCCCATCATATCCGGGGAAGCGATGACGACATCAAAGTCCATCCAGCCTTCCTTCTGGATCTTCTCGACGTAATCGAGACCGCCGACATAGTCAGCGCCGGCTGCCTTGGCAGCTTCGTACTTATCCTCTTTGCAGAAGACCATCACGCGGACGGTCTTACCGGTGCCGTTCGGGAGAACGACAGCGCCGCGGACCTGCTGGTCAGCGTGGCGGGAGTCAACGCCGAGGCGGATATGTGCCTCAACGGTCTCATCGAACTTTGCCTTTGCGAGCTGGCAGACGGTACCGAGTGCCTCATTCGGCTCATAGAGCTTTGCCGCTTCGAGGGCCTTTGCGCTCTCGACATATTTCTTACCGTGTTTCATTCTCAATAAAACTCCTTATCATCATGTACTGTGGTGCGCCGGAAGCGTATCTGCTCCGGCTGGCGGAAGAATTCTCCTCCCACTGGCAGACGGGATCTCAGTCTGCGACGACGACGCCCATCGAACGAGCGGTGCCTGCGATCATGCTCATAGCAGCTTCGAGGGAAGCAGCGTTGAGGTCAGGCATCTTGGTTTCAGCGATCTTCTGGATCTGCTCCTTGGTAATGGTAGCGACCTTATTCTTGTTCGGAACGCCGGAAGCCTTGTCGATGCCGCAAGCCTTCTTGATGAGGACGGCTGCGGGCGGGGTCTTGGTGATAAAGGTGAAGGAACGGTCTGCATAGACCGTGATGATGACCGGGATGATCATACCCGCGTCATTCTTGGTACGCTCATTGAACTCCTTGCAGAAGCCCATGATGTTGACGCCGTGCTGACCGAGCGCCGGACCGACAGGCGGAGCCGGAGTCGCCTTGCCTGCGGCGATCTGAAGCTTAATAAAGCCAACTACTTTCTGTGCCATTTTGTGTTACCTCCAAATAATGTGGTGATTGGCGGGATACCTGCGCGGGCAGTCTTGCCTTCTGCAAATATCTCTCCCACGGACAGCTTCGTGCGCATCGAACCGGAGCGGAGGGGCTGTCCTTGTCAATGTCCGGAGCTGTATGCCGGACAGTTCGGGGGGTGACAGCTTGTCAGAAGCTGTGTTCGACGTCCATCAGGGAGAGGGTGGTCGGCGTTTCCGAACCAAACATCTGGACCATAACCTCGCAGGTATAGTTTTCCAGATCAATGGAGATGATCTTGCCTTCCATGCCTTCCATTGCGGTACGCTTAATCCGGACGAGATCGCCGACATGGAGGTCGGTGAGGGTCTCCGTCGAGATTGTGTTGTCCATTTCCTGAACGTCCTTGGGGGAGAGGGGCGTCGGCTTATTGGGGTCGCCGCCGAGGAAACCGGTCACGCCGCGGATGCTGCGGATCAGGTATGCGACCTCGTCGGTATGCACCATGCAGACCATGACATATCCCGGATAGCGCTTGCGGGAATAGGTCTTTTTGACGCCGTCGGTCACTTCCGTGACCTCCTCCAGCGGAATTCTGGTCTCAAGGATCTTATCGGTGAGATTCTGGTTTTCCGCTTTTTTCATAATGCTCTGCGCGACCTTGTTTTCGTAGCCGGAATAGGTCTGGATAATATACCATGCAACCTTCTGATTGCCTGCTTCACTCATCGTGATTTCCTGCCTTTCTCAAAAACTGCGCGCACAGCGCGGTCTGACGAAACTGCTGTTTTTCTGTGCTTCACATCTCGCATCATAATTACGATTTGCCGCTGATCGCAAGCTCAAAGAGCCAAAGGAAGCCCTGATCAAGCAAAAACGTGAAAGCGGCGAAACCGAGCATTGCAGCAAAGACAACGATGCTGTTGTTGATAACGACCTGCTTGGTGGGCCAGACGACCTTCTTGAGTTCCATCCTGAGGTCTTTGAACCACTTGGCGATCTTACCCTGCTGCTTCTTGGAAGACTCCTTCTCCTTGCCCTTCTTCTCCTTCTTTTCGGAGACGGCAAGTTCGGCGTCCTTCTTGTCCTTCGCCATGCCAGTTTTCCTTTCTGTCTCCGCGTGATGCATCAGCGCACAGCGGGGAGACGGGCGCATTTTCGGTTTTTACTTGGTTTCCTTGTGCAGCGTATGCTTATTGCAGTGTCTGCAATGCTTCATCATTTCGATTCTGTCAGGGTCATTCTTCTTGTTCTTTTTAGAAACATAGTTTCTGTTCTTGCACTCCGTGCAAGCAAGTGTGATCTTCACGCGCATCGTTCGGCACCTCCTGTATCATATTTTTCTGCCGCGCCTGCATCTGCTGTGCTGTACAGACAGCTCCCGCACAGCGGCGGGACAGGCGCCGGAATACGCAGCGCGCGCATACACCGGCAGTCGGCAGAAGAAAGTTTGCCTCCCTCTCCTGATTTGCGGATCTGAGACCGTATCACGCTGTCCGTACAAGGGGCGGTGAGCCGCACGCGCTGAAGCACAGAAGATTTGCGCGGACGGATCCCGCGGCGAAAGCGGGAACGGTTTGCGGGCACAACAAAAGCGCCTCCGCAGAGAGGTAGAAACATTATACCATATAAACGCAGGCTTGTCAAGCGCTTTTTCGCCTGAGAGCGTGATTTTGTCGTATTTCACAAGATTTTGCGCGTGCAGGGTGCGCTGCCTTGCGATTTTCTGCGGGCAGACAAAAAAATCACTGCCTGAATGGAGGCAGTGATTTTCAGGAGAGACAAATGTGTACCGGCATTTGTCCCGCACACACCATCCGGAAGGCAGCGGGAGAGGGATGTTCAGCAGAGAGGGGGCGCCGGACATCGCCGCATGGGACGGTGCTTATATGTGGATGCTGCGGATGAACGGTTCGATTCATCTGCACTTGTATTATAGCATAAATGATTTGTACTGACAATGCTGTATCGTACCACCAAACTGTCATTTTGTGTCCAGTTTTCCGCCGTATTTCATAACAAGCAGTAATTTTTTGTAAAAAATAATCTGTACGGAAATTGTGTATCCTATACAAAATTCAACAGAAAATTTGACTGCTGCGCCGAAAAGATTACCGAGGCAGCGAAAAAACTTGACAAATTTGTTGGTCTGTGGTAAAATGAAAATGTATGTAATATGTTGCCCGGATAGAATACCGCAGACTGGCTGCGGCATAACGAGTATGGAGAGGTGAAGCTATGCCCAATTCTGTTTTTACTGTCGCAGTAATCGCCTCCGGCATTGATGAGGAGTATCAGCAGTCGATTCTGCGCGGAATACACCGGTATGCTGCCCAGCACGGGGTCAATATTGCCCATTTTATCGCGTTCGGCGGTACGCTTTCCAACCCGAAATACGATATGGGTGAATACAATATCTTTGAGCTGCCGAATTTCGACTTATTCGACGGCGTGATTCTGCTGTCCAATACTTTTCCGGCTGAACAGGGTGAGCTGCTGCACCGCCGCATTGCACAGGCGGGCATTCCTGCCGTCAGCATTGATAAAGATTTCGGAGACTGCTTCTATATCGGTATCCGCAATGCCAGCGCAATGGAGCAGATTACCCGCCACCTGATTGAAGAACACGGCGTCCGCCGGCTCAATTTCATCTCCGGCCCGGACGAGAACAGCGAAAGCAGAGAGCGCTTCGATGCCTTCCGCAGAGTGCTGGAGGAATACGGCATCCCGCTGGAGGAAGATCAGATTTACCGCGGCACATTCCGCCATAAGGACGGCAGACTGGCTGTGGAAGCATTTCTGGATTCCGGCAGGGAAATGCCGCAGGCGATTGTCAGCGCGAATGACGCGATGGCAATCTCCGCCGTGCTGCGCCTTACGGAAAGCGGAATCTCCTGCCCGGAGGATATTCTGGTCTCCGGCTTCGATAATACCTATAATGCAAGGAATTTCTATCCCAAGCTCACGACCGTCGAGCGCCCGCTGATGCAGTCCGGTGCGCTTGCCTGCGAGCTGATCTGCCGCACGGCTGCCGGCGAGAATCCCGAACGGGTGCAGGAACTGAATGCTGTCCCGATTTTCAGCGAGAGCTGCGGCTGTGCAGATCATGAGCCGGAAGACATCAATGTCTTCAAGAAGCGCAGCTATCAGCGCGAGGGCAGCATCCGCCGCGACATCGCCCGCAATAATCAGATGAGCTGTGCGCTGGTGGAGTGCGATTCCTTCGCGGAGTATATTCAGGCGGTCAAGAGCTTTGTGCTGCGGACCCGCTGTGAGGAATTCTATCTCTGCCTCAATGACAACTGGCATACCAAGCAGATTGCACAGGATGTCGGCTATACCGGTGCGCTGCCTTCCGATACCTATACGGTGCGGGGCTATTCCGGCAGAATGCTCCTGCCGCTGGCGTATTATGACGGCGCTTTCCATGAAGATGCGAGCTTTTCTTCTTCGGAGATGCTGCCGCGTCTGCGCGTGGATGCCGCCGGCAGGGTGCGCAGCCTGTATTTTGTGCCGCTCCATTTCCGGGAGCGCTGCCTGGGATATTTCGCCATCGGAAATTCCGATCTTCCGCTCGAAAGTGAGCTGTTCCATACATGGAGCATCAATCTGAGCAATTCGCTGGAGAACTTCCGCAAGCTGCTCTGTCTTGATGAAATCGCGCAGGAGCTTGATAAGCTCTATGCCATCGACTCCCTGACCGGCATCTATAACCGCAACGGCTTCAAGCGCGGGGCGCAGCGGATCTTTGAAGAATGCATCCGTGAGAAGCGGCTTGTGATGGTTATGTTTGCGGATATGGACGACCTCAAGCACATCAACGACAATTTCGGGCATAAGGCGGGCGACCACGCCATCCGCACCATTGCGACCATTTTGCAGGAATCCTGCCAGAACGGCGAAATTGCGTGCAGATTCGGCGGCGACGAGTTCTTCATTTTCGGCGCGGATTATACCGAGGAACGGGCGCGCCGCCTCGGAGAACGCATCCGGCGCGATCTTGCCATCTGCAACGAAAATGCGGGCATTCCCTATGAGCTGAGCCTGAGTATGGGCGCGTGCCTGATGGTTCCGCCTGCGGGCAGCTCGATCTTCCAGATGATTACCATTGCGGATAATAAGATGTACGAGGAAAAGCGCAAGCGCAATCCCTCGAAATATCTGAAGAAAGCAATGCCGCAGGAATAAGACACGTACCGCTGCGAATTCTGCCCGGTTCGCAGCGGTGTTTTTTGAAGCTGAGGGAGGAAGACAGAATGTCGGTTTCGCTTGGGATCTATCACGGGAAAATGTTTGACTGCCATGAGAGCGAGTGCATCGGGGATATGCCGGTGTCGTTTCAGAGCGTCTGGAACAGGGTGTGGTGCATCGCGCTGAAAGAATGCGGCGTGCGCAAATTTCTCGATTGTTATGATTTCGGTGTGGATGACATCCCTGCCGTGATCGGAGAGCTGAATGCCGTTTACGACTGGGTGAATGACAGCGGCGATGCAGACATTGCGTATATTCAGGAGCGCATCCTGAATATCAAGGATTATCTCGATCAGTTTTATATGGGATTTCGGGGTGCGGATTTCTGGTTCAGTCTGGGGTGACAGGAAATCTGCGCCGGTTACTCTCTTACGCAGGAAGGAAGTGCATGGATGCAGCTCAATCAGAATTTGCTGAGTCTGGAACAGAATTATCTCTTTGCCGAAATCGCCGCGCGTGTGCGCAGATTCCGCGCAGAGCATCCCGATGCGGAAATTCTGCCGCTTGGCATCAATGACGTCACGCGGCCGCTTGCACCGGCTGTCTGCGATGCCATGTCGCTTGCTGCACAGGAAATGCGCCGCGCGGAGAGCTTTCACGGCTACGGCGACGTGCAGGGTGAAAGATTCCTGCGCAAGGAAATCGCCGGATACTACCGCACGTTCAATGTCGGCATCGAACCCGACGACGTGTTCATCAGCGACGGCGCAAAGAGCGATCTTGCCAATCTCTGCGATTTGTTTGCACCGGAAAGCACGGTTTTGCTGCCGAATCCGGTTTATCCCGTGTTCTATGACACCAGTATTATGGCAGGGCGGCGGGTTTTGTTTTCGTGCGGGACAAAGGAAAACGGCTTTCGCCCGATGCCCGACCGGGATGTGCAGACGGACCTGATCTATCTCTGTTCGCCGAACAATCCGACCGGCGCGGTNNGCGACGGCGCAAAGAGCGATCTTGCAAGCCTCTGCGACCTTTTTGCGCCCGACTGCACCGTGATTCTGCCTGATCCGGTGTATCCTGTTTTCCGCGATACCAGCGTCATGGCGGGGCGGCGGATTCTCTTTGCCGCCGGCACAAAGGAAAACGGCTTCCTGCCCATGCCCGATGACAGCGTTCATGCAGATCTGGTCTATCTCTGCTCACCGAATAACCCGACCGGTGCGGTCTATACGCGGCAGCAGCTCCGTGCGTGGGTGGAGTATGCCCATGCACACAGCGCGTGCATCATCTACGATGCGGCGTATGAAGCGTACATCCGCAGCACGGCACTCCCGCGCAGCATCTATGAGATTGCCGGCGCGGAGACCTGCGCGATTGAGGTCAATTCCTTCTCGAAAATGGCGGGATTTACCGGTGTGCGGTGCAGCTGGGTGATTGTGCCGTGGGCGCTGATGCAGGGGCAGATTTCGCTGCATAAGCTGTGGCAGCGGCGGCAGTCCACAAAATATAACGGCACATCGTACATTGTGCAGCGCGGTGCGGCGGCGGTTTTCTCGCCGGACGGCAGAAGGCAGGTGCGGCAGGATGTGCAGTATTATATGGAAAATGCTGATCTGATCCGGCAGGCGCTTCGTGAGAGCGGCGTTTTCTGCACGGGCGGCGAACACGCGCCCTATGTGTGGATGGAGTGTCCGGCGGGGCTGCGCTCATGGGATTGCTTTGACCGGCTGCTGGCGCGGTGCGGCATCGCGGGATCGCCGGGTGCGGGATTCGGCAGCGGCGGCGAAGGGTGGATCCGGTTTTCGTCGTTCGGGCGGCGGGAGACCATTCAGCGCGCTGCGGAGATTCTCGCGGAACTGGACTGGGATACGCTGTGAGCAGCGCCCCGCTGTTTTAAAGGTATCGCTGCGCGATGATTA
>DGVV01000088.1 GCA_002395085.1 Ruminococcus sp. UBA4275 | reverse complement strand
AGCATCTCTCTGAACGAGAGGTGCTTTTTGTCTGCTATGCGAAATCAACAGGAAAACTCCACATAAACTCCAGACACATTTTTCCGGAAATATGTTATAATGAGTCTGCAATACAGAAAGGAGTTTTCGCATGAAAATTGATATTGAAAATATCACAATGATTTATCCTTCCGGCAAAAAAGCACTTTCCGATGTGTCTTTTCATGCCGTCAGTCCCGGCTTTATCGGGATTCTCGGCCCGAACGGTGCGGGCAAAACGACACTGATGAAACTGCTGATTGCAGGTCTTGTGCCGACAAAGGGTGAGATTCTGCTGGACGGTAAACCGCTTCTCCCGCAGGAAAAGAAGCTGAAATCGCAGCTTGGCTATTTGCCGCAGAGTTTCGGGCTGTTTGAGGAACTGAACGTGACGGAATTTCTCGATTATATGGCATCGCTGAAGGGCGTCCGCGGAAAGGCTGAGATTCAGCGCGTGCTGAGCTGTACCGGTCTGGAGGAACAGCGGAAAACACAGATCCGGCACTTATCCGGCGGTCAGCGGCAGCGTGTCGGCATTGCGCAGGCGCTGCTTGGAAATCCGCAGCTTATGATTCTGGATGAACCGACGGTCGGTCTTGATCCGGAGGAACGGGTACGCTTCCGCAATATTTTCTCGGAACTGGCGCAGGATAAAATTGTGCTGCTTTCGACGCATATCATTGATGACGTACAGGCAGTATGCAGCCGTGTGCTGATCATTGACGGCGGCAAAATTCTCTATGACGGTGAACCGTCTGCACTGATTGCGCAGACAGAAGGAAAAGTCGGTGTATATGTGGCGCAATCCGGTGATGCTGTGCCGGAAGGCTGCCGCGTGGTCTCAAAGGTGAATGTCTCAGAGGGTGTGCTGTGCCGCATTACAGGCGAAACCCTGCCGGATTTTGCAGAACCGGTCCGGCCGACACTGGAAGATGCGTATTTGCTCAGTATTCATCGAGGTGAGAAAGCATGAAACCGATCCGTCTTTGTCTGATTGAAATGCGGCGGCTGCTGCGCAAAAAGAGCCTCTGGCTGATAGTTTTCTTCTGCTGTCTGCTGCCGTTTCTCGGCGTGATTCCGATGACATTCACGACGGAGATCTTATCCAATAAATACATTGCAAATCCGGTACTCGTATCCGCAGCAGCGGGCGGTATCCTCTGGGCGCTGCTGACTGTCATCGAAGCAAGCAGGGTTCACCGCACCGGCACGGATGTCCTGACGGATGCCGTATCTTCTCCGACTGCGCTTCCTGCGGCACGGATGGCGGCACAACTGATCCTCTCTGCGGGAGCAGCCTGCTTGTGTATGCTGATCTGGATTCCCTATACCGCACATAAAATGGAGTATCTGTTTTCTCTGCGGTTTTATGTTCTGAATTACCTGATTCTGCTGCTGCCGAGCTGGTGGATCTCCATGCTGATGATGGAGTCTATCTATCAGTTTACACGGCGTGCAGAAGCGGCAGGTCTGATTTATGCGCTGCTGTGCGGATGCTGTCTGCTGCCGAATGTGATGCTGAGTTACTCGCTGCGTTGGCTCTGTCCTACCGTGACGACCTATTCGGACGCTTTCACGACGTACTGGCCGCTGCGCGTTGCGGCATATTCGCGTGTCATCTGGCTGGGCGTGACGGCAAGTCTGTATCTGTTGTCGCTGATGTCTGTCCGGAAAAATCAGCGCGGATTTCTTGCCTCGTTTCTCTGCGGCTGCAAAAACGGAATTCTGCCTGTGCTGGCTGCTGTCCTGATTGCGTGTTCTGCCTTGCTTGGCAGGATGCAGCCGTTTGTCGATCACGGCAAAATGTATTTTGAGGATCGGGATCGCCTTTATGCGAATCACAGTCAGAAAAACAATCTGACTGCTGTAAACGCAAACTACACGGTCACGCCGCATTGTGCAGAGGGAACAGTCTCCGGTGAAGCTGTATATCAGCTGAAAAACAACAGCGGTTACAGCATTACCGATCCCACTTTTTCGGTGTTGCTGAATCCCGGTTATCAGATTGATTCCTTTACGATGAACGGTATGCCGGTGCAGTATGAGATGAATCCGGACGTGCATGATAATGACCGTGAGATCCGGTTTACGCTGCCGCTGCCCTGTGAGGGCGAACTGAAAATGTCGTATCACGGGATGCCCGCGCAGCAGCGCAGCAATATGCCGTTTCTCATTATGAGTACCGTTGATCCGGATTATGTTGCGCTTTACCGGACATCAGCGCTGCCGATGATGCTGGACATTCTGATCTCGGAATACGGCGCACAGTACAGCATCATTCTGCCGGAGAATCTGACGCCTTTCCTTGATTATCAGCGCATGACATCGTATGAACCCGACGGAAACGGAAACAACATCTGGAGTATGCCGCTTCAAATGGATACCATATTCAATTTGCAGGCGGGAAAATATCGCACAAAACAATTTGAAGCAGGCGGCATAGATGTGGATTTTTCCTACGGCGGAATCTATGAGGATGTCGTAGAGAAAGAAGACATCTGCGGCGCTGTGAAAGCAACAATAAATTACTGCACCGAACATTACGGTCCGATCCGGCATTCCGTCGAAGACAGGCTTTCTCTGCTGCAAACGAGTGAGATGATTCCGGGCGGCTGGGCAAGCTATGGCTGGTCAACCTGGTTTGAGCATACTCTGACGCCGGAGACGATGAGCGATTCTGAAAAAGGTGCTTCCGGCAAGGAGGTCTTTATGCACGAGATGATTCACCAGTGGTGGGGCGAACTCGGTGTATCCTTTACGGAAGAAGAATTGTGGTCGTGCGAGGGCATGACGGTTTATTCGACGTACCGTCTTGCGAAGGAACTTTACGGCGAACAGTATGCGAAAAAATACTATGTTGAAAAATGGCTGGATAATGTCAAACAGCAGGATCGCAATTTCTATAACCGGCATCCGGAATATATAGATAAGCTGCCCGCTTTCCTGCGCATAAAGCTGGACAGGGAAAACGATTCGGTGAATCATTACAGCAGAATGGCACTCATGCTGCTGCAAGCGGAACGTCTGCTTGGCGGGGAAGCGGCGATGGACGAAAAGCTGCATGAAATCTACAGCAAGTATACAGAAATGGAAGCGGATGGCGATTACAATACGGATGCGGTTTCCTTTGATGATTTTCTGACGCTATGCGGTTTAAGAGAGGAGGAGCTGCGTGTTGATGAAAATTTTGTTCTATGAACTGAAGCGCATCCGGCAAGGCAGAATGTTCTTCATTACGCTGATCGGTAATCTCATTTATGCTGCTGTGTGGATGTATCAGGTGGGGATTTCCGGCATCGGCGGCACAGCCCCGTTTTCGATGTGGACTTATCTTGCTTTCTGCGGCGCAATGCTGCCCGCGGGAATCCTGACAGTGCTGCTTCTTCAGGCGAATTACTACAGCAGCCAACAGCAAAAAGCGGATATTCTGCCGCTTGCGGCTTCATCTTCAAACGGCCTTCTGATTCTTGTGCGTGTGATTGCACTGACCGTTTGCTTCCTGCTGATTGATCTGCTGGAATTCTGGATCTATGCGCTGCCGAATCTGTTGTTTTTCGGGAAAACCGCCGTGCTGGGATACGGTTTTGCCGGATTGCTGCATTCGATTCCTGCTGTTGTGGCGGTACTTGCAGCAGGCGGATTGACCGGCAAACTGAACGGCAGACTGGTTTACGTGCTGGCTGTTTTGATGTTTGCAGCGGCGGCAGTACAGATTGCTGCACCGTATGATTTCTACGGAAATGCATTCTTCTCGCAGTATCCGTTGTCGCTTCCCGCTGCTGCGGACGGTGAACCTGTATTCGCCGTGCATCCTGCATGGGTCTGTACGAGAGTGCTGTATCTTGCAGCCGGCATTGCAGTGCTGATTCTGTGCGTGTGCAGATCCGGCAAGCCCAGTCTGGACCGTGCAGAAACTGCGTAAATCTGCTTATCCATATATCAGAAATGCGTGTCTCCCGTATGAACGGAAGGCACGCATTTGCTGTGTAATATGGATGTTCAGCAATATCTGATGCTGAACAGGATCTGATTGTTGATTTCATACGGGATCGTGTTTTTCTCCCGCGCATAGGTGAGCGCATCCCCGATCTCTTTTGCGAGTTCATGCGTGATGAACTGCTTTTGCTGTGTGTGCTTCCAGATCAGATGGCACAGATCCGAACGGATGGCAGGAAAATCCCGCAGAAAACGGATCAGAACCGGCAGCACATTCCAGAAACCGTCCTTTGTGAGCAGGATGCACACGCGGTACTGCAAGACCGGATTGTTCGTCTGCTGCATGATCGCGAGCAGATCGGACTGCGCCAGGCATTTTGTTGAATATGCAAGATGATACGCCGCTTTTGCGAGTTTTGTGTTATCGCCCTGCAAATTGCGCAGGAGCAGGGATTTTCCGTCTTCCGCGCCGAGCTTGACAAGCGCTGTCATAGCTTCAGCAGGATGCGATTCCAGATACGGATGGATGCGCGGGATGTCTGATGCGTCGCCAAGATCACCGAGGGCGCAGAGCCCCTGCGGGAGATGTTCCCGACAGAAACCTGCCGCATCAAAACCGGTGTTTTTCAGGTGCAGCATCGCAAAATAGCGGATGCTTTTTGCGGGGGAAAGCATCAGGTCTGCAAAGCCTTCCCAGATACCATCGTGCCGGAAACGCCATTGATAAGCGCAAAGCCGCACCTGTTCCTGCGGATCCTGCATGAACAGCTCCAGCGCAGCCGCGGGAACTGCATCACCGGACATTTGCAGATAGATGCGTTCAAGATCACGGCGCAGGCTGCCGTTCCACTCATTCCGGAAGAATTGCAGGATCAGACCGCGGTATTCCGGATCCGGATGCAGGGCGAAGACCTTGTAGCAGAGTTTGCGGTTTTTCGGTTTTGCGCGGCTGACATCCTGCGGATTTGCTCCGAATAATTGCATGAGAAATTTGTCCAGCAGATTCATGGAAAAGCCGGATTTGCGCTCTGCACGCTGTCCGTGCCGCAGGAATTCAACATACGGCATAGCATCTACCATCTCGCTGCTTACATTTTCTGCGCGAAGCTGAACCGTGAGCGAATGCAGTGCTGCACGGCGCACCGCCGGAACCCAGTCGTTCAGGCGGATCAGCGTAGAGGGGAGCGTATGATACATAAAATCATCAGTGAAATGCTGCACGCATTTTTCACGCAGATAGCCGTTGCGGTGAGCAGCTCCGAAGATCAGAACCGTACCGAGATCTCTGGAACGTTTTTCGGCGGGGACGGCACTGATCCACTGTGCAGGATCTGTTTCGGGGATCTCCCGTGATGCGCGTTCCATGATGCGCTCTGCATAGAACACATTTTTCAGATACAGGAAACGGTACGCTTCATAATTGATATAGCTGATGTGATCGGGCAGGGGATCGTAAAACATTGCCGAAAACAGCAGCGGAAATGCGTGCGCTTTGATCGGTTCTTTGTCGATATACCGGTCGTTGTAATGCCGGTATTTTACCGGTGCGGTATCTTTTTTGTACTGTTTCACAAGAGTTGCTGCGCGTTCTGTCTGTTTCGATGACATGAAATCCCGACCTTTCCGGTTTGCTGCTGTCCGGTTTCAGTTTTGGTCAGCCGGATCAAATTGCAGCGTGAATGTGTAATTGAAATTGCCGTAACCCATCAGGAGGGAGTCTTTGCTGAATGCTTCTCCGTATTTTGCAGTCAGATTCAGAATGTGATGATTGCGTGCGAAATCCGTATACGAAACGCTGCTGTCCGTGATCTTGCTGACAGTGATGATCTTGCCGGTACAGGCATCAAACGGACTCAGATTTTTCGCAATTGTACCGCCTTGCAGTTCATACAGCATATCGCCCTCGTAAACGGTCATCTGCTGCGGTTCATGATCATCTGTCTGCCATGTCAGTGTGCAGCTTACCGCTTGCAGAATCTCCGTTTTCAGCAGGGAGAGATCTGTTGCAGTCAACTGACCGTCTGCATTCATATCCGCTGTATTCAGGCTGAAAGGCATATCGTCCGGTGCTGTGAGCAGCCAATTTTGCAGCATTTTCACATCGCGGATGTCGGATACGCCGTCAGTGTTGAGATCGCCCGGCTGTGAACGCAGTGCATTGAAGGCGTAATCGGCGCGCCGTGCAAATGTCTGCGCGGTAGAGCCTGCATAGCCGAACACTGTTCCGATACTGACATTGTTGCTTGATGCCGGATCAACGCCGAGACCGAATTCGAGTGAGACGGGTTTGATTTCGCATTTCGGATTCAGAATCTTCACAAAATTCAGATGCCGGTACTGCGTGCCGAACATACAGTATCTGTTCAGCAGTTCCACGCTTTCCGGAAATACAATTCCGAAGAATTTTGCACCGTAGAGCGCATAGTCAGCGATGGATTTTACACCGTCCGGCACATAGTACACACCGTCTTTGCAATACTGAATCGGATATTTGATCAGGGTTTCGCCCGCCGGATCAAATACAACGCCGTCAATATCGGAATACAGCGGATGATCGTCTGCAATGTCGTAAGCGGTGAGATTCTGGATATGCTCAGAAGGCCGCAGCGAACCCGTAAACGATGCCGGAATGCCGATTTCTGTCACATGGCGGCAGTTGAGAAAACAATACTCCATGAATGTTTCCGTGCCTTCGGGGACGTCATAGCGTTCATCCTCTTTTTCCTGCGGATAGCAGCAGAGTGTTTTGCCGTCCTTTGTGAACAGAACGCCGTCAATGAGCTGATAGGAAGGGTTATTGCCGCTGAGTGTGATGGTTTTGAGTTTGTTGGTATTGAGTGCGGCATCCCCGATCTCAGTCACCGTTTCCGGAATCGTGATTTCTTCCAGACTTGTTCCCTGTAAACTGCTTTCTTTCAGTGATACGACGGAATCCGGAATCTGAATGCTGTGAATGAATTTGCCCTTCCGGAATGCCTGTTTGCCAATGACTTTGACGCCTTCCGGTATCTGATAATTTTCCAGCCAGATTTCATTGTATGAGTCATAGCCCTCGTTGCTGCCTGTGTATAAGATGAGTACCTGCGAGGTTTTGCAGATCAGCGCATCACCGATTGTTTCAAAATACGGATTGTTCTCATCGACTGTCAGGGTGAAGGCATAAAAGCCGGGAATGCTGGCTTCCGGATCCCAGTCTGTGACGGGAAGACCGTCTATTTCTGCCGGAATCACCATGTCACCGCCGCTGCGTTCAATATTTGTGATGGTGACATGATCTTCGTAAATGCGGTAGCTGTAATCTGTGTTTTTGGCTTCCGTATAGCCGGCAGACTCATCCTCTGCGTATGCATTTGCGGCTGCATGAGGGAAGGGATGAACCGCTGCGGTCAGAAGTATCGCCGCAGTGAGAAGGGCAATTTTCTTCATGTGTAATCCTCCGTGTGATTGTACAGATACTTGTTTTATTACTATATTATACCACATCGGAACGAAAAATACAATGGGTACGGAGAGTGGAAAGCATCTCAGTCCGCTGCCTGTTTCAAAATGGTGGGCGGCACTGCCGCCTCAGGCTGTAGATAAAGTGTCTC
>DGVV01000008.1 GCA_002395085.1 Ruminococcus sp. UBA4275 | reverse complement strand
AGCACAGAGATACCTGCGGAATGCAGATCTCTGTGCTGCTTTATTATCTGTGCGGGATCATTCCCAGAAGGAAAGCTTTTTGGAATCCAGCCCGATATTTGCCGCATGAAAGGCCGGATCTTTTCCGGCTTTCTTCTGTGCCTCATAGTCTTTCAGCGCCGCGATGACCTGTCCGGAAAGCAGCAGGCAGCACGGAATATTGATCAGCGTCATGCAGCCCATTGTAATATCGGCAATGGTCCATGCAAAGCTCATTTCCATGAGTGCGCCGCCGAAAATCACAATCACGCAGACTGCGTAGAAGATCATCATGAAGCGCTTGGAGGGGCGCTTCTTTTTGTTCAGGTAGATGAGCGCATTGTCCACGTAATACAGGTTGCCAAGCAGTGTTGTGAAGGCAAACAGCACCATTGCCGCGGTGATGAACACAGGACCCGCTGCCCCGAAAACCGTCGAGATGGCATTCTGCACGTACATTGCGCCGGAAACCTCCTCATTGAAGGGTGTACCGGAACAGAGACACATGAAGGCAGTTGCGGTGCAAAGCAGAATGGTGTCAATATACACCGAAACGGTCTGCACAAGCCCCTGCTTGACCGGATGTGTGACGTGTGCGGAGGCGGATGCGTTCGGTGCAGAACCCACACCAGCTTCATTGGAATAGAGACCGCGCTTGATGCCCAGCACCATGCAGCTTCCGGCGAGTCCGCCGAAAATCGAGCGGAAATCGAAAGCGTCGCTGAAAATCAGCACGAACATCTGCGGGATATTTTTGAAATTGCAGGCAATCACAATCAGCGAGATCAGCACATACGCAATGCCCATGAACGGCACGATTTTCTCTGTCATCTTGATGATGCGCTTGCCGCCGCCCAGCACACAGAAGCCGACCAGCACCGCGAGAATCACGCCGACAATGACTGGCGTTGTGTGTTGATCGTAGAAGCTGTAGACCTCAAAGGAGGATTGCAGATTGAAGGAGCAAAGCAGATTGAAGCCGAATGCGTATGTTGCAATCAGGAATACGCAGAAGACTGCGGAGATGACCGGCTTGCCGAGTGCCTGTTCGATGTAATAGGCAGGGCCGCCGTAGCAGCTGCCGTCATGATCTTTCTTTTTGTAGATCTGCGCGAGGGTACTTTCTATAAAGGCAGATGATGCACCGATGATGCACATGAGCCACATCCAGAAACAAGCGCCCGGTCCGCCGATGCAGATTGCGGTGGAAACGCCGACGATATTGCCTGTGCCGACGCGCGAAGCCGTTGAGACAATGAGCGCCTGAAATGAGGAAACTTTCTGTTTGCCCTGCGGCTTTTCCATGATCAGACGGCAGGATTCCCGAAAGAGCCGAAGCTGTACAAATCCTGTGCGGAAGGAGAAGTAAAGTCCCGCCGCCGCCAGCACAATGATGAGAACGGGATAATACATCACATCGTCAATTTTGTTCAGGAAACGGATTATGGTGTCAGTCATATGTTACCTCCGATTACTGCCCGACCGTTTCCGGATGTGCTATTGCATTTTCGCGCTCAATATGCGTTTCGAGATCCGCAAGTCTGGTCGGGAGCGGCACATGACTTTCCTGATCGGTCATTTGCATGGCAAGTTTGCAGGCAGTATCCAGACTGACCTGATTTCCAACCGACACAAACACCGGCTTCACGCCTGTATGCGTGCGCAGCGCTCTGCCATACACCGTTCCGCCGATGACAATATCGGTGCTGCTGCCGGCAGTTTCATCCGGCATGATGAAATCGGTCTGCTTGTCCACGCGGAAATATGTTTTTGCAATGCCGATCGTCGGTCTGTGCAGATCAAACGATGCCTGCGTTGCGATGCCCATGTGCCGCGGGTGCAGATAACCGTTGCCGTCGAATACGTACAAATCGGGCTGAATTGTCAGCTTCTCCACGGTTTTCAGCACGAGCGGCAGCTCTCTGAAGGCGAGGAATCCCGGAATGTACGGCACTTCGATTTTTCCGCTGAAATGCTGTTTTTCCAGCACCGCATGAGTCTGCGCATCCAGCACGACAATGCAGCACACCGCGTACTCATCGCCGCCTTTTTTCCAGTATGCGAGATCGACACCCGCGACCGTTTTCAGGTCTGCGGGGTCAAAGCTGTCGCACAGCGAGATCTGTTCCCGCAGCGCATTCTGAATCGCTGTGAATTCGGCTTCTCTGTCCATTGTTTTTTCCTTTCTGCCTGACGGGCTCAGCGTGCCTCCGTCATGTACGCATTGTAAATGCCGGAGCAAAGCAGCTCCAGCTGATGATACAGCGCTCTGATCTGCGGATTGTCAGAGACGCGCAGGTAGGTCATATTCCAGACCTCCCGGAAAATCTCATTATTCTGGTCGTACCGCCGGCTGGGACTGCCGCCGCTTCCGGAGAGCGCAGCCTGATATTTTTGCAGCCTGCTGACGAGCTTCTGATCTGCGGAACGGTCTCTGCCGGTGCGTTCTTTTGCCTGCTGGTATAGCGCCGGAATGTCCTCAGCACAGGTGACGGTCACTGAATAAAAATACCGGAATTCCTCATAGGAGTACGGCGTATTCTTCAGCGAAAACGCAGTATGACCGTAAACCTCCGGTTCATGTTCCGTGAGATACGCAAGGATTCTGCGGTTTGTATCGAGGTCATCCGTTTCCGTGACGGACATCCAGAAAATGTAGTTGTTGTCCGCAAAGCCGGTCAGGATGACATTGCCGTCCTCCGGATAGTGCGCATGGATGCAGCGGCTGCGCGGATCCGGCTGATAATTCGGTGCTTCCGGCTTCAGAAGATTCCGCTGTAAGATCGGGTCTGCAAGATCGGGATGTTCCATGTGAGATGCTCCTTTCTGCATGAAGAATGCCGCGGGGCTTTCATCTGCTATTATACCGCAATACGGCAGAAAAAGCAAGTATTTTACATTTTTGTGTGCAATGTGACAGAGTATCCGTTTTGGGCATTTCAGTCCGGAAAAACGGCAGGATGCGTCATGCGGTCTTGCGCGGCGCTCTGTTTTGTGCTGCTCTGCGGCTGGATTCCGCTGCACGCAGAGGGCGGCATCCTCGGATTTCTCTGCTTTGCCGGCTGTTTTCTCCTCTGTTTCATCTCCCGCTCGATCCTGTTTATCCGGCGGGAGAAGGCGGAAAATCAGCAGCTTGCAGAGGCACTCAGACAGTATCGCTCTGTATGAATGATCTGAAAAAAGCGCGCATTGTCCTTTGTTCAGGGCGATGCGCGCTTTGCTGCAAAACGGATAAATAAAAAATGCGCAATCTTCCGACTGCGCATTTCGTGAAATTGGTGGATCCGATGCGTGACCGCCACGATTTGCGTATTTCTAAGCTTTCCAAAGTGCGACACCACGCAGATACGCGGTTTTCGGTGTGCAAGTTAGCTTGCGTTTGTGGGTGACTATATGTATGCCGCTCACATTGCCGCAGCTACTCGGAGTTTTTGCCAACCCTTTCAGTGACTGCTCACGAGCACTGCTCGGCTATTTGCGATATGCTTGTATCAAAGATGGGTTCATAGCTATAATGTTGAAAAGGACTCAATCACATTATTTTTTTGAGCATTGCGGCTAATTCACCGTATGCAGTTGTAAATCTTGTCATAGTTAGGTCATCTATTTCCCACTTGTTATCTCCTAAATCGTTCATTGATTCAGCAGTATAATGATCTGCATCAGTTCGACCAGCATTCATGTCAAACATGTAGGTGTTAAATCGTTCTTGATTAATCCCTTCTGCTTGAATTGATGAGCCTAACTGAGACCAATTGTCTGATATGATTGATCGAATTGCTGAGAAATAGAATTGTACTTTATGAATGTCGAAAAACTCGTCAAACGATAATGCATTAACATCTACTCCGCGCTGACCGTGAATAATATCACTATGCTTTCTCATTGCAGTTTTTAAAACAGATATTCCACGAGCTTGCCCCGTTATTTTATAATATCTGCGAATATGCTCTTTCAATTGCTTTTCGATTATTTCAACTCCATCCTGGACAAACCTACGTCGCTCTTTATTATCCATGTCTTCCGGATCTTTATCTGAAATAGAGCAGATATACTCCTGTAACGATTTAATTCTAAATGAAACTAGCTCCGTTGTGCTGTCGTATTCTATCAGTCCGTATTTTTGTAAGTGATCTATTTCAGTAATATCTTCACGAGTTATGTCTCGATATTGAGCAGGTGCATGTGCAAGCTTTACCAGTAGTCTGTATTCATTTTTATATATTTCGATATGCTCTAATATTGTGTTGTATAGCTCGATTCCATTGCTGGAACGATTAAAGTCATCTAAGCACGCTTGGTAAGTAGGCATGGATACCTCATATAGTACTCCAGGTTTCCTTAGATCCTTTACTTTGTCATATATAAACGAGCAAAACTTTCGTATCGGAAAAGGTTGCCCTCCAAAAGCATGATTAATCTCTGCATATACTTTTGAGAACGAGATGTTACTAAATCCACCGAGTGTATTAATCATCTCTTTTGTCTGCTCATCTGTAAAAGGCGGTAGATAAGTGTGAGTTGCGTTATCGATTAAGTGTATTCTTTCGTACATCGGATTGTCACAAGCATTATCTCCTACTATTATTCTGCTTTTCTCGTTGATTGTTGAATTCACACCGCACACAATCAGAGGGCATCCACAATCTCTCAAAGCCCCCCAAAAGGCTTTATACGCCTCTAAACTTTTCCAATCTGAGGATGATGCTGTATTGTAAGTAATTAATTCAATTTCGTCTATCGCTATTACAAATAATTGTTCGTCTTTGGTGTAATACTTAACATCTTCAACGAATCGAGACGTAGCTTCTCTGTTATAGTCTTCTCTGGTACTGTTTAGTTTCAGCGATTTTTCGAATTCATCTCGTGTCATCTCCCCTTGTGCTGCACCTGTGGTTGCAATTCTTATATCCATCGCTATGTTATATAGTGCAACTTTCCAGTGGACATTTTCCAGTCCTGAGCGCGACTCAACGTGTGTGAATTTGATAGACTCACTCATCAATCGTCTTTCTACTGCTCTTAATACTGAGGACTTGCCGCTTCTTCTTAATCCAAAAATTCCTGAGTACTTTCCCTCCTTACATCTTGCTACAATGGCATCAGCTATTTTACCACGATCTCCGAATAATAATGAATCATCTCCGATCGGACCCTCTTCATTAAGCATATTGTTTTCATAGTAGTATTCTTCAAATCGGCTGTTAATTAGATTAATAAGTTCTGCTTGACTTTGAGTGCTTAATATTTCTTCAAAACTAAACGGTATGATTGCAGCTTCTGTACCGCCTTTCATTTTGTTGATCTGATCAATTAGGTCGAGAGCATTACTGACCAACATATAAAAATTTACACATGGTCTCATAATTGCGGTTGTTACGCTGATAGATCAGTCTGCTCCATTGAATATGATCCGTGCGGATGTCTTTGACATTGCCGAAGAAAACGAGCAGTTTTTTTAGTGCCTGTTTTCGTTTCAGATCAACATCTTTTGCCCGAATCAGACATTCAATCGTAACTTTCAGTATCTGATTATAGAGGTTATCCTCAGAAAAGTCATCGAATTTCTTTGTGCCGTTCAGGATGCGTTCTTTCCAGTTATCGCCCCATTCGAGCGATTCCTTGTCATAGAAGATGCTTATACCCAGCTTTTGAAGCGACTGATACAGCTCTTCGATCAGATTCTCTTTATCCTTGTTAGCATGAGATATAAACACATCGTACTCTGGTAAATCTTTTGCTTTATATTTCGGCACTTCTACCTTCTCTAGAGGGCGGTGTTCCGGCGATCGTCAGCACGGAGTTATTCAACAAGGTACAGGACAGACTGCGGGACAATCACAATAAGATCAGAAACCATAACGGCAAGAATTACTACCCCATGAACGGCAGGGTTTTCTGTGGAAAGTGCGGAAAGCCGCTCAACGGCAAAGTACAGTACAGCAAAACCAACAAAAACAACGAACCGACCAAGCAGTACAGATTCAGCTGCGACTGCTGCATGGCAGACCGGAACGAGTATGAAAACGACACGCCTGGCATTCAATCTATTTACTGATAATACGCTCTGGACGGATGAATCGGAGCATTTGTCGCCAGTTGAATTGTTTAGCTGCGATTATGCGCCATATTACTGGCAGGCAATCAAGATCAGATTTCCACAGTATACTGCCGAAAGGGAAACCATGAAACAGAACGGAAAGAAAATGTATTATTTACACGAAATGTATTGACAATCAATTTGCTATGGTGTATAATGTGCGTATAAACCAGTTGCAATTTGACTTAAGGGGTGTGGTACCAGTGTTTTGATTGTGTTGAGCAGTACTTTGTTAATTTGGTGGCTTTTTATGTGAAATTTAGTGATAAGATAGGAGGACTTTATGGCAAAACGAAAGAATGTATTGATCAGGCTCTTTACATGTCTCATGTCATTAACTATTAGTATCTGTCTTTTAACTCGATTTTCCTTAAATGCAAATGCTGAGAGTTATTATGTTGGAACGATAAAATCATCGTCGTATGCGGGAATTCGGGCTAATATCGAGCCTAGAAGCTATCCAAATGTTACAGGAAGCGGAGAATCTGCTTGGGTTTCAAATGTACATTCGGTCTCCGGCGGCATTGAATGGCTGCAAACTGGATTTCGATATCGTGACGGATATGACGGTTATCGTTCATATGTTGAATCTACAAACGCCGGCGCGTATTCAATGCAAGAGATAGGGTATCATGTATTATATTATGCTGCGCCATATAAAGTAGAATATGAAAGCGATGGGAAGTGGCATGCTTATCTTAGTGGATATCATAAGAAAGCAATGACTTTTAGTTTCTCATCTGCAACAGTTGAAGCGATGGCGGAAGCGCATTCTCCCAGTATTGAATTGGGACCTTTCTATTTTACAAATGTGAACTATAAGTCGACATCTGGTACTTGGTATTATATGAATTCAACACCATATGCGGATTATCCATTCCATGTTGACATAACAAACAACTATACCTACAAGGCTTATTAAAAAGGAGGGCGAATGGTATGGAGAAAAAGAAAACAGGTCTTAGGTTCAGAGTGCTTGTTGTATTTTCTATCATCGCAATCTTATGTGCTATATCGTTAGGTTATGTCTTTAAAAACTTACCTACTGCATTTGCGGAAGAAGACTATTTAACTAATCAATTTGTTAAGGATGGGATAAACATAGAATCTTGTGTGTACAGTAAGGCGGATAATAGTCTTAAAGTTTCAATTGTTTCGGATACGGATAGTGATCAGATTGATCCAGAGACAATAAGGGTTATGAGAGTAGCCAGAAACAAAATTCGCTATGAATTAGAAGACTTAGCTATTGTGAACTCATCGAAAAATTACAATGAAGTAATTATGAATAGCAACAGAAAAGTGCTTATTGATTCTGATACTGATATTTTAGAATTCCCGCCTTTTCCAGAATGCAAGAGTTTAAGGAATAGCATTGGAGAAAAAGTCGATGTAGAAAAGCTGAAAAGTCAATTGAATGATTACTTTTCAAGTGACTATAGATTTGATGTCAGTAATTCAGATTCTTCTGGCACAACAGTTTCTATTAGTCTGTTTTGTTCTGAAAAGAATGACGATGAAATAAATGAGAAAATAGCGCAGCTGGTAATGAAAATTGATTCTATGAACAGGGAATCTGCTGGTATTCATCAATTAGAAATATCAGTTTATGCAGAATCCGAATCTAACTTGGTGCTTTATATGTATTCTGATTTGGTATATCGAGATTTTCTGTGGTGGCAAACTCCGGATATAAAAACACAATGGACGAAGTACTGATTATCTAATATCTGAATTCATGCAAAAATCCGCATATGGAAAAATTAAAGAAATAAAATCGCAATCTACATCGACGGAGGCACGATTGAGTATTTCCAGCGTATGGTATCGGAGATAGGTGTTCCTTGTTAGACACTAATCAATCTGTATCTGGTGGATTGCGCCAAGAATCACAATTGACTGAATATGTCTTGGAAATGATAAAGCGAACTCTAGGTTAAAAAGAAGAATGGGGCAAGCGGCATGCTTGTCCCATTTTTATTTATACCCTCTCTCCGTACCTGCGTATTTTAATTTTGACCGGAAAACAGGCAAAAAACAGGTGTCGCACTGTCGCACTATTTTCCGCAAGGGGCTTTCCAGAAATCCGAGACACAAAATGCGTCAGTTATCCTCATTTTGAACCCCGTTCCGAACAAAAGTGCATATATTTGCAGATACGAAAAAGCCGCAGACACACGCTTTTGGCGTATCTGCGGCTTCTTTTGCGTATTTCGTAACCTTTAAAAATACGCATCTATAGATGGTGGACCCGAAGGGGATCGAACCCTCGACCTCCGCGTTGCGAACGCGGCGCTCTCCCAGCTGAGCTACGAGCCCATTTATGAATGCCTAGTTATTATAGCACATTTTTGCAGAAATGTCAAGAGCTTTTGCAAGATTTTTGCCGTGCCCGCAGCCGGATATTTAAAAAAAAGCTTGACAAAGCTTTGGCGATGTGCTATAATACCAGTGTAAACCGTTGAAGCGGAGGGAAAGAACGATCACGCACCCACAGAGAGTCCGGCAGCGCTGAGAGCCGGATGGCAGCAGTCGTTTCATTGGCCCGCTGAGGGCGCAGTCAAAGCTGCGACGTCCGGACGCACGTCAGCCGTCAGGGATATATCTGTATCCCGCAGAGCGTATGCATCTGAGAAGGATGCATAAATCAAGGTGGCACCGCGAGCAAATGCTCGTCCTTGACTCTTCCGTTGAAAGTCAGGGGCGGGCTTTTTTTGTCTGCTCCTGCAAATCTGACACAATCAAAGAAGGAGTGCATGAATCATGGCAATTGAAATCCCCTACAAGATCTATCTGGAAGAATCTGAAATGCCGAAGGCGTGGTATAATCTCCGCGCTGATATGAAGGTGAAACCCGCGCCGCTGCTTGATCCGAAAACGCATAAGCCCGCAACGCTGGATGACCTCTCGGCGGTCTTCTGCCGCGAACTGGCACAGCAGGAGCTGAATGAAACCGATGCATACATTGAGATTCCGGAGGAGATCCGCAATTTCTATAAGATGTACCGTCCGTCTCCGCTGGTGCGTGCATATTGTCTGGAGAAGAAGCTCGGCACGCCTGCAAAAATCTACTACAAGTTCGAGGGCAATAACACTTCCGGCAGCCACAAGCTCAATTCCGCTATCGCACAGGCATATTACGCAAAGAAGCAGGGGCTCAAAGGCGTGACGACCGAGACCGGTGCAGGTCAGTGGGGTACGGCACTCTCGATGGCTTGTTCGTATTTTGATCTGGACTGCCGCGTCTTCATGGTCAAGGTGAGCTATGAGCAGAAGCCTTTCCGCCGTGAGGTTATGCGGACTTACGGTGCATCGGTTACGCCGTCGCCGTCTGAGACGACCGAAATCGGCAAGAAGATTCTCGCGGCACATCCGGGAACGGGCGGCAGCCTGGGCTGTGCGGTCTCCGAAGCTGTGGAGTGTGCTGTTTCCAATGAAGGCTACCGTTATGTGCTTGGCTCTGTGCTGAATCAGGTGCTGCTGCACCAGTCTGTGATTGGTCTGGAGACGAAAACCGCACTCGAAAAGTACGGCATCAAGGCCGATGTCATCATCGGCTGTGCAGGCGGCGGCTCGAATCTCGGCGGTCTGATTTCGCCGTTTGTCGGGGAGCAGCTCCGCGGCGAAGCAAATTACAAGTTCATCGCAGTCGAGCCGGCATCCTGCCCGTCTCTGACGCGCGGCAAGTATGCGTATGATTACGCTGATACCGGCATGATCTGCCCGCTCGCAAAGATGTACACCATCGGCGCGGATTACATTCCTGCACCGAATCACGCAGGCGGTCTGCGCTATCACGGCATGAACACGACGCTCTCCGAGCTGCACGCACAGGGCATTCTGGAGGCAGTGAGCTATCAGCAGACGGATGTGTTCGCAGCCGCAGAGGAATTTGCACGCATCGAGGGCATTCTGCCCGCACCGGAAAGCTCTCATGCAATCCGCGCGGCGATCGACGAGGCAATGAAGTGCAAGGAGACCGGCGAGGAGAAGACCATTGTGTTCGGTCTGACCGGCACGGGCTATTTCGATCTCGCAGGCTACAAGAATTACAATGACGGCAAGCTCCAGAATTACATCCCGACGGATGAGGAGCTGGCACAGTCTCTCGCAAAGCTGCCGAATATCGGCTGATCAGCGCGTGACAATCCGTCCAGACACAATCAGCAGACCCGCATCTCCGGAGACAGCGTTTTCAGGGGTGCGGGTTTCTTTCGATATGATTAAAATTGCATATATTCACTTGACATCAAATGCGCCGCCGTGCTATAATGATGAACGGAAAATCGGCATTTGCCGAACAATCTGCGAAATAAGAAGGGAAAAAAGAAATGCCGTTAAAGCCTGAACTGGTCGTGATGCTGACCTATGACGATCTGACCGTGACAAATGCCGCAGAGATTTTTGAATCCTGCAAGCAGATCCCTGTGCAATACTGGGGGTTCAAGGAACAGCCGCTTCCGGTTCAGGAGATGCGGGCGCTGTTTTCGTATATGAAATCCTGCGGGAAAACAACCTGTCTGGAAGTTGTCGCGTATGACGAAGCCGCAGGCATCGCCGGTGCGGAAACTGCTGCTGCCTGCGGCTGTGATCTGCTGATGGGGACGTGCTATTTCGATTCTGTGCGGGACATCTGCAAGGCAAACGGTCTGCGCTATATGCCCTTTGTGGGAGATGTGACCGGCAGACCCTCTGTGCTGGCAGGCGATCCGGAAGAGATGCTGGCAGAGGCAAAGCGCATCCTTGCGGCAGGTGCAGACGGCATTGACCTGCTGGGCTATCGCTATACCGGCGATGCAGATGCCCTCAACCGCCGCCTCATCGCAGAACTGGATGCACCGGTCTGTGTGGCGGGCAGCATTGATTCCTATGCCCGTCTGGATGAGGTTCTGCGGGCAGCACCGTGGAGTTTCACCATCGGGAGTGCCTTCTTTGACGGCTGCTTCGGCGGCAGCATTCCCGAACAGATTGAGAAGGTCTGTGCATATATCGAGCGCAAATGCAGAACAGGAGTGATGTCATGAACAGCGGGCTTTTGCCGGATGCCTATGCACCGGATGTCTTTGCAATTCAATACAAAAAGCTGTGGAAAATGGGCTACCGCGCCCTGATCTTTGACATTGACAATACGCTTGTGCCGCACGGCGCGGATTCTGAACCGCGTGTGGACAGGCTGTTTGCGCATCTGCATGAGATTGGATTTGAGACGCTTCTGCTGACAAATAATGATGAAGCGCGTACCCGCCGCTTTATGCAGAATATCACCGCGGAATATATTTGCGATGCCGAAAAACCTGCACCGGACAGCTTCCGCCGCGCTGTTGATCTGCTGCACTGTGATGCAAAGGAAATTGTCTGCATCGGAGATCAGATGTTTGTGGATACGCTGGGGGCAAACCGTGCAGGGCTGGATAATATTCTGGTGCATTTTATCCGCAGACCGGATGAAACCCGCATCGGCAAAAAGCGGTACATCGAATTTGCCGTTCTGCGCTTCTGGAAGATGCTGCCGCAGAAGTATCACAGGCTGGAATGCGCTGTGCGGCCGGACGGCAGACAGCCGGAACGCACAGCAAAGCAGGAATCGCTGCTGAAGCGCATCCTGAAATTCCGGCGCGGTGAGATGCTGTTCTGCGATATATCGCCGCTTTGCTACCGCATCTCGGAACAGAAGGAAATCTGCAAGCGGCACTTGAAAAATCTGCGTTCGCATACGAAATATGCAAAGCGTATTTCCGCGAAAACGCTGCCGAATACGGTCAGTACACATTCCTGCGGACTGATCAAGCAGGGCAAAGGGATTGATCCGGTTTTGCAGCAGAATAAGGCAGAGAACATCGCACTCGCCGCAAAGCATCTGGACGGTCTGCTGATCCGGCCGGGGGAGACCTTCTCATTCTGGCACAGCATCGGCAATACCACGAAACGGCGCGGCTACAAGGACGGCAGAATCATTGCAAACGGCAGACTGATGCCGGGCGTCGGCGGCGGACTCTGCAATCTCAGCAATACGCTGCATCTGCTGGTGCTGCACAGCCCGCTGACGGTGACAGAGGTGCATTATCATTCGGATGCACTTGCACCGGATCACGGTGTGCGTGTCCCGATGAGTGCCGGCACATCGGTCAGCTATAATTACATTGATTTCCGCTTCCGGAATGACACCGATCAGCCGTTTCAACTGACCGTCAGGGTGCAGAACGGGCAGATGCACGCTGCGCTGCGGAGTCTCCGCCCGATTCCGTATACCTATGCCATTACGGAGGAGGATCATCATTTCGCGAAAGAGGGCGATGCGTATTACCGCATCTCGAAGATCTACCGCGAGACAACCGATCCGCAGTCCGGCATTGTAGTGGAGAAGAAGCTGATCCGCGATAATCATTCCGAGGTGATGTTCGATCTTTCGGAACTTGATCCGGCGCTGGTGCGTGAATCATAAAACAACAGGCAAATCCCGTGTGCATGGGATTTGCCTGTTTTTGTATGCGGCGGCGTTATGATTCAGCGCTGCTGCGTTCTTTTTTCCAGTCGAGGAATTCCTCATAGGTGCAGATTTTGTCGATGCAGCCGTCTTCCGTGAGTTCGATGATGCGGTTTGCGGCAGTCTGCATGATTTCGTGGTCATGCGTTGCAAAGATGACCACACCCTTGAAGGCGGTCAGGGCGTTGTTGACGGCAGTGATGGATTCGAGGTCGAGGTGGTTGGTCGGCTGATCCAGCAGCAGCACATTCGAGCCGAACAGCATCATCCGCGAGAACATACACCGCACCTTCTCACCGCCGGAGAGAACTTCCACACGCTTGTAGATGTCATCGCCGGAGAACAGCATTTTGCCGAGGAATCCGCGCAGGAAGGCATCGGTCTGTTCGCCGGTGGAATACTGCCGGATCCAGTCCACGATGGACATTTCGCAGCCATTGAAATAGGCACTGTTGTCCTTCGGGAAATAGGAACGCGAGGTCGAGATGCCCCATTTGACCGTGCCGCTTTCCGGTTCAATTTCCTCTGCAAGAATGCGGAACAGTGCCGTGACAGCCTGTTCACTCTTGCCGATGACTGCGACTTTATCTGTTCTGCCGAGGGTGAAGCTGATATTGCGCAGCAGCGGTTCGCCGTTTTCGTCGTTCATGCAGACGCCGTCCAGCGTAAGGATGTCCTTGCCGAGTTCTCTGTCAGGCGTAAAGCCGATGTAAGGGTATTTGCGCGTCGATGCAGGGATTTCCTCCATGCTGAGTTTATCCAGCAGCTTGCGGCGGCTTGTTGCCTGACGGGATTTTGATTTGTTTGCGGAGAAGCGGGAGATGAACTCCTGCAATTCCTTGATCTTTTCCTCTGCTTTACGGTTCTGCTGTTTCATCAGGCGCTGCATAAGCTGCGAGGAATCATACCAGAATTCGTAGTTGCCGACGTACATCTTGACCTTGCCGTAGTCAAAGTCCACGATGTGCGTGCAGACATTGTTCAGGAAGTGGCGGTCATGGGAGACGACCAGCACTGTGCCGAAATAGTCTGCGAGAAAATCTTCCAGCCAGCGGATGGCGTAAACATCGAGATGGTTTGTCGGTTCGTCCAGCAGAATGATGTCCGGATTACCGAACAGTGCCTGTGCCAGCAGCACCTTGACCTTCTGGTTGCCGTCCAGTTCCGACATCATGGAATACAGCAGCGATTCCTCCAGACCGAGACCCTGAATGAGTTTGGAAGCCTCACTCTCAGCCTCCCAGCCGTTCAGTTCCGCGAATTCGCCTTCGAGTGCGGCAGCGCGTTCGCCGTCCTCCTCCGTGAAATCCGCTTTGGCATACAGGGCATCCTTTTCCTGCATGATGTCATAGAGGCGGCGGTTGCCCATGATCACCGTATCCAGAACGGTAAAGCCGTCGAATGCGAAATGATCCTGCCGCAGCACCGACATCCGCGTGCCTTTGTCGATGACGATTTCGCCCTTTGTCGGCTCTAATTCGCCGCAGAGAATGCGCAGAAATGTTGACTTGCCCGCACCGTTTGCGCCGATGATGCCGTAGCAGTTTCCGCCGGTAAATTTCAGTTCGGCATCCTTAAAGAGAAGCTGTCCGCCAAACTGCATTGTCAGATTGTTGACCTGTATCATTCCATACACTCCTTGCAATAGTCATACTCTTTTATTATATCATATTTGCCCGGAAATTGCAATGGGAGAACGCAAAAAAGTGAACCGCAGATCTGCATAGGGGAGGCTTTGCAGAGGCGAACAGTTTTGATCAAGCGCCATGTTACAATCGCACATAAATATGACGATTTTGCATCTGCCTTCCCGTGCGGTGTGCAGAAAGAGTACAGAAAAGTTCAAGTTGTATTCACGATAGATCATTCCGTTTTCCGACGCAAGCGGTTATAATGAAAACAGAGATTTGCAGCGGGACTGCCGTTCCCCCATGCCGGCGCCCGCTGTAAATATCATAGAGAATGCAGTTTTGCGAATGCTGCAAAATGGCAAAGCGGTCTCCGCAGCCCCTTCCTGCGAAGGCTGTTTTGCCCATGAAAAACGGAGGATCTGAAATGAAAAAGAGAGGTACATCCATCCTGCTTGCGGGCATCCTGACGGCACTTGCCTTGCAGCCCGTTTCTGTGCAGGCAGCCGATACATACGAATGGGAAGCCGGTACAATTTACGATACCGGCACGGAAAAAACAGAGGTCGTTTCGCTGACGGGCGCAGGCGGCGGAGAAGCTGTTCATCTGCTGGATGCGGGGGATTCGGTGACGCTGAAGGTGAAAGCACCCGCAGCAGGAGCATATACGCTCAGCATCCGTTACAGTCAGCCCTATGACGAGAACGGAAAAATACAGAATGTGCTGGTCAACGGCAAGCAGACCGGCACGATTACCTGCGGCTATACCGCCGAGGGCAGCTTTGATTCTGTCAGCACGACCGCGAATCTCAGTGCCGGAGAAAATACCGTGACAATCGAATCCTCATGGGGCTGGACCTATCTCGATACGCTGACGGTTTCGCCGTGGAAAGGCGGCACGGTCGCATCGGATGCGAAGCTCTCAAACCCGAAAGCAACGCAGAAAACGCAGTCACTCTATGCGTATCTCTGCGATACATACGGCAAAAATGTTCTCGCAGGACAGCAGGAATCGACATGGATGGGCAGCGAGGATTATGAATTCAACATCATCAAAAATGCGAGCGGCAAACTGCCCGTCATCCGCGGTCTGGATTACATGGGCGAGGATTTTTCCGGCTGCAACCGCCGCGCGAAGGCATGGGCTGCAAAGGGCGGCATCGTGACCATTTGCTGGCACTGCGGCGACAATTTCAAGGGCAGCCATACCGAAGCCATGAATGCAAATCCGGACTGGTCGAAGATTCTCACTCCCGGCACAAACGAATACAAGGCACTCATCGACGGAATGGATAAGGGCGCTGCTGCGCTCAAGGAATTGCAGGATGCCGGTGTGCCGGTCATCTGGAGACCTTTCCACGAATTTGACGGTGCATGGTTCTGGTGGGGCAAGGGCGGTGCAGAAAACTTCAAGAAACTCTGGCGTCTTATGTATGATCGCTACACAAATGAGTGGGGACTCAATAATCTGATCTGGAATCTCGGTTATTCCGGCGATGTCAAGGACGGCTGGTATCCGGGCGATGAATATGTGGACATCATCGGCGCAGATACCTATGTGGATCACACGGGTTCGCTTGTGACGATGTATCAGCGCACCGCAAATGTCGCGAAAAAGCCGGTCTGCCTGCATGAGAACGGCCCGATTCCCGATCCCGAAAAGATGAAGGCGGACGGCGCAAAGTGGCTGTGGTTCATGACATGGCATACCTCGTTCATTGACAGCAATGCGATCAATACCGCAAGCTATCTCAAGCAGGTTTACAACAGCGACTATATGCTCACGCTCGATGAAATCCCCGATGTGTACAGCTATGCAGTTACCGCGCTGGACCCGCAGCCCGACGGCGGAGATTCTGACGATACACCGGTTCTCATCGGAGATGTGAATGCAGACGGCAGCATTGATGCCGCGGATGTGCGACTGCTGCAAAAGTATCTGCTGACCGCAGCAGAACTCACTGAGGCACAGGCACAGCGCGCGGATATGGATCAGAACGGCAGACTCAATGCACTGGATCTTTCCCTGCTCAAACAGCAGTTCCTTTACCCGAAAAAGGAGGAGCAGCAGAAGGATGATCCGGAGAAAAAGACGGATTATCAGTTTGATGCGGCGAAAAAGTACACAGAATATTCTGCAAACTATAAAAATCCCGCATCGCACGCAGGTACGGTCATCAAGGAGAATTACACCGGCATCAACGGCAGCAATTCCCTGAATGTGTATCTCCCTTACGGCTATGACAGCAAGAAGCAGTATAATGTGTTCTACTTCATGCACGGCATGGGCGACAGTGAAAACTCACTGTTCTATAATGATAACGGCGAAGCGGTGCGGCTCATCGACAACATGATTCAGAACGGCGACATTGATCCGATGATCATTGTGACCCCGACCTTCAATAAGGTCAGCTCCGATACCTTCTACAATGCCGAAAACTTCTACAAGGAGTTCCGTGAAAGCGTCGTGCCGTTTGTGGAGGGCAAGTATTCGACCTATGCAAAATCCGCTTCTGCGGAGGACATCAAGGCATCCAGAATGCACCGTGCATACGGCGGTTTCTCGATGGGCAGCGTTTCGACATGGGCGGTCTTTGAGAACTGCGTTGATATTGTCGGCTACTTCCTTCCGATGAGCGGTGCGCATCACTGGGGTACGGGTACTGCCGATGCAGGCGCACTTGCAAGAGCGGTTGACAAAGCCGGACTGAAAAAGAATGAGTACTTCATCATGTCTGCAACCGGCACATCGGATTTTGCATATCCGGTGCTTGGCCCGCAGATCGACGATATGAAGAAGAACGATCATTTTGTGTACACTTCTGATTTCTCCAAGGGCAACCTCTGGTTCATCCTCGCAAACGGCGGTGAGCATAGCTGGTATTATGTGAGACAGTATCTGTATAACGGTCTGCCCTTCTTCTTCCGGTAAGGCGGTATCATCCGGCGGGATTTGAAACAAATATATAAAACGAAGCGAACCGGTCTCAGGAGAAACCGGTTCGCTTTGTTGTATGTTGATGCGTGTGGAAGGGAACGGTTACTCCCATTCCACCGTTCCGGGCGGCTTGGAGGTGATGTCATAGACGACACGGTTGACGTGTTCGACCTCATTGCAGATGCGGTTCGAGATCCGTGCCAGCACATCATAGGGGATGCGCGCCCAGTCAGCGGTCATGAAATCGTCGGTTGTGACAGCACGGATTGCGACGAGGTGATCGTAGGTGCGGTGATCTCCCATGACGCCCACGGTATGCACATCCGGCAGCACGGCGAAGAACTGACTCAGCGTGCAGTCGAGATCGCCCACGCTCTTTTCGATTTCATCGCGGAAGACGGCATCTGCCTCCTGCAAAATGCGCACCTTCTCGGCGGTGATCTCACCGATCACGCGCACACCGAGACCGGGGCCGGGGAAGGGCTGCCGCCATACCAGTGAATGCGGAATGCCGAGCTTTTCACCGACTGCACGCACCTCATCCTTAAAGAGATCTGCGAGCGGTTCGATTGTGCCGGCAAAGTGAATGTCATCGGGCATTTTGACCATGTTGTGGTGGGTTTTGATGACAGCGGTGCTGCCCTGACCCGCCTGATTGCCCTTGCCGCTTTCGATGCGGTCCGGATAAATTGTACCCTGTGCAAAGAAGCCGTCCGTACCAAGTTCACGGAGCTTGCCCCAGAATACATTATAGAATTCCGTGCCAATGATTTTGCGCTTCTGTTCCGGATCGGAAACGCCCTTGAGCTTTGCAAGAAAATGCTCCTGACAATTGACGCGGACAAAATTCATATCGAACAGTTTGGTGAAGGTTTCCTCAACGAAATCGCCTTCATCCTTGCGCATAAGCCCCTGATCGACGAACACGCAGGTAAGCTGTCTGCCGACTGCCTTGCTCAGCAGCGCCGCCGCAACAGACGAATCCACGCCGCCGGAAAGGCCCAGCACGACCTTCTTGTCACCGATCTGTGCGCGGAGTTTTTCCACAGTGCGGTCGATGAAATCATCCATGACCCAGTCGCCGGTAAAGCCGCATACATCAAAGAGGAAGCTGTGCAGGATCTGTCTGCCGAAGACACTGTGCGTGACCTCCGGATGAAACTGCACGGCATAGAGTTTGCGTGCGGGATTTTCAAATGCAGCGCAGGGGCAGTCAGCCGAGGCAGCCGTAACGGTAAATCCCTCCGGCAGCTTGCTGACAAAATCGGTATGGCTCATCCAGACGGTGCTTGTTTCCGGCACATCTGCAAACAGCAGGCTGCCGCCGCAGTGGGTGATGTCGATTTTGCCGTACTCGGATTTCTCGCAGCTTTCGACCGTTCCGCCGAGGGTATACGCCATAAGCTGACATCCGTAGCAGATGCCGAGTGTCGGGATGCCGAGATCGAAATATTCCTTTGCAATGTGGGGCGATGCTTCATCGTAAACGCTGTTCGGGCCGCCGGTAAAGATGATGCTGGTCGGGTTCAGCGCCCGAATTTCATCGAGCGGGGTGTCATAGCGGCGAATCTCGCAGTAGACGCCGCATTCACGCACACGCCGTGCGATGAGCTGATTATACTGCCCGCCGAAATCCAGCACGATGCAGAGCTGATTTGACATAGGGTCTCCTCCGTTTCAGGAATGCAGAAAGCCGCAGATACGCGGTATCCGGATCAGAATGCGCGAACGGTTCTGCTCACGCACACCCAATATTATACCATGTTTTATGTCGATTTGCAAGCATGATTTATTTGCTGCATTTTATACATTTCTGTGCATATTCACAAGGTTTCCGCAGGCGCGGCAGGCTCATCCTCCGCCGTACCGATCAGCCCCAGGCGCTGTACATTTGCGAGCTGCTTGTTGATGGCGCGCGTGCGCACACCGACAAGCTGATCAAGCTCCCTGCCGGCGGCATCGAGCTTTTTCTTTGTGCCGTTGAGGGCATCCTCGAAGCGTTCAAATTCCGTTTTCACGCCGCCGAGAATCTCCCAGACCTGATCCGACTGCTTCTGAATTGCGAGGGTGCGGAAGCCCATGTAGAGCGCGTTCAGGAGGGCGGCCATCGTGGAAGGTCCGGCAACATTGACGCTGTATTTCCGCTGCATCTGCTCGGTAATGCCGCTGCTGACAACCTCTGAATACAGCCCCTCAAACGGCAGGAACAAGATGCCGAATGCGGTTGTTTCCGGCTCGTGCAGATATTTCTCACGGATGTCCTTTGCAAAGCTCATGAGCCGCTGCTTCATCGCCGCCGATGCTGCCTCAACCGCCGCTCTGTCACCGGATTCCTGCGCATCCAGAAGCTGCGCATAGCAGTCCGCGGGGAATTTCGAGTCAATCGGCAGCCAGACCGCATGACCGTCTTCCGTGGGCAGTTTCACAGCAAATTCCACGCGTTTGCCGCTGCCCGCGACGGTCTCCACATTTTCTGCATACTGTTCCGGCGCAAGAATCTCCGCGAGAATGCTGCCAAGCTGGATCTCGCCAAGTGTGCCGCGCAGCTTCACATTTGACAGCACACGCTTCAGCCCGCCGACGTCTGCGGCGAGGGTTTTCATCTCGCCAAGCCCTTGATAGACCGCCTCAAGACTTTTGGTCACGCGCTGAAAACTTTCGTTCATACGGGTTTCGAGCTGTTCGGTGAGTGTCTCATCTACGGTTTTGCGGATTTCGTTGAGGCGCTTGTCATTCTGGACACGCAGCATTTCCATCTGCTGTGTGAAATTACCGCGCAGTTCACTCATTGCGCGGGCATTGGCGGATTCAAGCGCCTGAATGCGCGATTCAAACTGTGAAAGCTGGGCGGCGGTTGTTTCGCGGGTCTGGGTCTGATTTTGCGAGAGATTGTCGCTGACCATTTGCATGGAGAGGGAAATGGTCTCGTTCATGCGTTCAGACTGTTCTTTGCGCAGTTTTTGTTCTTGCTTCTGGACGTGCCGGAACATTTCGCGGAAGGCGTCGAGGTCATGGCGCTTGACAAACAGCAGCAGAATCAGGATTTGCAGTACGACAGCAAGCACCGCGCAGACTGCGGTTAAGATTTCCATAGCAGTTTCCTTTCTGTTTTGGGGATTCAATCCATTATAACACGAATCCGCCCAAAATACAAGCGGCGGGTGGGCAGCGCCCACTGGTAATGATCTAAAGTTCTATCCAAGCGAACTGCGTATCTGAAAAGCACGATTCTATGGAAAGTCTTTTGCCTGAATCCCATTAACATGAAAGTTTCCTTAGAATCATAAGGTACAGACCCTCACCACGCCAATTTAGAACTTTAGCAAAATGCCAGCGCGGGCTCCGCGCAGAACTTTAGCAAATTGCCCGCAGGCAGCCCCTTCACCATCTCCCGCATTGTTTAATTCCTACAAATGTGGTAGAATTTCAGAAAACCGCTTGACTTTCTGTGCCAAATATGCTATAATGCAAACATCCACAAAGCCTATCTGATAAATAGGTGATTAAAACGATGAGAGGAGTGTTTGCTGTGAGCAGACTCTTTCCCGCGCTTGACCGCGCAAATTACCGATTTGGACGAATGCCCCTTTTCTGTTTCTGTTGATTCACACATTTTCCCCGATCCGGATATGAAAACATGAAATATGAAAAGTGAGGTAAATATTATGAGCAACTATAAATTTGAGACCCTTCAGCTCCATGTTGGTCAGGAGCAGCCCGATCCCGTAACTGATGCAAGAGCCGTCCCGATTTACGCAACTACATCCTATGTGTTCCGCGACAGCGCCCACGCTGCGGCACGCTTTGGTCTGGCAGATGCCGGCAATATCTACGGCAGACTTACTAATTCCACGCAGGATGTTCTGGAGAAGCGCATTGCAGCACTGGAAGGCGGCGTTGCAGCACTCGCACTGGCATCCGGTGCGGCAGCCATCACCTATACGATTCAGGCACTCGCACAGGCGGGTGAGCATATCGTCGCACAGAAGACGATTTACGGCGGCAGCTACAATCTGCTCGCACATACGCTTCCGCAGTACGGCATCCAGACCACGTTTGTCGATGCGCATAACCTCGCAGAACTGGAAGCCGCCATTCAGCCGAATACCAAGGCGGTCTACCTTGAAACGCTGGGCAATCCGAATTCCGATATTCCGGATATTGATGCAGTTGCGGAGATTGCACACAAGCACGGTTTGCCGCTCGTGATTGACAACACCTTCGGTACACCGTTCCTGATCCGCCCGATTGAACACGGTGCTGACATTGTGGTGCATTCCGCGACGAAGTTCATCGGCGGTCACGGCACGACCCTCGGCGGCATCATTGTGGATTCCGGTAAATTTGACTGGAAGGCATCCGGCAGATATGCCCCGATTGCCGCACCGAATCCGAGCTATCACGGCATTTCCTTTGCAGATGCAGTCGGGCCGGCTGCTTTTGTGACCTATATCCGTGCGATTCTGCTGCGCGATGAGGGTGCAACGATCTCGCCATTTGCGGCATTCCTGCTGCTGCAAGGCACAGAAACGCTCTCGCTGCGCCTGGAGCGCCATGCGGAGAACACAAAGAAGGTCATCGAATACCTGAAGAATCATCCGAAGGTCGCAAAGGTCAATCATCCCTCGCTGCCGGAGCATCCGGATCATGCGCTGTACGAAAAATATTTCCCGAACGGCGGCGGCAGCATCTTCACATTCGAGATCAAGGGCGGTCAGAAGGAAGCACACGCTTTCATCGACAACCTCAAGATTTTCTCGCTGCTGGCAAATGTCGCAGATGTGAAGTCTCTCGTGATCCATCCCGCAACCACGACCCATTCGCAGCTCACCGATGAGGAGCTTGCAGATCAGGGCATCACGCAGGCAACGATCCGTCTGTCGATCGGCACGGAGCATATCGACGACATCATTGCTGATCTTGAAAACGGTTTTGCGGCGGTGTAACAGCACATCAGAAAAAGAGCGGAGAACACGCAGCAAGGTTCTCCGCTCAGTCTGTATATAAAGTATTATTTGAGCGAATCACTTTGCGGTCCCCTCAGCTTGTAGATAAAGTGTCT
>DGVV01000052.1 GCA_002395085.1 Ruminococcus sp. UBA4275 | reverse complement strand
CCCACTATAAGAAAAGTAATGTAAATGCGTTGAAATTCTAGGTTCACAAAATAGGGGATTCTTAAGGGCTAGTAGCCCTTAAGCGGGAGTTTGAGGGCAGAGCCCTCAATATAAATCCGTCGGAGACACTTTATCTACAAGCTGGCGCCCGCACAGGATTTCCTCCCGTGCGGGCGTTTGTCTTATTCGATTGTTTCGACCTTCAGCAGATTGGTTGTGCCGGAGACACCCAGCGGAACACCCGCCGTAATGACGGCAATGTCGCCCGGCTTGACGCATCCTGCGTTTGCGGCAGCCTCCACTGCGTGCCGGAACAACGCATCGGTGCTTTGCTCCTCATTGATGACCAGCGGATACACACCCCACGAGAGATTCATCTGGCGCTGCACCATTTCCTCGGTGGTGCAGGAGATGATCGGGAACATCGGGCGGTATTTCGAGATGAGACGGGCAGTTTCGCCGCCCTTCGTGACCGTGATGATTGCACGGGCATCGAGGTCGTGGGCTGTGGTAACAGTCGCGTGCGCAATGGCATCTGCAATGGTGGATTTATCCGGCTGACGGTACACAAGCTGACTCTTGTAGTCAATGCTTGCTTCCGTGGTCAGCGCGATGCGCGCCATTGTCTGCACGGTTTCCACCGGATGCTGTCCCGCAGCGGTCTCGCCGGATGTCATGATCGCGCTTGTGCCGTCGTAAATCGCGTTTGCAACGTCGGTGATCTCCGCACGGGTCGGGCGCGGATTCGAGATCATGGATTCGAGCATCTGCGTCGCGGTGATGACCTGCTTGCCCGCTTCATAACCCTTGCGGATCAGCTTCTTCTGGATGTCCGGAATCTGCTCAAACGGAATCTCCACACCCATATCGCCGCGCGCAACCATAATGCCGTCTGCGGCTTCAAGGATCTCGTCAATGTTGTTGACGCCTTCGCGGTTTTCGATCTTCGCAATGATGCGGACGCCGTACCAGCCGAGGCTCTGCGTAAACTTGCGCAGATAACGGATGTCCGCGCCGGAACGTGCAAAGCTCGCCGCGATAAAGTCAAAGCCGAGTTTTGCACCGAATTCCAGATCCTCCATATCCGCATCGGAGAGATACGGCATCGAGAGGTTGACATCGGGGAAATTGCAGGACTTGTGATTCGAGAGTGTGCCGCCGTGAATGACGGTACAGTCGATGTCCGTTGCGGAAACATGGTCAATGCGCAGTTCCACCAGACCGTCATTGATCATAACTGTGTCACCGGGCTTGACGTCTTTGGTCAGGCGCGGATAATTGACCGAACCGATCTTGTCGTCGCAGGGGACATCGCGGGTTGTCAGCGTATAGCGGTCGCCGTCGTGAATCTCCACCGAACCGCCGGGGAATTTGCGCAGGCGCACCTCCGGCCCCTTGGTATCGAGCATGGTTGCAATCGGAAGACCGAGTTCCTCGCGCAGCCGCACGATGGTCTCAAAGCGCTCCTTATCCTTTTCGTAGTCGGCGTGCGAGAAATTGAAACGGGCGACATTCATGCCCGCCTGCATCATCTGACGCAGAACCTCCTCCTTATCCGTTGCCGGACCGACCGTACATACGATTTTGGTTTTTCTGAGCTGTTGCTGCATAAATTTTCCTCCTCCAAATATATCACGCTGACTCACGCAGAACCGGTTTGCCGGATCATCCGGCGCTGTTCTGTCGGATAAAATCAGCTTTTCAGCAAAATGCGCCGTCGAGATCACTGCGGCGTTTTCCGCAAGCCGTCAGTCGGCGGATGCGAGCTGCGTATAGCCGTACTGGGCATATTCCACGCGGCCAGACCGGCTGCTGACAATGGCCGCAGAGCATCCCGGATGATTCCAGTTGCCGCGCGCATCGAGATAATAGACCTTTGCATCCGCAGGGGGTGTGCCGTCTGCAAACCAGAAATCGCGGTCAAACCAGAAATCGGCAGTACCGTCCCAGCCGCCCGCCGCCGCAGGAAATGCTGAACGGCTCTGCTCCGGAATCTCCGGAAAACTGCCGTTCTTTTCCGAAGGCAGTGTGCTTTGATACAGCGCCTTCTCCGCAAACTGCTGCTCAATCTCTGCGGCACGGGCGGGCGATGTTACAAAGCGGATTGACTCATGCCCCGTTCCCTGCATCACACCTGCCAGATAGTCGAATGCGAAATCCGACTGCACATCCCGCTGAAAATCGGGAACCCACGCTGCCGGCGCGTTGTATATGCCAAGCAGCGCACGCTGAAACGGATAGCGCCACATCAGCGTTGTATGCATTGCAAGCGGCGCGCAAAGAAACGGTACGCAGCAAAGCAGCAGGGCGATCAGCAGGCGCTTGCCGCTGCTCTTTCTGCTCCTGCCTGAACGTGCCGGCAGATCAGCCGCGCAGAAAACCGCCAGCAGGATCATACAGACGACGAACCGTGCCGCACCGGTCAGGATGAAACCCGCCAGCATCAGCGCAATCAGCAGCACATACACAACTGTCATGCCGCACACACCTCCTCTGTCAAAGGATCACCATTGCATCCCCGAACGAAAAGAACCGGTAGCGTTCCGCAACTGCGATTTTGTAGGCATTCATGGTATGTTCATAGCCTGCAAACGCCGACACCAGCATAATGAGCGTCGATTCCGGCAGATGGAAATTCGTGATGAGACCGTCAATGACCTTGAAATCATAGGGCGGGTAAATGAAGATGCCGGTATCGCCCTCGCAGGCGGCAATCTCCCCGTACTGCGCCGCAGCACCTTCCAGTGTCCGGCAGGATGTTGTGCCGACCGCGATGACTCTGCCGCCGTTTTCCTTGGTTCTGCGGATTTTTTCGGCGGTCTCGGCAGGCACGGTATAATGCTCGATGTGCATATGATGCTTCGTGATGTCGTCCTCTTTCACCGGACGGAATGTGCCAAGCCCGACGTGCAGCGTCACGAATGCCTCATCTACGCCCTGTTCCTTCAGCGAAGCAAGCAGTTCCGGCGTGAAGTGCAGACCGGCAGTCGGGGCGGCGGAAGAACCCAGTTCCCGCGCATAGACGGTCTGATACCGTTCCTTGTTTTCGAGTTTCGCGGTGATGTAGGGCGGCAGCGGCATCTGTCCGATTTCATCCAGCACAGCATACAGGCTGCCCTCGCATTCAAAGCGCACGATGCGTCCGCCGTCCTCTGCCGTATCCAGCACTTCTGCGGCGAGTTTCTCTCCGAAGCGGAAGCGCTTGCCGGGCTTTGCCTTCTTGCCGGGTTTGCAGATGATCTCCCAGACCTTCTCCCCGACCGGCTTCAGCAGCAGAAATTCAATCGGAGAACCGGTATCTTCGCGCACGCCGTACAGCCGCGCGGGCAGCACCCGCGAATCATTCATGACAAGCAGATCGCCGGGTCTGAGAAATGCTCCGAGATCATAGAAATGATGATGCGATACCGCACCGCTTCTGCGGTCAAGCGAAAGCAGGCGCGAAGCGCTTCTCGGCTCAACCGGTGTTTGTGCAATCAGTTCCTCGGGCAGATCGTAAAAATATGTGCTTCTGCGCGTATATTCAATCGTCACGGGCAGTCAGCTCCCTTCTGCGGCGATGCCCCGCCGCCGTATACTCATTCGGATTCAGTATACCACATTTTGTCGTTTTTGTAAAGGAACTGCAAACGTTTTTCACGCAGATTCCGTCCGCTTCCGCACGGCTTGGTGAGAATGACCGGAAATCGGGAAAAATAGGTATAATTTTTCTCTGCATACTCCATACGGACTTGCCGCCTTCCCCCTCTTTACTTTTCACTCTGAATATGGTATAATGAAATGAAACAGATACAGAATGCCGGCAGCATCGGCTTCCGGCAGCCGGAAGGAGGCACATCCGAATATGGGTAAAATCATCGCATTTGCGAACCAAAAAGGCGGTGTCGGCAAATCGACCTCTGTGGTCAGCCTCGCGGCGTATCTCGGTATGCGCGGCAAGAAGGTGCTGTGCTGCGATACCGATTCGCAGGGCAATACCACCACCGGTCTCGGCATTGCCAAAAAGGGGCTTACCTGCTCCAGCTATGAAGTGCTGATCGGCAAAGCACGCATTCAGGATGCGATCCGGCAGACCGAATTTGAAAACGTCAGCCTGCTGCCCGCTGTCTCGGCACTCGCAGGTGCGGAAATCGAGCTGGTGGAACTGGATAACCGCCTCGAACGCCTCAAAATGGCGCTGCTCACCTGCCGCACGGATTACGATTACATCTTCATCGACTGCCCGCCCTCGCTGAGTCTCATCACGCTCAATAATCTCGTCGCTGCGGATTCCGTCATCATCCCCATGACTGCGGAATTCCTTGCGCTGGAGGGTCTTTCGCAGCTCTATGAAACCATCCGCATCGTCAAGAGCAAATATAACCCCCTGCTCCGCATCGAAGGCATCCTCTTTACGATGTTCGATGCACGGCTCAATCTCTCTTTGCAGGTCGTCGAGGAAGTCGAAAAATTCTTCCCCGATCAGGTCTTCCGGACCAAAATCCCGCGCAATGTCCGGCTCTCGGAAGCGCCCAGCCACGGCAAGCCCGTGTTCTATTACGACCGCTCCTCCAAAGGCGCGGAAGCTTACGAAATGGTCGCGCATGAGCTGCTCAATGAGCCGCTTGAACCCGACAGAAAACCCAGAAGGTTCATCTTCAGCAAGCACTGAATGCCGCTGAAGTTTATCCCATATACAGAAAGGCGGGCGATCCATTATGGCGAAAGGCGGTCTCGGACTCGGCGGCGGACTCGGCGCTCTGTTCGAGCAGAATGCAGCCGATCCGCAGGCGGGTGTGCAGACACTCCGCATCAGCGAGATCGAACAGAACCGTTCACAGCCCCGCAAGCGCTTCGATGACGAAGCCCTCACGGAGCTTGCAGAATCCATTCAGTCGCACGGAATGCTCCAGCCGATCGTCGTGCGGCCCGTGGAAGGCGGACGCTTCCAGATCGTTGCCGGTGAGCGCAGATGGCGCGCCGCCAAACGCATCGGTCTCTCGGAAGTTCCCGTCATCATCCGGGAACTGACAGACGCTGAAGCCGGACAGATCGCACTCATCGAGAATCTGCAGCGCGAAAACTTAAATCCCATTGAGGAAGCAGCCGGCTATCAGGCACTCATGCAGCAATTCCACATGACGCAGGAGGAGGTCGCGAAAACAGTCGGGCGTTCCCGCTCTGCGGTCGCAAATGCCCTGCGCCTGCTGAATCTGCCGGTGCTGGTGCAGGATTACCTCGAAAAAGGCAAAATTACCGTCGGCCACGCGAAAGCGCTCGCCGCACTCAAAGACGAAAATCTCCTCCTCGAATGCGCACAGCGCGCCGCAGAGGATAAGATTACTGTGCGCGAGATCGAAATGCTCGCACAGAAACAGAATCAACCGGCAGAAGCACCGCCGCAGCCGATGTCGCCTGACCGCATCTTCTATGAGGAGATGGAAATTTCACTGGGCAATCTGCTCGGCAGAAAGGTTCATGTCCAGAGCGGCAAGAAAAAAGGCGTGCTTCAGCTCGAATTCTATGACAGGGATGATTTGCAGACGCTCTGCCGTCTGCTGACAAAAGACGAAACGTAAAGCCCGCACCGGAGACGAAAAGGAGAATGTACTATGCTTGAAAAGACCAACAAATTCGCAAAGGAAGGTCTGACCTTCGATGACGTTCTGCTGATTCCCGCAGAATCCAATGTCACCCCGAATATGATCAACCTCTCGACCCGCCTTGCCGGAAACGTCATGCTCAATACCCCGATCATGACCTCCGCTATGGACACCGTTACCGAATCCAAAATGGCAATCGCAATTGCGCGTGAGGGCGGCATCGGCATCATCCACAAGAATATGACCATCGAACAGCAGTGCGACGAGGTCGATAAGGTCAAGCGCTCCGAAAACGGCGTCATCGTCAATCCCTTCTCTCTTACCGAAGACCGCTATGTCTACGATGCAGATGAGCTGATGGGCAAATACAAGATCTCCGGCGTCCCGATCGTGGACAGCGAAGGGCATCTCGTCGGCATCATCACCAACCGTGATATGCGTTTCCTCACAGACTTCAATCTCCAGATCCGTGAGGTCATGACGAAGGAGAACCTCGTCACCGCGCCCGTCGGCACAACCCTGAAGCAGGCGCAGGAAATCCTCTGCGCACACAAGATCGAAAAGCTCCCGATCGTCGATGAGAACGGCATTCTCCGCGGTCTCATCACCATCAAGGATATTGAGAAGTCCGTCAAGTACCCGAATTCCGCGCGCGATACCAGCGGCAGACTCCTCTGCGGTGCGGCAATCGGTGTCACGAAGGACATTCTGGAGCGTGCAGGCGCTCTGATCGAGGCAAAGGCGGATGTCCTCGTCCTCGACAGCGCACACGGTCACAGCGCAAATATCATCAACTGCCTCAAGCGCGTCAAGGAGGCATATCCGGATACACCGGTCATCGCCGGCAACATCGCAACCGCTGAGGCTGCTGAGGCACTCATCAAGGCGGGCGCAGATGCCATCAAGGTCGGTATCGGCCCCGGCTCGATCTGCACAACCCGTGTCGTTGCAGGTATCGGCGTGCCGCAGATCACTGCTGTTTATGACGCTGCCTGCGTCGCAGAGAAGTACGGCATTCCGGTTATCGCGGACGGCGGCATCAAGTATTCCGGCGACATCGTGAAGGCACTCGCTGCCGGCGCAAATGTCGTCATGCTCGGCTCGCTCTTTGCGGGCTGCGAGGAAGCTCCCGGCGCAACCGAAATCTATCAGGGCAGACAGTTCAAGGTCTACCGCGGTATGGGTTCGCTCGGCGCAATGGAAGCAGGCTCGAAGGACCGTTACTTCCAGGAGGGCGCGAGAAAGCTCGTTCCGGAAGGCGTCGAGGGCAGAGTGCCTTACAAGGGGGCACTCGCGGAGACTGTCTTCCAGCTCTGCGGCGGCATTCGCTCCGGTATGGGCTACTGCGGCTGCCCCGACATCCCGACGCTGCATGAGAAGGCACAGTTCGTGCGCATCACCGGCGCGGGCCTCAAGGAGAGTCATCCGCACGATATTTACATCACCAAAGAGGCACCGAATTATTCGGCGCAGATTTAAGCGGGATGTGCCGCTCCGATTCATTCGGGGCGGCACAATGTCTTATTACAGGAGGATACTATGCTGACACATTCCGGAACAAAAACCGTCGAAACGCAGCGCCTGATCCTGCGGCGCTTTCGCCCTGCGGACAACGCTTCTGTGCTGAAAAACTGGGCGTCGGATGCGCATTTGCAGGCAATGTATTCTGAGCCGGTCTATCCCGATCTCGAAGCCGTTGACGGCCTGCTGGCGCGCTATATCGCGGGATATGAGAAACCTGATTATTACCGCTGGGCAATCATTGAGAAGGAATGCGGCGAATGCATCGGGCAGATTGCCTATTTCCTCGTGGACAGCAAGAATCATTTCGCAGAGATTGAGTATTGCGTCGGGGCGGCGTTTCAGTGCAGAGGATATGCAACGGAGGCGACGAAAGCAGTCATCGCATACGGCTTTGACAGCATGAATTTGCACAAAGTCCAGATCTGCACCAAGACGATCAATGTCCCCTCGCGCCGCGTGATTGAGAAATGCGGCTTCACCTATGAGGGGACACTGCGCGATTATTTCTATATGGACGGCGAATACGTCGGGCGGCATTATTTCTCGATTCTGCGCAGCGAGTATGAAAGCGGCATCGCGGCACAATGATCTGTAACGGGGCGCTGCCTCCAGATCCGCACGGGAAAATCCTGTGCGGGCGCTTTTTAAGACAGATACCTATATAGAAGTTTTG
>DGVV01000081.1 GCA_002395085.1 Ruminococcus sp. UBA4275 | reverse complement strand
GTTCACATGACGGGTATGCGGCAGACGAAATCGGTCTATATCAGTTCGATCATGGACGGCACGCTGAATTATTACGCTGCAAGTCATGAGGATATGCAGGTGGAAGTCAAGGGCGATACCGCTTTGCTGATCGGAAAAAGCCGTGTGACTGCGGCGGTTTTTGGCGGCGGAAAGCATACATGGCGGTTACAGCTTCGTTTTCAGCTTGTGAAAACAAAAGGTGAATGGCGTTTTGTGCTTGCAAGCGCCTCGACCTATTGAGGTGAGATGATGCTGAAACAGATACGCTATTTTCAATCGGTGGTACGCTTAGGCAGCTTTACCGCCGCAGCCGAGGAGCATTTTATCTCGCAGTCGGCTATTTCTCAGCAGATCAGGGCGCTGGAGGAAGAACTTGGCGTCACGCTTTTAGAGCGCAGAAAGCGCAGCTTCACGCTTACGCAGGCAGGCGAATATTTCTACAAGAAAAGCCTTGTGCTTGTGGCAGATTACGATAACATTATCCGTGAGCTGCAAATGGTTTCGGGCAATAACGGCGAATTGCTGAAAGTCGGATTGCTCAAAGGCTACAGCGGCAAGGAATTCAACTCTGCGGTTTCCGAATTTACGGTGCAGTATCCCGATGTGACGGTGGAGGTCACGCACGGCAATCACGATGCGCTCTATGCGCTCCTGCGAAACAATGAACTTGATATTGTTCTCAACGATCAGCGCAGGGCATTCTCAGACGAGTATATCAATATTGTGCTGGATATTCGGGAGTATTATGCTGAAATATCGGCAAATTCGCCGCTTGCACAGCTTGATGAGGCGGAAATATCCGACCTCAAAAACACGCCGCTGATCCTTCTTTCCTCGCCCGACCAGCAGGAAACAGAGCGCAGTTTTTATGTAAACGATCTCGGCTTTATGAGCGAGATATATTTCACGGAATACATCGACGATGCCTTGATGCAGGTCATTCAGGGCAAGGGCTTCATGCCCATTGAGGGCAGCGGTGATGCTGTGCAGACCACTACAAAAGCCATGCGGCTTCTGCGAAACGGTAAGCCGATCATCAGGCGGTACTGTGCATTTATGAAAGCTGACAACCCGAAGAAACATACGAATGAATTTATTGAAATTCTGAAAAAGCAGTTCTGAGGATCAAAACGAATCAGGAGGATATGACATGGAATACGGGAAGGGTTATGTATACGAACTGATGGATCAGGGCGGTCCGACAAAAGTGACCGAGCCTTACTTCAAAGAAGCGGTTGATGAAATGATGCGGGCAAGAACGCTTTGTGCAAAGGCGAATGCCGTTCTTCCTGATGTGTAGGAGCTTTTCGGACGCAAGCTCGATGATGTACGGATCCTCACGCCGTTTACCTGTGATTTCGGCAACCGTGTGTCATTCGGCAAGGGCGTGTTTATCAATCATTCGGCTATCCTTTCAGCATCAGGCGGTATTGAGTTTGAGGACGGCGTGATGGCTGCACCGGGGCTTCGTATCGCAACAATCAATCACGATATGTATGACCGCCACACCACCTACACCTACGGCAAGGTTCTCGTGAAGAAAAATGCGTGGCTCGGTATGGGCTGCACGATCTGTCCGGGTGTGACGATCGGAAAATATGCTGTTGTTGCGGCAGGTGCAGTTGTCACAAAGGATGTTCCGGACTATGCGGTAGTCGGCGGTGTCCCAGCAAAGGTCATCAAGATGCTTGACCCTGATCAGATGAAAGACTGAGCAGAGAAATATATGAAGTGTGAAATAGCTGCGATTGTTTCAGCACTGTTCATGGCTCTTATCATGACCGCTTGCGGCAGCGGAGAATCTGCTTCTGCCCCGGCGTTGCTGACAGCGACAAGGCAGCAGTTGACCGCCGTAGTTTCCGCCGCAAAGCCGTAACCCTGATACGCACACCCCGCCACATCAAGCTGTTTCTCTCTGATGCCGCCAAAAAGCAGCGTCATTCCTGCATAAACACGTTGCAAGGGTATGAGATGCCCCTGTGCGTTGAAAAATACGCGCAGGGGCATTTGCTTATTTTGTTGTTTCGGATGGAAACGGCATCAGAAGAAATCAAATCTGCTTGCGACAGCTTGGCTGTAATGCTGCCGAAGAAGAAGGCGGTTTTCAGTGATCTGTCAGGGATGAATGTGTGTTGCAGGTGCTTTCCATTTCAGATCGCAGCCATGTTTGCAGGTCTTGAATGAGCAAATGGGTTTTTTCTGCAAAATCACGCAGCACGGCAAGGCGGGCGTTTCCGGTTCCAAATGCAGGGAGACTGCAATAGACTGCTTCACATTGCCGGAGACAGGTTTCTGCTTCCTGATAGGTTGCATCGGAGATTGGTTCAAATGCTCGTTCTGTAATCACCTTTGCACCCAAAGCGTGTGCTGCCGGACAGTCTACATCATTTTCATGAAGGATGCCCGCTGCAAACGGAATGCCGGCACGGTGCAGTTTGCGGTAGACCGGTATGCCGCTGCCGTTGCCGCCGATGACAAAAATACGCGGTTTACCCGTCACCGGAGATGCTTCTGCTGTGCCGTAGAGCGGGTCATATTTTCCGGTTGAGATGCCGTAAAGAGTCGAAATGTAATCGCCGGAGAAGATTTCTTCCGGTGTGCCGCATCGTTCCGCCCGCTGTGCGTGGATGCAAAGCACAGAATCGGAGAACTTCTGAGCGAGATCCAGTTCGTGCAGTGATTGAATGACTGCAATCTGCCGTTCTTTGGCGAGCGTACGCAAGCGTGTGAGAATGCGCAGTTTATGGCTGATGTCCAGATACGAAGTCGGTTCATCCAGCAGTAAAATGCGGGGCTGCTGCGCGATGGCACGCGCCAGCATCACAATCTGCCGCTGACCGTCACTGATGCACCGGAAATCCGTATCTGCCAGCGATTCCGCTTCGACCATGCACAGTGCATCGTGTACAATTTCCCGGTCTTTGGAAGAAAGCAGACCAAATCTGCCGGTATAGGGATAACGTCCGGTTGCCGCTACATCGAAACAGGTCATACGTTCCGCAGCGGGTTTGCCGGTCAGCAGCAACGAAATGCGCGTTGCGACCTCGTGCGGAGATAATCCGACAAGCGAATCTCCGCATAGTGCGATTGTACCGGAAATCGGCGGAAGCTGTGCTGCAATCGTTTTCAGAACAGTCGATTTGCCTGCACCGTTCGGACCGATCAGCGTCAGGATTTCGCCGGCATTGGCATGGAAGGTCAGCCCGCTGACAACTATTTTGTGCTGATAACCGACGGACAGTTCACGGGTATGCAGTACCGGATTCATGATGCACTCCTTTCCCGTTCCCGCCGCAGCATGACCCAGATCACAACCGGCGCACCGAATACAGCAGTCACCGTGCTGACACTCAATTCCTGCGGCGTAAACAGTGTTCGCGCAAGCAAATCACATCCCATGCAGAAGACACCGCCTCCGAGAAATGCAGCAGGTATCACCAACAAAGGTTTTGCTGTCCGCAGCATACTTTTTACCAGATGCGGCACGGCAATCCCAACAAAAGAAACCGGTCCTGCAAAGGCTGTGACACAGGCGGAGAGCAGGCTGGACAGCAAAATCAGTGCTAGGCGGAATGCACGGATGCGGACACCCATATTCGCTGCGTAGGTTTCTCCAAGCTGATAGGCGCTGATTGGTTTGGACATCCAGATTGCACCCGCCAATCCGGCGAGAACCAGCACGGCCATATCGCGGACATCCATCCAGTCAGCACCGGCAAAGCTGCCGCGTGACCAGTTATGCAAGTTCACAATGTTTGCATCATCTGCAAATGTGACTGCAAAATCGGTCAGTGCGCTGCAAATATACCCGATCATAACGCCGCTGATGATGAGCTGAGACATATTCTGTACCTTGCCCGCAAACAGCAGAATGGTCAGCATACAGATCAGTGCGCCGCAGAAAGCTGCTGCGATCATCGCTGCTGAATGAAGAACAAATCCGTGCTGCAGGGAGGCAATCATAATCCATGCGACGCATAGTTTGGCGCCGGATGAAATACCCAGAACAAACGGTCCGGCAATGGGATTGCGAAAAAAACTCTGGAGCAGAAATCCTGAGACAGACAGCGCACCTCCCAGCAGCATTGCGGAAAGCGCACGGGGCATCCGGATGTCAAATATGATACGCTGTGCGGCATCATTCTGCTGATTGCCGGTCAGGATGCGGAAGGCATCTATCGCACGCAGGCTGCTGCTGCCGGATGTCAGGCTGATGCTGAACAGAATCACCGCCATGACTGTAAGCGCTGCAAAACAAAGTATTGTGCGGGTGATGTGCTTCTTCATGCAAGCCTCCTCAGTGCAGCCGGTGCAGGTATGTCAGCGCGGTTTCATCATTTGCCTGACCGGTAAAGATCAGATTCAGGTCTGTGATCATATCCGCTGCACCGGTCGTCTGCTGAAACATATTTTGTTCTGTACACCAGACCATGTCGTTCTGTACAGCGCGGAAATCTGCAAACAGACTGCTTTTTTCTTTCAGTTCCTCAATGCTGCTGAGCTGCCCTTCGATTGTGCTGTTGTAGATGAGAACGTCTGCATCGCGTGCAGTCTCATAAAATGTTTCCATTTGTATGTTCATCGTCGAGAGTGCATTTTCATCCAGATGCAGCTGCTCTGCCGTGAAAATGTACCGTCCGCCTGCCAAGCCGATCATGCGGGAGATATAGTCGCCCGGTTTGCGGATATTGATTGCACCGTTTGCGGTCACACTGAAAAATGCTGCTGTCAGACGATCTTGTTCCGGAATCGTGATCTGTTCCATCTGACTGAACTGTTCGGCTTTTTCATCGAAAAATGCAGTTGCTTCTGCTTCTTTGCCAAGCAGCAGACCGTACAGTTTGATCCACTCCATCCTGCCAAGCGGATGCGGTTCATAACTTGACCGCTCCACCATGACCGGTATTCCAAGCGATTCAATCTTTTCCTTGACAGCAGGGGAATGGTATATCATGGTGTTTTCGATCGCAAGGTCACAGTCGGTTTCCAGCAGCGCTTCGTAATCCGGACTGCTGTACTTCCCGATGAATGTGAGATCTCCCGATTCCATTGCCTTCTGTACATTCGGAAGTGTCCAGCCGCCGGTGTCCGTAGATGTCAAAGCAATTGCGTCCAGTGCGCCGATTGCATCAAACAGATCCATAGATGCAGACGCTGCAACATAAAGCTGTGTGACAGGCTGCTGAATGACAACCGCACCGTTATGATCCGGAACAGCGACGCCCTCCGGCACAAGCAGAAACTGATCTGTGCCAATTTCAATCAGTGAACAGCCGTCTGCAAAGTGCGAAACGGAAAACTGTTCTGCGTAGGAAAGCGGCATCGTATCTGTGATGCTGCCTTCCGCTGCGGATGATGTGCCGGCAGTGCTGCATCCGCAGAACAGGATGCAGAGTGCCGGCAGAAGACAGATTCGCGTTCTCATTTGATGGATGCAGAATCGAAACGCAGCGTATAGCTGATTTCATGCGGTGTACTCATTGCTGTTGTGTCTGCCGCAATCTGCATCGGGCAATCGAACCCTGTAACCGGAATCTCAAAAACAGAGACTTCTTCTGTACTGACCGGCAGATATTTTTCGTTGTCAACAACCATGTAATCATACTTGTTGCTGCTCCAGCGTATTTCCGCAGTTGCATTTCCGTTGATGACTATCAGTTTGGCAGGGGATTCGACAGATGCTTTTCCGGAACCGCCTTCCAGTTTGACTTCGACGGTGTATTCGCCGTCTGCAATGCCAAGTGATTCTGCGGTATTCCGGCGGGATTCACGGAATGCTTCATCCGGCAGCGAATCTGCGCGGAAGACCAGTTTGCGGCTGTACCAGAGCTGCTTTTTCCGGCTCAGGGCAGCACAGTCGGTCTCCTGATCGAGCGCTTCGACCGGAAATATGAATTTGCTGGTTTTTTCGTCTTCCTGCGGCATGATGAGCTGTGCCGGTTCTGCCTGTGCGGCATCCTCTGCTGTACCGGCAAACAGGGCTTCGTAGCTCTTGCTGTTGATGGTCAGTTCCGTGGTCAGTTTGCCGTCTGCGACGGTCAGCGTGCAGCCTGCGATTTTGAACATCGAGGAGCTGGAATCTACAGCAATGTCATACGTGCCGTCTTTGAGTGCATCGGCATAGACCGCTTCCATACCCTCATAGCCGACGGCATCTGCTTCGATCACATCATCGCCCGATGCGACTGCAAGTGTGGTCTCTGCGGCAGCAGCCGTAGTTTCAGAAACGGTGGTTTCCGCAGCAGATACTGTGGTTTCTGCCGCAACGGATGTTGTTTCTGCCGCAGCGGTTTCCTGCGGCTGGGAATCTGTCGTGCCGCAGCCGGTCAGAAGTGTCAGCAGCAGCAAAGCAATGATTGTATTCTTTTGTTTCATAATATCCTCCGGATGAGAAAATCGGGCAGCCGAAACTGCCCGGTTTATAATTATTTTGCAGACTCAACTGCTGCTTTCGCGTGATCAACATAGATCTGACGGATTGTCTCGTTCTCGCCCAGACCGCGCACAAGACACTCGACCTTGTAGCCCGCTGCCTCGAAAACGGATTTCCAGGAATCTTCCTCATCGCCAGCCATATCGTTGTTTGCATGATCGCCCGCAACAACCATCAGCGGCTCAAGAATCACGCGCTCATAATCGCCCGCCTGCACCTTTGCAAGCACATCCTCCACAGAAGGCGTTGCCTCGACCGTGCCGACGAAGTAATTTGCATGACCGTCTGCCGTGAGCAGATCCTGCATTTTCTGGTAGACGCTGTTGGACTCCGCTTCCGTGCCGTGACCCATGAAGCAGATCGCGGTTTTGCCGTCGTCGTAATCCTTGGTCCAGTCAACGATTGCATTTTCCACGCGCTTGAAATCGTCATCGGTGGTGAGCAGCGGCTCTCCGAATACGACCTTGTCGAAAGCGTCTGCGTATTCACCGACCTGTGCGACGAGATCATTGTACTCCAGACCGTGCATCAGATGCGTCGGCTGAACAACCAGTGTCTTGACACCGTTATCGACAGCGCGCTTGAGGGCTGCATCCACATCGTCGATCAGGACACCGTCGCGTCTGTTCACATGGTCGATGATGATGTTCGCAGTGAATCCTCTGCGGACTGCGTAATCCGGAAATGCCGTATCCAGTGCATTTTCAATCGCACCGATCGTCAGGCGGCGGCTGTCGTTATAGCTGGTGCCGAAGCTCAGCACGAGCATCTCCTTCTCACCGATCTCATCCTGATTGCGTGCATTATCGAGCGACGCATCACCGGTGTCATAGTTTTCTTCATCCTCCGCTTCTTCTTCGGCGGCAGCAGTGGTCGTCGTTTCAGCGGCTGCGGATGTAGTTTCCGCAGCGGTGGTTTCCGTGGTAGTCTCCGCGGCGGAAGTAACCTCCGTCGTATTGTTCTCGGCAGCGGTGCTGTTCTCGCCGCAGGCTGTCAGGGAAAGAGCTGCCATTGCAAGGCAAGCTGCAAGCACAAGATTCTTCTTTTTCATGTTCATACATTCCTTCCTGCAAGGGGTATGAATCGCAGGCAATTAAAAACCCCCTTTCCGAGGCGGAAAGAGGGCATTGCTAACAGACCCACTCCGGTTTTCGGAATGAGCTGAAGACAGTACGATCAATACCTCGTGATCTGAATCTTTCGATTCTGTACCAACAAAACGGCAGGTTTCCTGACTCATGCTTCACCGTGCTGCAACGCCTTCCCGATTGCTCAGTGACTGCGCTTGAGGACATTGCCCGCTGCGCTTGGACAGCACTCCGCAAATACAGTGACGAGATCGTGCGGGATTTCCACCCGCTTCCCTTTTACCCTCCGTACCGCAGGATTGCCGCAGCCGGAGGCACCGTTTGCTATGATTCAATTTTTGTTCATGAACATTCAAAAGTATAGCACAAACGCCGCCGGATTGCAAGCATTTTGCGCGTGATTTTACGAATTTGACAGTTTCTGTCAGCAATGGTCTGCATTTTTGATTTCCGACATATAGAGCAGCGCATTGCAGATTGCCGCTGCGACATTGCTGCCGCCTTTTCTGCCGCGTGCTGCAATGCAGGGAATCCCAGTTTCGATCAGCATTTCCTTCGATTGCACAACATTGACAAATCCAACCGGTACGCCGATGACAAGCCGCGGCAGAAATGCTCCGCTTTGGATCAGTTCACTGAGGCGGATGAGTGCCGTCGGCGCATTGCCTGCCGCAAAGATGACAGGGCAGCCGAGCTTTGCAGCCTTATCCACGGATGCTGCTGCACGGGTTGTGCCGTTTTGTTTTGCGGTTTCCGCGATGTCTGCATCCGCCATGAAGCATTCCGCTGTGCATCCGCACCTTTCAAGTGCGCCGCGGTTGATGCCGGCTTTTGCCATGTTCGTATCCGTGATAATGACAGCGTGATCGCGGATTGCCTGCATCGCCGTTTCAATGACCTCAGGTGAAAAATAGAGGTTCTCCAGATAATCGAAATCCGCGGTTGTATGAATGACGCGCATTACAACCGGCTTGATGTCGTCCGGAATCTTCGTATCTCCGAGTTCCGAAGCGATGATCTCAAAGCTGCGGCGTTCAATTTCATGCGGCAGCACGTATTCCAGATTCATATTCCCGTCTCCATGATTTGATATATTTTTGCAATGTCAAGATTGGCACGGACGGTATCTGCCAGAAGATCCAGCTGTGCTTCCCGGAACGCGCGGCGGTCTGTGACAGTTCCGGTGAAAGACAGTCCTCTTGCCTGATACATCGCCCGTACAAGTGCGCCGGATACATCTGCACTGTCAAAAATGCCGTGTATGTAGCATCCCGCAATATTTCCGCTGATGCATCCGCCGTGGTCTGTTAATGCGGCAGCATTGGTTTCTGTTGTGCCAAGATGCACCTCATATCCGTAAAATGCAGCATTTGACAGACAGTGAAAGAAGCCTTCAACCGCTTCAAAATGACCGGATGTCTGCGTCTGTGTTTTTTGGGGATGAAATACCGTGCGGCAGGGCAGCAAGCCAAGTCCTGCGACAGTTCCGCCGCATTCTGTCTGTGCGGGGTCGGAAATCTGTCCGCCCAGAATCTGGTATCCGCCGCAGATTCCGAAAACCGGCAAGCCGCGTTTTGCGTATGCAAGAATCACAGCCGCCATACCGGTTTTCCGCAGCCATTGCATATCCGCAATTGTACTTTTCGTTCCGGGAATGATCAGAAGATCCGGTGTTCCAAGCTGTGGCGGGGTTGTAACATAGCGTACAGAGACATCCGGATATTGCGAAAATACGTCGAAATCAGAAAAATTGGATATTTTCGGCAAATGAATTACTGCAATGTCAATCGTACCGGTTTTTGTCTGCTTTTCCATGCGCTGTGAAAGGCTGTCTTCATCCTCCAGTGCATGGTCAATATGCGGTACAACGCCTAAAACCGGTCTTTTTCCGTGCGCTTCCATGATTGTGATGCCGTCCTGAAATAAGGAGACGTCCCCGCGAAAACGGTTGACAATCAAGCCTTTAACCAGATCGCGTTCATCCGGTTCAAGGAGGGCGAGTGTTCCAAGCATCTGCGCAAAAATGCCGCCGCGGTCAATGTCGCCGGTCAGCAGAACGGGCGTGTGCAGCCTCTTTGCGAGTCCCATATTGACAATATCATCGCGCCGGAGGTTGAGTTCAACCGGACTGCCTGCACCCTCAATTACAATGATGTCGTATGTCTTTGCAAGTGTGTGATAGGCGTGCAGGATATCCGGTATCAGTTCGCATTTGTGCCGGAAGTATTCAGCAGCCCGCATATTTCCGCGTACCTGACCGTTCACAATGACCTGCGAACCCACATTGGTAGTCGGCTTCAGCAAAATTGGATTCATCAGCGCGCTGGGTTCAATGCCTGCTGCATCCGCCTGTAATGCCTGCGCCCTGCCGATTTCCATGCCGTCTGCCGTAATGTAGGAATTCAGTGCCATATTCTGAGATTTGAACGGTGCAACACTGTGTCCGTCCTGCCGGAAAATGCGGCAAAGGGCAGCGGTCAGCAGACTTTTGCCGACATTTGACATCGTACCTTGTATCATGACGGACATCATATTGCATACACCTCCTCAGCAGCGCGTATCAGCCGCAGATTTTCCGAATGTGTACGAACCGCCAGCCGGAAATGTTGTTTGGTTAATCCGATGAAATTCTCGCATCTTCGCACATATATACCTCGTTTGTACATCTCATCCGCAAATGAATCCTGCGCTTTGATCAGCAGGAAATTGGCATCTGCCCTGTAGACTTTGATTCCGCATTTCCGGAGCGATTCCGTGAGAAATCCGCGTTCTTCTGCAACATACGAAACGGTCTGTGCGACAAAAGCGGTTTCCTGCAATGCAGCAAGACCTGCTGCCTGTGCGGGAACGGAAACACTCCAGTATTGTCCGCTGCTGCGGATACGGGAAGCGATTTGCTTACTGCCGCAGCAGATATATCCCAGCCGGATTCCGGGTATTGCAAACAGCTTTGTGAATGCACTGAGTATGATGCCGGTTTCATGCAGCACATTGCGGAGACTGTACGCAGCAGCATTTTCCGTAAAGCCAAGAAAACTTTCATCGCAGACCAGTGTGATGGCGTTTGTATTGCAGTAGTCTGCGACTTTTTTCAGGACATCCGGCGCAATACGACTGCCGGTCGGATTATTGGGGGAGCAGAGAAAACAGATGTCAGTTTCCATTGTTAGACTGCGTAAAATCTCAATGCCTACGTCGAAATCATCTTGTTCACTTAATCGGAAACGGGCGATTTTGCATTCAACTTCATCCAGCGCAGATTCGTATTCCGAGAAAGTTGGTGTGCAGATCAGCGCACGCTTTGGTTTTAGTGCATGAACGATGCGAAAAATGAGATCGGCTGCACCGTTTCCGCAGATAATGTTGTCGGCGGAGATGTTATATTTTTGTGCAAGTCCCTGCGTCAATTTTGTACACACAGGGTCGGGATACTGCGTCCATTGATCTGCTGATTGAATGATTGCGTTTCGGACGGAATCAGGCATTCCAAGTGGGTTGATGTTTGCAGAAAAATCCAGAGAATCCGAGGTTTCTGATAATATACCACCATGTTTTGGAATCATCGGCAAAGACCTCCGATCAGCAGAAAGCGCATGAAAGAGCATAAGAGCAGCATGAGTAAAGATGCAGCATACATGAGACGGTTTGCACGGCGGATGTCTGCCGGTTCTATCGGGCGGTCATTGTCTCCAATGAACGGTTTACGGTGAATTTCTCCGAAGTATTGCGCATCGCCAGCCAGCCGCAGGTGCAGCGCCCCCGCACACGCAGATTCCGTCTGTGCTGAGTTGGGACTGTCATGTTTCCGGCGGTCACGATGCCAGATCCGGTATGCGTTTTCTGCATCAAGGTGCAGCAGCGGACACGCTGCAATCATCAGAAGTGCGGTCAGGCGGGAGGGGATGAAGTTCAGAAAATCATCCAGTTTTGCGGCAAATCTGCCGAGATCTGCGTACTTTTCATTCCGGTAACCAATCATGGAATCCATCGTATTTACCGATTTATAAAAGAAACCGCCTGCTGCTCCAAAAAGCGCAATATAGAACAAAGGCGCGGTTACCCCGTCTGATGTGTTTTCTGCGACTGTTTCAACTGCTGCACGGACGATTCCGTCTCTGTCGAGGACATTTGTATCCCGTCCCACAATCATGGAGACGGCTTTGCGCGCACCTTCCGTATCTCCGGATTCTGCCGCTGTACAGACTTTCATACTCTCATCCCGCAAACTGCGTGCAGCAATCATGTAACAGATCAGAATGCTTTCTGTGATTATACCGAAAAGTACGTTAATACGATAACATATATATACGATCAATGCTGCGGATACTGTGCTTGCCGCGGTAACGGTCATGCCAAGCAGCATCCCGCCAAAGCGCAGATTCTGAAAGTGCCTGCGAATGAACAGTTCCATTTTACTGATGAGCGAACCGATCAGCCGAACAGGATGCGGCATCTGATGCGGGTCTCCGATACAGACGTCCAGCAGGAAGCCGATCAGCAGGGGAATCGTGTAACATATTGGTTTCATTTCTTCTCCAAAATTGTAATGATATTGCTGTGAAAATCACAGAACCAGCCATGACCGTTTTCTGTCAGCCAGTCATAATATTCGCGGTGTGGTTTTGCAAATTCCGATAGAATGGACATGATTGTGCCGCCGTGTATCACCATCGCAGCGGACTCTGCGGATGAAAACTGCTGCATCATCTGCATAAAAGCTGTGCAGCAGCGAGAACGGAACTGCATGGGAGATTCTCCGGACGGAAACGAATTTGTTCCTCCGCTGTCAATCCATTTCTGATAAGCAGGATTTCCGTTGAGTTCCTGATAATTCTTTCCCTCAAACGCTCCAAAATCACATTCACGAAAATCGTCACAGATATGTGCTTTCTGATGTGGAAATAACAAGGAAGCTGTCTGAATGCAGCGCTGCATCGGGCTTACAATCAGAACTTCGCATTCCGGGTAAGTCAGAGAGGAAAGCGCCGCTTTTCCCTCGTCACAAAGAGGTTCATCTGTCCTGCCGATGTAGCGTTTTTCAAGGTTTCCGGCAGTGAATCCGTGCCGTATCAGCAGCAGTTTCACAGCAATTCCCCCTTGAGTGCATAGGGGATGCCGCACACCAATCGTATGACCGTATCTGCGTGCGCTGCCAGAATGCAGCCGCATCGCCCTGTACTTTCCCGCCATTCCCGTTCTGATTGATCCATCGGGATGATGCCGCTGCCGATTTCATCCAGCAGTATAATGCAGTTTGGATTCTTGTCACACAGTATTTCCGTCAGGATTTCCGGAGCTTTTTCCGTATTCATCATGCGGCGGATGAACTTGTGATAATGCATGATGCACTCAGCGTACAGGAGTTCATTCCATGTACATTCAGCGCCGTCCACAAATTGCGATTCTGCGCATTTTGATTGTATATACGATGTTTTTCCCTGATATGCACCGCCAGTAATCAGAATCATACGAACCTCTCCAAAATTGCATTGCTCAATACAGAAGCTGCAAGTATCCCCAACTCACAGCGCTGTAAAAACCATCCGCAAAGATCTCCTGTTGTGCCTCCGAATTCGCGGCAGGCGACGGATTTATAGTGAAGCCATATACACACAGTGACGATAATTGCGCAAATGGCTGACCGTAATTCACTGACCATCATCCCGCTGACGGCGATGCATCCCCATATTGTCACCATGCATAATGTTACTGTTTTATGCGATGGATTCACGAAGCTTTGCAGCGTACCTTCTTGTTTGGCATTTTTGAATGTGACTGCGGATAACGCGCTTCCTGCACGGGAAAGAATATATCCGAATGAGACGAACAGTGTTTGACGCAATGTTGAAATTTGCGTAAACAGGGCGGTTTGCAGGATCAGATACAGGCAGATTTGCATGACTGCAAATGAACCGATATGCGGGTCTGCCATGATTTGCAGGCGTTTTTCCCGTTCTGCATAGGAAGCGCGCGCATCCGTAACATCGCAGAAGCCGTCTGCGTGTATGCCGCCGGTTATGAGAATCGGCAGAATGACCGCACCTCCTGCAAACAGCAGCGGATTCAGCCTGAGTGCATCGCAGATGAAACGCCATAGCAGCAGCAAAATACCGATAACTGCGCCGACCGCAGGAAACCAGCCAAGTGCAAAACGGCGGTTTTCCGGCTGCCATGCAATCTGTGGCATCGGGATGCGAGAATACATCAGGAATGCTGAAATGAGTGATGCAATCATACAGATTCTCCTTTCAGACAAATCGGGATTCCGTAAACACATTCGTAAACCTGATCGGCTTGTGCTGCAATTTGTCTGTTCACATTCCCGATGGTACGAATGTATGCTGCTGTGCCTTCTCCATAGGTAATGCCGTCGCTGCACACCTGATTGCTGACAAGAATCAGCAGAGGCGAAACGTTTTGCAGATGCCGGATGCCTCGTAAAACCGTTTCGGTACAGTCAGTTATTTCCTCCTGCCCGAACATCTCATTTGCGACGAGATTGCCAATGTCCTCCAGCAGAACTGCTGCCTTCGGCGGGAGACTGATTGTATGAAGCTGTGTTTGACATTCCACTGTGAGAAATCCCTTATCTGCGCGCATTTTCCGGTGACTGGCAATGATTTTGTGTGCTTCTTCTCCAAATGGCTGCATGGTGGCGAGATAGATTTTTGTTCCGCTATAATCTGCCATCAGCGATTCTGCAAACCGTGATTTACCGCATTTTGATCCGCCTGTGATTAGTATGGTCATAGCTGTTTCGTGTACCTTTCGATCCTAACATCATCAAAGTGATGTGCATTGCGGTAGAGGGCGAGTGCGCCGTCCAATAACGGCAGCAGCAGCAGCGCTCCTGTTCCCTCGCCGAGACGCAGTCCGGCGTGAATGACCGGCTGCAAATGCATCAAATCCAGCAGGCCTTTCGCAGCCGGTTCTTGTGAACAATGGCTGGCAAGCAGGTATTCTGCGCACAGCGGCTGCATCTGACAGGCAATTGCGGCTGCGGCTGCGGCGATTACGCCGTCAATCACAACCGGTATGCGGTAATATGCACCACCGAGAAATAAACCTGTCATTCCGGCAATTTCCAGTCCGCCGAGTGTTTGCAGCAAATGCATCGGACGGGCGGCGTCTGGTTTGTGCAATGCAATTCCGCGCCGTACTGTCTCAATTTTACGATGTAACCCTTCCGTGCTGAGTCCCGAACCTTTTCCTGTCACGGTTTCCGGCGGGAGCTGAAGCAATACTGAGGCAATCGCTGCCGCTGCGGTTGTATTTCCGATGCCCATTTCTCCGGATAAAACAATTTGTGTGCCGCTTGCCCGGAGATCACGCACAAGATCCATACCTGTGCAGACCGCTTGCTGCACCTGTTCCGCAGTCATGGCAGGGAACTTTGTGAAATTTGCCGTACCGTCTGCAATTTTGCGGTCTAAAAGGGCGGGGGATTCTACAGGAGAGGCAATGCCGATATTGACGGCAATCGTATCGGCGCGGCAGGATGCTGCAACTGCGTTGACATTGGATTTGCCTGCTGCGATTTCGGCTGCACAGATCGCAGTGACATCGCTGCCGCACTGTGTGACGCCCTCCTCTACAATGCCGTGGTCCGCGCAGAAAATTACAGCAGTTCTGCGGTCTATTGCAACATCCGGCGTACCCTGTACAGCAGCGATTTTGGAAATCATGGTTTCCAGCAGACCAAAACTGCCAAGCGGTTTTGCAATGCTGTCCCATCTCTCCTGTGCAGCGGCAAATGCGGCTGCATCAGGCGGAAGGATCTGTTGAATGCGATTCATATTGTTCTCCGTATTGCAAAGCAGCCTGTGCAAACCGGACTGCCATGCTTGTATCCTGATAAAAATATAGATGCGGAAATCCTGCATAAAGACTGGCAGATGTGTGACAGCAATTCCAGATTCTGCCGTCGGTTTTCTCCGCCTGAAAGCTGTTTCCGCAGACCGTGCTGTCCCAGTAATGAAATTCATGTGCGCGGATTTTCTGACCGGCATCACAGATCATGGAATCATTTTTTGCTGTCATTGTGATATAACCGAAGCGCTGTAACCGTTCGGTCGGGAATGCACTGCCGGATATGATATTGACCATTGGATAGCAGCTGCCGTCTTTGGTTTGCAGTTCCGTATGGAGATACAAAAATCCGCCGCATTCCGCGATGGTCGGCATTCCACTGAAAACAGCATTCCGGATACTGGTAAGCATCGCAGAATTATTCGATAGCTGTTCTGCATAGAGTTCCGGATAACCGCCGCACAGCAACAGTCCGTCCGCCTCCGGAATGCGGACGTCGGTTATAGGTGAAAAGAATCTGATGTCACAGCCGATCTGTTCCAGCAGACGGATGTTTTCATCATACAAAAAGCAAAATGCGCGGTCTTTCGCAACTGCAATCCGCGTTTTTTTCGGAAGATGCGGGATTTCGGGCGGGATGTATGCCGGAAGCGGAAGATCCGGTAATGCCAGCAGGCTTTCCAGGCAAAGTGTTTTCGATGCAAGTTCGCCCAATGAACGCATTTTTGCTTTCAGATCCGGTATTTCATCTGCCGTAACCAAACCAAGATGCCTGCTTTCCAGCATCTCCTTCTGCGGCGGAAGAAAACCGAAGTAACCGGTTTTAAGGGTTCTGCAAAGTTCCTGTGCAAATGGAACAAGCCGTTCAGGAAGCCGATTGAATATAAAACCGATGATGCGGTTTGGCGTGCGATAGCGTAGAAAACCGAGCATCACCGCGCCGATGGAATCCTGCATTCCTTTGCAGTCGATCACGGCTATGACTGCTGTTTCCGTGCGCTGTGAAAGTTGATATGCCGACCCGCTGCCGCCGTCGTAGAATCCCATGACACCTTCGATGACAGCGAGATCTGTATGATTTGCACCATGATTCAGCAAATAGCATAGTGTATCCGTATCGCAGAAAAAGCCGTCTAAATTATGCGACGGTGTTCCGAGGATTTCCCGATGAAACATCGGGTCAATGTAGTCCGGCCCGCATTTGAACGCAGCCGCGCGGATGCCGTTTTGTGAGAAGGCTGCCAGCAGCGCACAGGTGACGGTTGTTTTGCCGCAGCCGCTGCCTGTGCCTGCAATCATGATGCGGCGCATGAGAGTTGCCCCGCAATCAGGAAGACCGGATTCTGTGCCTCCAGCATCGTGTGCGTCCCGATTTTCCTGGTTCTGGTGACAGCAATTTGTGTGATGCTGTATATGCCGCCGTATTGTGCAAATGCATCTGCTGCCTGTGCAATTGTTTCGAGAGAAACTGCTGTTACCGCAACAGATGCGAGCGGATTTCTCTCACGGATGATTTTAAAAATAGGGAGCAGTTTGCCTGCGCTGCCCCCGATCATGACGCAGTCGGGTGTCGGGGCGTTCTGTAAACACTCCGGACAAATGCCCTCGGCAGCGCAGATATTGTCACAGCCGAATTGTCTTGCATTTTCGCGTGTCAATAAAACTGCACCCGGATTCTTGTCGTAGGCATAAACTGTGCCTTCGGGGCAGCAATATGCCATTTCTACGGAAACAGATCCAGTTCCGCAGCCAATATCCCAGCAAACTGCATTATGCGGTATTTTCAGTGCAGCGACTGTATTGCAGCGTACTTCGGCTTTTGTCATCGGGATTTTACTGCGCAGGAAAGAATCATCCGGAATGGCGGCAGGCCGATAGGTGAGCGCCTGCGGATTCACCGTAAGCATGACGGAAAGCTGTTCCGTGACCGTTTCAGTCAGGTCTGAAGCTTTGCCGTGCAAAATACGTTCGTTCGGATAACCGAGATTTTCACCGATCCAGATTTCCGTATCGGGCATCTGATATGAGCAGAGCCTTTTACAAATATCCGCGGCAGATACCTTTCCGCCAAGCAGAAAGAAACAGGCAGGGTGCATCTTGACGGGTATTGCAATATTCGCTGAAATACCGTGCAGCGATATTATATGGATCTGTTCGTAGGATTGTTGGATTCGCGCACAAAAAGCCGCAATTGATGAGATGCCCGGCAGAACAGTAACGTCAAATTCCGGCGGAAGCACCGCACAAAGATTTTTTGCTCCGCTGTAAAAACCACAGTCACCGGACAGCAGAACGGCAGCGGTCTGCACATTGGAATTTCGCAGAAAATCTGTAATTTCCTGTGCCTGATACGCGCAGATACATGGTTTTCCGCAGTCTGCGTACGGCGCCAGCATCCGGGAAGCGCCGAGTAAACAATCAGCCTGTGCGATTGCCTCTGCGGCTTCTGCTGTAAGCGATGCCGTACCGCCGATTCCCGTTCCGACCAAATAGACTTTCCTCATAAACTGTTCTCCTGTAGCTGTAAGAGCATCGTTGCGATTTCAGCAAATGTGCAGCCGGTTTCAGGCGGTCTGCACAGGGTAATCATCCGGATGCCGCAGGCGTTGACGGCTGCTGTTTTTTCCGGATAACCGCCTGCTTTTCCGCTTTCCTTCGTTATCAGAATTTCTGCTCCGCTTTGCCGGATATGCGAAATGTTTTGTGCTGTGTCAAACGGTCCGCGCTGCAAAATCAGATGATCTTCCCTGAATCCAAGTTCTGTACAGGTTTCGCGGATACCTTCCGAGGGAAGCATCCGCAGCCAGATCCGAGAAGAATAATTCCGGACTTCTGTCAGTGCGCGGGTGGATTTGCTGCCCAGTGTACTGAGTACGATGCTGTTTGTCTGATTCAGCAGTGCAGTCATCTGCTGTATATCCGTGACCGCTTCTCCCACAACAGGTTCTGCATCGCGCAGCAAACGATGATACGGTGTATGTACCGTTTCGCACGCAATGCGGATGTTGCGGGTCACATCCACCGCATAGGGATGCGTTGCATCAACGACAGCAGTATACCGTTTTTGGCGCAGCAGCGTTGTAATGCCTTCAGCGTCCAGTCTGCCGGTGCGGACAGCCATTGCAGAAGGGAGCAGGCTTCCGCCGTAATCGGTTGCAGCGGAAATATCGGCATGAATACCGTGCTTGAGGCAGAATTCAGCGAGAAGTCTGCCTTCCGTCGTGCCGGCAAATATGAGAATGTCAGACACAGCGGTATCCTCGCGGGGTGACCATTTTTCCGCTGATTTCCACGGTTTCCGAATTTCCGATGAAAACAGTAGTAAACATATCCAATTTTGTGTTACGCAATTCAGCGAGCGACAGAATCCGGCTGCACTGACCTTCCCTGCCGATATTGCGCACATAGCCGCAGACTGTTTCCGGTGAGCGGTTCTCAAGGATCACACTGCAAGCGCGTTTCAGATGATCCGGACGGTGTTTAGAAGCCGGATTATACAGTACAATCACGAAATCTGCTATTGCAGCCCCGCGCAGCCGCTTCTCAATGACGTCAGCCGGCGTGAGCAGATCAGAAAGACTGATGACAGCAAAATCATGTGTGAGGGGCGAGCCGAGAATCGCACCGCCGCTGAAAGCAGCCGAAACACCGGCAACCACTTCGATTTCTGTATCCGGATACTCCGTCTGAAGCTGATAAGCCAGACCAGCCATGCCGTACAGTTCCGGATCGCCGCTGCAAACCAGCGCAACATTTTGCCGCTGTGCCTTTTCCAGAGCCATCCGGACCCGTTCTGTTTCCTGCCGCATTCCCGTAGAGAGACAGGTTTTGTCAGGAAAAAATCGCTGTATTATGTTGGTATATGTCGTGTAGCCGATGATCAGATCACTCTGTGTAATGGCCTGCTGCGCATCCAGTGTCATACATCCGCGGCTGCCGCTGCCGAATCCGACAACATATAGTATCATAAGATTGTCCTTTCAAAATCAAGCATCAATTTTTTCTCGGCAAGCGCAGAGGTTACGCCGTTTTTTGCATATTTTTGTACGACCAGTTTTCCGCCGCTGCAAAGAACAGCGCTGCGTTCACAAATATTGTCTGCGCCGGTTGTATGCATTACAAACGCAGAAGACGTGAAATCGCCGGAAACCTGCATGAGTTCTGCTGCAGAATAAACCATGAACGGCAGATTGTACTGCTCGCAGAATTGCAGCAAACCGGTTTCGTTTTCTTTCAGATCAATGCTGGAAACAGCACAGATGCGTCTGAAATCCAGATGAAATTTGTTCAGGAATGATTGCACGGTTTCAGTGATTTGTTCTGCGGATGTCCCTTTTTTGCATCCGATTCCAATGACCAGATTTTGGGGAATCAGTTTCAGTGTGACCGGAAACGGAGCTGCATTCGGGGCTGGACTGACAAGAATCCCGCAGCGCGGTGTTCCGGATTCCGTCAGCGGGGCAGGAAGTGCTGAATGGGGATATGCGCTCCGGAAACCGATCCGTTCACCGTCCAGAACCGCAGCGGCAATTTCCTTTGCAGCTTTCGGATTATCAAGAATCAAATGGTTGGCTGATGCGAATGTATCCGGCGAAAACTTCGCACCTGCGTCTGTTGCGGTTGTGATGACGGGAACTGAACCGGTCGTTTCTCCGATCTTTTGAGCCAGTGCATTTGCGCCGCCGACGTGTCCCGAAAGCAGCGGGATCACAAAATGTCCTGCATCATCCGCAGCCAGAACAGCAGGGTCTGTGAGTTTAGAACGCAGATACGGTGCGATCATCCTGACTGCAATTCCGCAGGCAGAGACAAAAATAAGTGCATCAAATCTGGAAAAAGCAGCGGCAGTCAGCGCTGCCAGATCTGAGAAGGGTTCAGCATTTTCATCACAATGCTTTGCAAAACAGTAACGCTGCACATTCCATTCCGGGAGCGCATCTGCAATGATTTGAGAACGATTTCTGCCCTGCTCCGTCAGGCTGAAAATAGCAATGTGTTTCATCTTTTTGCCTTCCGGAATTCGGTTTCAAAGGCTGGATCATACAGTTTGGAAAGAGCATGGCTGCTGCCGAGAAAATCACCGACCGTGATCAGGGCAGTCTTTCGGATTCCATTTATCTGCGCGGTTTCTGCGAGTGTTTCAACTGTGCATCGGCAGATTATTTCGTCCTGCCAGCTCGCCTTATATACGATTGCAGCAGGGGTTTCGGGACGGTATCCGCCTTCAATTAACTGCGCAGAAAGCATCTCCAGCATACCTGCACTGAGAAAGATGACCATAGTTGCATGATGTGCTGCCAGAAGCGGGATTTGTTCGGATTCCGGTACCGGTGTTCTGCCGGCAAGCCGCGTGAGAATGACGGTCTGGGAAACTTCCGGCAGCGTGTATTCTGCACGCAGCGCAGCTGCCGCACCGCAGAAAGAACTGACGCCCGGACAGACGTCATACGGAATGCCCAATGCATCCAGACGATCCATCTGCTCGCGGACTGCACCGTATATGCTCGGATCGCCTGTATGAAGTCTGACTGTTGTTTTATCAGCAGATTCTGCATTTTGCATGACTGCAATGACTTCATCCAGAGTCATTTCTGCGCTGTTATAGATTTTGCATCTTTGTTTTGCGGATTGTAAAAGTTCCGGATTCACAAGTGATCCTGCATAGATGATGACATCAGCTTGTTCGATGAGCCGTTGACCGCGTACTGTAATGAGGTCAGCAGCACCGCAGCCCGCTCCGACAAAATGTATCATTATTTCTCCTCCGTGACCGCCTGCAAAATACGGTCTGCATACTTTGTTTTCAGCAGCAGATTGTGCTGATTGGAAAAAATAATAGCTCCGGCTTCCGCCTGTGCTTTCACACGTGCGTGCAGATAGCTGTCAATTCGTTCTGCCAAAATGTCAAGAGTTTGTTCTGCTGCCGGATCCGTACAGAGTATCTCAAGTGCGGCATCGGTTGTTACGCAGTCTACGATTTGCATTAGAATATCACGCTGAACACCCGCAAGCGCGCCGCAGGCAATGAGTGTTTCCATACGCCCGTCTGCGTATGCGGAGTGCGTATTCATGATGCCTGAACCGAGTTTGACCAGTTTGCCGATATGACCGATGAGCAGAATGCGTGCGAAACCGAGTGAAACGCCGATGTCCAGCGCATCCCCGATGAAATTGCTTGTCATGACGCATTTTTCGGAGAGATCAGGCAGCGACATTTGCACAAATTGTTCGCTGTAATTGCCAACGGTCAGTACGAGATTGCGGTATCCCGCAGCGTGCCGCATATTTGCTTCCGTGCGAATGGTCTCAATGATTGCACGGTCGCTCATCGGTTCAACAATTCCGGTTGTTCCGATAATGGAAATACCGCCTTCAATTCCCATACGCGGATTAAAGGTTCTTTTCGCGATTGCCGTGCCTTCGGGCGCTGATATTTCGACGTGAAATCCGCCTGTATACTTGTATTTTTGTGCAATTTCAGTGACTGCTTCCGTGATCATTCTGCGCGGCGTTGAGTTGATTGCAGATGCGCCGGCAGGCTGATTCAGTCCCGGTTTTGTGACTGTCCCGATGCCTGTTCCGCCTGTTATGACAATGCCGGATGCAGCCTTCTGCACAGCCGCGTAAATCAGGATGCCGTTTGTGACATCAGGGTCGTCGCCGCTGTCCTTCTGAATCGCGCAGGAAGCGGAATGCGCCCGAAGCTGCACATCCCGTATGTCGAGTGTCAGCGGGATGCCGGCGGGTGTCATCAGCGATATTTGTTCACATTTTTTGCCGGAAAGCAGCATTTCGGCGGCTGCCTTTGCTGCACCGGCAGCACAGGAACCGGTTGTATAACCGCAGCGCAATTTCTGGCTGCCGCGGTAGATAAACTTGTTCAATATTCGATTCCTTTCCTTGCAGGCAGACCGTTTTGATACGGATGTGCTGTGCAGCGGAATTCCGTGATGTAATCAGCAGATTGCAGCAAAATCTTCACGGGTGTATGTCCGGTGATGATCAGTTCACAGTCATGGCGGGACAGCATTGCACGTACAAGTTCCGGATCAACCGCCTCACGCCGGATTGCATCACCGAGTTCATCCAGTACGACGAGATCGAACTGCTTTTGCAGGATTTCAAGGAGATTTGCATTATGTTCAGCAATGACAGTTTGCTGTTCATCTTTGTTCATATCGCGGAAAAAACGGATTCCTTTGAAACTGCAAGTCCTGACCGGTATTTCAATTTGCTTCAGCAGCGGAATCTCACCGCTTGAACCGTTTTTCAGGAATTGGATTACAACACAGTGCAATCCGTTTCCTGCGGCACGGATGCAAGCACCGATTGCAGCAGATGTTTTTCCTTTACCGTCTCCGTAATAGTAATGTATCATGCAAATCACCTCCGCTGACAAATAAATATAAAGGTATTATATCACAAAAGTGTGAATTTGTCTACTCTATTAGACTGGTTCGATTGTATACTTCTCCGTTCCTGCCCGAATAAACAGTGTTTCCGTTATTCGTTGGCAGACAACATAAGCGTGAGTGCTGCTGCAATATAAACCGGTATTTTTCATTCCATCGGAAATGTGTCTGGGAATATCAGACGAAACGCAATGCAGCGCGGTACTGCTGCCTCATATTACACGTAGAAGATTAAGTTGACAGCTCTCCGGATATGGTGTATAATGGAAATACAATTCATAAGAAAGAAGGTTGTTTCACGATGTATTATTCGCTGAGTGATTTTTCGGATCGTCTTCGCATCGCCTGTACCGCAGAAAATGCACAGTTTTTCATTGTGTACCACATTAATCCCGACGGTGACTGCATCGGTTCGGCTTATGCACTTGCGCTGATTCTCCGGGAATTGGGTGCAAAGGTTTGTGTGTGTGGCAGAGATTCTGTTCCGGAACAGTTCCGCAGTATGACAGCTGCTGTTTCGATGGACTCGCTGGACGAATCTGCACAGTATATTGCCGTGGATTGCAGTGACCGTTCCCGCACCGGTCAGGTACTTGGTACGAAGCAATATGCCTTCTGGATTGATCATCATGGTGCAGAAAATGAACAGGCAGCAATTGAGTATGTTCATCCGGAACGCAGCGCCTGCAGTGAACTGGTTCTGGATCTTGCAGAAATGCTTGGTGTGCCGATTACCAAACAGCTTGCAGATTTGCTGTATACGGCGCTTGTCACGGATACGAGTTGTTTTCGCACATCCAGTACAAACGAAGCATCGTTTTTGTCCGCGGCGCGCCTGATTCAAGCCGGTGCAAATCCCTATGAAATCGGCAGAAAACAGACAATGATCAAATCGAAAGAACGGATTGCACTGGAATCCCGTATTTTCTCCGGTTTGCATGAACTTTGCGGCGGCAGGCTGATTACAGGCATGATTACGCAGAAAGATCTTGCAGAAATCGGTATTGCAGACCAGAATGCACCCGCCATGCAAAATATCAACAATTTGCTTGAGATCATTGGTTCAGCAGAACTCACGGTCATGGTGCGGGAATATCCTCCGGAGAATCCGGAAGGTCATTCGCGGTTTGCGGTGAAGGCAATCTCTCCGCTTTACTCTGCAAAGGCAATCGCAAAGCATTTCGGAGGCGGGGGACATATTCCGGCTGCTGGCGGCTTCCTGAAGAAATCGCCGGAGGAAACCCGTGCTTTGCTGGAGGATTATTGCTGCAAGCTGCTTGGGTAACTGACAGCGGCGGACCCGCTTGCTGATCTTTCTATGCTTATTGCCGCACTGCTACACGGATCCAATCGGCAATTTCCATTTTTGTTAATTTTGCTCATTCTTCACAATCGTTATTGCTTTTTCCTTTTGATTGTTATATAATAATGAACAGATGCCTGATCTGAACAGACATCTTTCAGGATACCTTGTATCAACCATATTATCAGATAAAAGGAGAATGCTATGAAGTTCAAAGTAATGGGCGTGAGCGCCGGCAGAAAAGACAGCAATTGTGACATCCTGCTGAAAGAGGCACTGCTTGCGTGTCAGGAGCAGGGGGCAGAGGTCACGATGATTAATCTGAAGGACTATGATCTGCTGGACTGCACCGGATGTACCTCCTGTACGATGGGAATGTCTATGGGCAAGCATACGGGCTGTGCGCTGGATTCCAAGGACGATAAAAAGAAAATCATGGATGTGCTGCTCGATCAGGATGCAGTTATTTTCTCTGCGCCGACCTATGCGCTGATGCCTTCTTCGCTCTTCCTGAAATTCATGCATCGCAATCTCGCTTATGAAACCGCTTTTCTGACCAAAATCGGTGCAATTCAGCCGCGTGACCGCATCGGCGCTCTGATTGCTGTCGGTGGTTCGACCCGTTCATGGCAGTCGATGGCGCTGGAATGTATGCAGGCTGCGACCTTCTCCAACAGCTTCAAAATCATTGATATGTTCATGGCAACGATGGTTCCTGCGCCGGCACAGGTGCTTCTGCATGAGGAGAAACTTGCACGCGCAAGGGAAATCGGTGAGAATATCATGAAATCTCTGAAAACTGCTCCGGCTGAACGGAAATGGCTGGGTGAGCCGGAAGCGGGATGGTGTCCGAACTGCCACAGTAACTGCCTGTGTCTTGGCGAAAAGCAGTGGCGCGGTTTGCAGTATCCGATTGAATGTGCAGTCTGCGGGGCAGGCGGCGATCTGGTCAAGACCGACGACGGCAAGTGGAAGTTTGTGATTGCAGCAAACGGACTGGAGCGTGACCGCACCTCTGAGGAGGGACGCGGCGTTCACTGCGATGAGATTGCAGATACCCAGGGCGGCTTCTTTATGGATCCGCAGGCTCGCGCAACGGTTGCGGAGCGCTCTGAGAAGTATAAGGCAATCAAATTCCGCGGAATCTGATTCAATGTCTGTTTCCGATCCTGCGAAAGCGGTTTGCTGTCATATTGCATAACTGTGATGCGTGAATTTTGTAATGCCCTACAAAATTTTAAGTTTTGCTTGACTTCCGGTGCATTCACTGCTGTATAATAAGAATGATGTCGCCGTAATGCGAATCAATACTGAACATTTGCTGCAAATTTAAGGAGGAAACATCATGGATGCAATTGAGAATCTGGTTACAAGAAGAAGTGTTCGCAGTTTTCTGCCGGATGCTGTTCCGAAGGATGTTCTGGAAAAGATCGTGGAGGCAGGAACTTATGCACCGACCGGCATGAACTGGCAGACACCGGTGATCATCGCGGTTACGAATAAGGAACTGCGTGATCAGATCTCCGCGTGGAACGCAAAGGTGATCGGCACGGATACTGATCCGTTCTACGGTGCGCCCGTGATTCTGATTGTGCTGGCGGACAAATCGAAGCCGACCTATCTTTATGACGGCAGCCTTGTGATGGGCAATCTGCTGAATGCCGCACACGCATACGGTGTTGCAAGCTGCTGGATTCACCGTGCAAAAGAGGAGTTTGAGTCGGAAGAAGGCAAGGAACTGCTGAAGCGTCTCGGAATTGAGGGCGATTATGAGGGCATCGGGCATTGCATTCTCGGATATGCAGCAGAAGATGCTGTTCCGCCCGCACAGCCGCGGAAGGAAAACTACGTTTACTGGGCAGAATAATCGCTGTAAATGGGCCGGAGTGATACTTCGGTCCATTTTTGACAGCAAATTTTGATGTGCGGATTGGTTTTCGAGGCTTGATTTCTTTGTTCTGATCGTTTATAATAGAGATAACACAGAGAGAGGGGATTTACTGATATGCTGTTTTCTCTGCAATGCTGCCGGAATGATTTTTGCAGTCTGGGGGCTTATGCGAAGATGCTGTTCCCCGAATCAGATTGGAGCGGCATTTTTGCAACCAGTTTCGGCGGTTATCTCACACTGCTCTCCATGGCGGATATTCCGGATAATATACAGATTGTGCTGCGCGCACCCGCTGTCAATATGGCTGCCGTCTTTTCCCGGATTGTTGAACAGGAAGGCAGCGGAATGGTTTCTTATCAGCAATCCGGTTCTGTTCAGCTGGGATATGATCATAGACTTGATGTGCCGTATTCTTTTTATGAGGAGCTGTGCAGAAACGATATTTTTATGCAGCAGTCTGATCGGAAAATGCTTTTGATTCACGGAGACTGTGATGATGTGGTTCTTCCGGAATCTATCGCGGATTTCTGTTCCCGCAATCCGAAGATTACGCATCAGGTAATTACGGGTGCAGATCACCGTTTTCTGCATCCGGGCGAACTCGATCGGGTAATGGATGCAGCCGTTCCGTGGCTGCTTTCCGGAAAATGTGTATGATGCTTGCCGGCTGATTCTGTCTCACCGGCATCAGACAGGAGGCTGCTATGTCATTTCAGATCATTCGGCAGGACATTACAAAAATCAGCGCAGATGTGATTGTCAATACTGCAAATCCGAAACCGGAAATCGGCAGCGGAACAGACAGTGCCGTCTATGCAGCAGCCGGTACAGCAGATTTGCTTGCAGCACGCAGAGAAATCGGGGCTATTGCACCGGGGGAGGCAGCTTTGACGCCTGCTTTTGCACTGTCCGCTCAGTATATTATCCATACGGTCGGACCGGCATGGCTGGACGGCTGCCACGGGGAAAAGGATATTTTACGGAAGTGCTATGAAAATACACTGAAACTGGCGGATTCTCTCCATGCGGAAAGTATTGCATTTCCGCTGATCGCAAGCGGGGTATACGGTTTCCCGAAAGATCAGGCACTTGATATTGCGCTCTCGGAAATCGGCAAATTCCTGCTGACGCATGAGATGCGTGTGATTCTTGCGGTACTTGGAAGAGAAGCATTTGCACTTTCGGAAAAGCTGGTCGGTTCTATTGATGCGTTTCTGGACGAACATCAGGTCAGAGAACTGGAACATACCGAGTATTCGGAAGGGAAGGATCTTGCAGCGTATCGAAGACGCCGTGCAGTACAGCAAATAACGGATTCAGCGCGCATGGTGCAGACCAATCTGCCGGAACAATCTTCCGGAAAACCGCTGGAACAGATTCTCCGTTCAGCCGGCGACACATTTCAGCAGCGGCTTTTTAAGCTGATTGACGCAAGCAGAATGGACGATGTGACTGTCTACAAACGGGCGAATATTGACCGTAAATTGTTTTCACGGATTCGCTGCAAACCGGATTACAAACCCAGCAAAAAGACAGCCGTTGCATTCGCTGTTGCGCTGAAGCTGCGTCTGCCGGAGATGCTGGATCTGCTTGCCTGTGCTGGAATTGCGTTTTCGCCGTCAGATCCGTTTGATCTGATTATCACATACTGTGTGCAAAACCATATCTACGATATTTTTGAGATCAATGCGGTGCTGTTCCGATACGGACAGCCTCTGCTTGGAGAATGAAAAAAGAGGAGGATTCTGTTTCTGTTCAGAATCCTCCTGTTTTTGTGTTTAGCCAAGCAATCGCTTATAGAATGTGTAATCTTCTTCTTTGAACACATTGAAGATGACCTGAATATCATGTGTTTCCCGGAATTCCCTGACCGTGCGCACGGCAATTTCCGCAGCACGATCCTGCGGAAAACCGAATACGCCTGTTGAGATGCAGCAGAATGCAATTGACGGCACATGATTCTGTACTGCGATTTCCAGACAACTCTGATAGGAACTTTCCAGCAGCTTGCAATGTGTCTCTGTGAGAGCACCGTCAACAATCGGTCCGACTGTATGGATAACATACTTACAGGGCAGATTGAATGCCGGTGTGATCTTTGCCTGACCGGTCGGTTCTTCATGTCCCTGCGCCTGCATCAGCGCATGGCAGTAAGCCCGCAGCCGCACACCTGCAAAGGTATGGATGCAGTTGTCAATGCAGCTATGGCAGGGCAGCCAGCAGCCCGTCATGCCGGAGTTTGCAGCGTTGACAATTGCGCCGCATTTCAGCGTAGTAATATCGCCTTTCCAAAGGCAGATGCCCGGTTCAACCGGCGTCAGATCTGCGGCATCAGTAATGCCCCTGCGTGCCGTTTCTGCCTGTAGAAAATCGTCCTCTGTCTGCAAAAAAAGGTCATCTGCCGGCATAACGGGACGGGTATTCACAAGCCCGCGGTACAGGCGGAATTGATCTTGTTCGCCGTCAGGAATCCGGATTCCGCTCAGATCCTCCCGTTCGGAGAGCAGATGCGAAATCAGAAAATGCAGTTGATTCATAAGATGATCTCCTTTCAGAATAGTGTGAGCTGCAGATCAATCCAGCTTTCCTGTTGTGCCTGATGTATGATCTCACCGGGATGCACATTGCCGATCAGAAGCGGAGATTCCGGATCATGAAGCTGCCTGTTGCGTTTGACATTTTCATAGTTGGAGTTGGCATAACAGTATTTGCAGAGATGAGCGCAGGTGTCGTATGCGCCGATGTCCGTACCAAGGACGCAGGCACAATCCGTTCGCTGTGTCTTTTTCTTCTGAACCAGCAGCCGGCTGCCGATTGCTGTTTCAAAGGTTTGCTTTGTCATGCAGCCGGAACAGTCAACACCGTATGGCTCCAGTTCTGTACCTTCCGCGCAGGCTTTGACCGTTATACCGTATTGTCTGCCGATTTCTGCAAAAGCTTTGCCGATATGGATGCGATCCTGCTTTGCTGCGGTCTGTGCCTGCGGAAAATTACGTTTTACTTTTTCGTAGAGGTCGATGAAACTGATCACGCATACTTTGGTATAACCAGAAAGGGTTCTGCACATTTCGGTGAAATCGCGGATATGCCGTTCCGGTGTGTAGATGCTGTTCAGGAGAATCGGGTCATACCGCCAGCCGACGCAGTCGCTGCCCAGTGCTTTTGAAAGTTCGGTCAGACTTTGCATGACGGCTTCTTTCGGCGGTACATTCGGTTCGATTTCTTTGCCATACGGTGTGATGGTAACGAACCAGTATTGATGATACGGTTTTAATTCTGCAAGATACGGCAGCATCGGCGCTGGGTTCTTCGTGCAGAAAGCGATGCAGTCCACCACATCCGGATGCAGGGTATAGCGGGTAATCCAATCCTGCCGATAGGGATTGCGCACCAGCACAAATCCTGCCCGCAGACGGTTGATGAACCATTCGGGATAAAAGGCGGGGATGTCAGTTCGCATTCCGGTGTTGATGATCATAGCCGCACCTCCTTTTGCAGAGTAACAAGTTTCCTGCATACAGTATAACACAAAATGACTGCTTGTGCAAGTCTGCGTTGACAAATTACCGCAGATATGCTAAAATAATTTATTAGCAATATCGTTATAACAAATATTTTGAATTGAATCTGAACCTCTTTTTGTTGATCTTCAGATTCCGGAAATTGTAAAATGGAGGTATATTCATGTTAAGGAAACTCCGGTTCTCTGCGATTGCGGCGGCGCTGTGCTTGCTGTGCGGCTACAGCGGATACCCGAATTCTGGATGATCTGATCGGTTCTGTCAATGCTGCCGCATCCATGCAGGAACTGATTGCTGTATGGGGCAATCTGACAAATGAAATCGGTGACTGTGTACAGCCAATTCCTGTACAGGTGCAGACTGATCCGGCAGACCCTTCACAGAATATGCTGTTTCTTGTCTCGCTGATGGGTGCATCCGGCAGCGGTAAATCTACATTGCTGTATTTAATCGGCGGACTGGATACAATCTATGAAGGCGAGATTGCTGTCTGCGGCAAGACGATCTCCGCGATGAAAGAAAAGGAAATGGCGGCACTGCGGCTGGAAACGGCAGAATCGCCGGCGATGAGAACGAACAGTCCTCGCATGCATAATCAATGGAAGCATCTGCGGAGAGCAGGTGCTTCTTTTTGCAGAATGGACAGTTCTCGTGCTGATATTTGCACAAAAGATCATAGATTCTGTATGATCGTGCATTGTGCGGCGTTCTGCAAAGATGATATAATAAAAATATATATGAATCCGTTCGCGTTTCTATTGATTTTTTTTGGGAGGATTATGCAATGAAAAGTAAACTGATTGCAGGCTTGTGTGCTTTCGGCATGACGGCATCGGCTGTCGGTGCGCCGCTGTCTATGCCGGAACGTGCTTCCGCAGCGCTGCTTGGCGATGTGGATGAAAACGGTACGGTCAATGCCGCAGATGCCCGCGCACTGCTTGGCTTTCTGCTTGCAAAGACGGATCTTGCTGCAAATGCCGATCTGGACGGTGACGGCACAGTCAATGCGAAGGATCTTACACTGCTTAAGCAAAGGCTGCTTGCCGGCAGCACGGGTGCATCGGGGCTGCGAATCAATGAGGTCTGCTCAACGAACAAGGCCTCGCTCAAGGCAAAAGACGGCACTACGCCGGACTGGATTGAACTCTATAATGCAGGAGATACTGCGTGTGATTTGAGCGGAGTCGGACTTTCTGACGGCGACAAGAACCGTTATAAGTTTACATTTCCCGCTGGAACAACGCTGAAGGCAGGCGGGTATCTTATTATTTTCTGTGATGACAGGGATGTGACAACAGACGAACTGCACGCCGCATTCAAGATCAGCGCTGCCGGCGAGACAATTTATCTGACCGCCGCAGACGGCACAAATCTTGATCAGGTTACGCTGCCGGAGCTGGATTCGGATGTCACATACGGCAGAATCGGGGACAGCTTTGCGCTGCTGCAACCGACTCCCGGTGCATCGAATGATACCGCAGATCCGGTTTACCGCGTGGAAAAACCGGTCTTTTCGGTTGAGGGCGGCTTCTATGATGCTGCATTTGATCTCACGCTGACCGGTACAAACGGCAGTACGGTATTGTATACCCTTGACGGTTCTGATCCGCGTACCTCGAATACGACAAAACAGTATCAGGGAAGCATCAGCATCCGCGATAATACAAATGACCAGAATCAACTCGCATCTGTGCGTGAGATTTCGCTGCGCGGTTATACGCCGCCGGATTATGCCGTGGATAAGGGCATGATTGTGCGTGCGGTCTGTAAAGACAGCAGCGGCGAATTCAGTTCTGTTGCAACGAACAGTTATTTTGTCGGGAAGACCGCATCTTACTATAAGGATATGAAAGTCCTGTCGGTCTCCACGGACAGCAGCAATTTCTTTGACAAGGAAACCGGCATTTACATGATCGGCAATCAGTATGACCGCTGGAAAAACAGCGGCGCATTTGATCCGAATCTCGACGTCGGAAGCTGCGAGAATCCGACGAATTACAATATGGAAGGCAAGGAATGGGAGCGCCCCTGCACTATTCAGGTTTTTGAAGGCGGAAAGCTGAAATTTACAGAAGATGTCGGTGTGCGCATTTCCGGCAACTGGACGACTGCATTCCCGCAGAAAAGCATGACTTTCTATGCGCGCCGCGAATATGGCTCAAATAAGATGCAGCACGATTTCTTTGAAGGTGCTGCAAGGGATGTGGACGGCGCAAAAATCAAGGAATACAAAAAAGTCACCATTCGCAACGGCGGCAACGGCTATGATAACTGCCGCTTCCGCGATGACCTGAATCAATCGCTGGCAGAGGGTCTGACGCTGGGCAAACAGGCAAAACAAGATTACATTGTATTTCTGGACGGCGAATTCTGGGGTGCATATTCCATGCAGGAAAAACTCGATGAGAATTACATCGAGTCGCATTATCATGTTGATGCAGATCAGATTACGACGGTGAAAAACGGCAAGGAGTATTCCGGTCTGGAAACTACGTATCAGAGTTTCAGGCAGTTCTGGGATTGGGCAATGTCCGCAGATATGGGCAATGCTGCGAATTATCAGCGCGTGTGCGATACGATTGATGTGCAGGGGCTGATGGATTTTGTTGCGTTTGAAAGCTATATTGTCAACTGGGATTGTATGCTGAACAACAATAACTGGATGATCTGGCGCGCAGATGAGACTGACGCTTCCAATCTCTATGCGGACGGTAAATGGCGTTTCCTGCTGTTTGATACGGAGTATTCTTCCGGCTATGACGGTCAGTGTGCGCCGCGCCGCGATTATTTCAAGGATATGGATCGTTCCGGCAAGATCACAAGCATGGGTTCGCTGTTCTTCAAGCTGATGCAGAATGCCGATTTCAAGGATCAGTTTTTCAAGCGGTATCAGACGGTTGCAAAGGAAAACTTTGATGCAGCAGCAGTCTCAGCGAAGATTGACAGCTTTGCAGCAGCCGTCAAGGACGCAACGAATGCGACCTACCGCAGATTCAATATCGGTGCGAATTTTGACAGTAATGTCAAGATCCTTCGCAATTTCTACAATAACCGCGGAAAATATGCGCTGCATCATCTGAATCTCCTGTACGGCATTCAGGATGGATGGCAGGATGATCCGAATATGATCGACCAGTTTGGCTGGAGCATCTGGATGAACGACGGCGCCGGCTCGATCACATATAACGATGATGGCAGTATCACAGTCAATGTGACACGCACCGGACAGTATGCGCAGGTCAGCAGCAGTACGGTTTCGCTTCAGGCAGGCAAAACCTACCGCATGACCTATAAGATCAGCACCAGCCAGAATATCAACACCTACGCGATGTTCCAGCAGGGAACAGGGGAGTACAAGAGCTACTACTATCAGGATCATACATTCACGCCGAATGAACAGACGATCACCGATACTGTGACGATGACGCAGTCGGATGAAAATGTCAAGTTCCTGATCGGTCTTGATAAAGGGACGGGTACTTACCGCATCTCTGATTTCTCAATGATTTGTCTGAACTGATGAACGAAAAAACAGCGGCGCAGAGTGCGGACTCTGTGTCGCTGCTTTTCGTTACGGCATTGTCATTCGCTTCTGTTCATCGGTGTCAGCGGTTTCCGGAAGGGAAATCTCCGGTGAGGATTGACGAACGCCGCGGAACGTGATATAATAAGAAAGCAGAATTGCGGTCAGTCAGCAGATCTGAGGGAAATGTGCATTTGGGGTGTGATAATTGAAACGTATCAGCGTAATTTTTGATGTGGACGGCACGCTGCTCGACTCTATGCCGGTCTGGGAAACAGCCGGCTGCCGATGGCTGCGTTCCGTTGGGGTGCCGTGCCGTGATGACCTCGCGCGGGAACTTACAGAAATGAGTTTTGATGAAGCAACTCTGTATCTGCACGATCATTTTTCGCTTGCACAAACGCCTGCTGAAATCAGGGAAGGCGTGCTTGGCGTCATCCGCACTGCTTATACGCATGAGATTCCCGCAAAGCCCGGTGCAGCAGATTTCCTTGCTGCTCTGAATGCTGAGGGAATCCCGATTGCAATAGCCTCCTCCGGCGATGATGTGCTGATTGCTGCCGCGCTGGAACGTCTGCATCTGATGCGTTACATCACGAAAATTGTGACCTGTGCCGATGTGGGAACGGGTAAGCAGAATCCGGATGTCTATTTGCGGGCTGCGGAATATCTTGGAACAAATCCTGCGCAGACTTTTGTATTTGAGGATGCGCTATATGCTGTCCGAACAGCAAACCGCGCAGGTTTTGTGACCGTCGGGGTGTATGATCTTGCATCCTTTCCGGATCATTACGCGCTGCGGAAGGAATGCACATTTTATCTGCATGACCTGACTGACTATGCGGAATTCCGGCAGTTTGCCGGAGGGATACAATCCAATAAACAGGGAGAGAAATCATGAAAACAGCACTTACGATCGCGGGCAGCGATTCCGGCGGAGGAGCCGGTATTCAGGCAGACATCAAAACAATGACAGCGAACGGTGTATTTGCGACCTGTGCCATCACTTCACTGACAGCGCAGAATACAACCGGCGTCAGCGGAATTCTGGATGTACCGCCTGCATTTCTTGGGCAGCAACTTGATGCGGTATTTACTGATATTGCACCGGATGCTGTGAAAATCGGCATGGTTTCTTCAGTGCCGCTGATTGAGATGATTGCAGAAAAACTGCGGCAGTATCATGCGAAACATATTGTGCTGGATCCGGTCATGGTCGCGACAAGCGGTGCAAAACTGATTGCGGATGACGCAGTTGCAGCGCTGACGGGTTCTCTGATCCCGCTGGCAGAGATCGTCACGCCGAATATTCCGGAGGCGGAGGTTCTGACCGGTATGGACATTCACAGCGCTGCTGATATGGAGACGGCTGCGCAGGAGATTGCACTGCGGTATCACTGTGCGGTATTGCTGAAAGGCGGACATCAACTGAATGACGCGAATGATCTGCTTTGTACTGCGGAAGGAATGCGGTGGTTTTACGGCGAACGCATCGACAACCCGAATACACATGGCACAGGCTGTACGCTTTCCAGTGCGATTGCGTCCAATCTCGCCAAAGGTTATGATATAGCAGAAGCGGTAGAGCGCGCAAAACGGTATATTTCCGGTGCGCTTCGTGCCATGCTGGATCTCGGCAAAGGCAGCGGCCCGATGAATCATGCGTTTGCAGTCACGGGAGAATTTGCCGCGGAAAAACCGTGAGCCATGACGAATGAATCAACAGACAAGCCCCCGAAGCAAATGAGATGCTTCGGGGGCTTGCCATTCGGGTCAGCGGATCTCGAACGAATAATCATTGTGCAGGGGGATTTTTTCAGAGCGGATGTTGTCAATCTGCCCCCATGTATGCTTCTCCAGTGCAAGAATCAGGTCTTCAATGTCGTGCGGTGTTCCTTCCGCTTCCATTTCAACCGTTCCGTCGCTGCGGTTTCTGACCCAGCCGGAAATACCGTACATTCTTGCGGTATGATACGCCTTATACCGGAATCCGACACCTTGCACATAGCCTTCAAAAATGATGTGTTTACGAATCTTATCCATTCGCGTTCTCCTTTTCCGGTTCGCTTTCTGTGAGACGTTTTTCCCGCGCCGCAGGGTGTGCAATCAGCAATGCACAGCCAATCAGCAATGCCGTTACTGACAAGCTGATCGGATATGCAGTCAGAATGCGCCGGAAGGTCGGATCTTGCGGGAAGAAGTACATAATCCATGTAATGCGGATGCCGCAGATGCCGATGACTGTCAGTGCAGCAGGTGAGGCAGAGATGCCAAATCCGCGCAGATAACCGGACATGACCTCATAGGACAGTGTGAAGAAATATGACATGAATATGATAATCAGTCGCAGATAACCGATTTCGATGACTTCCGGATTCGGATTGAAAACGGAAAGAATCTGTCTGCCGAACAGCAGAATCAGTGCAATCGCGGATGCGGTTGCGGCTGCACCTTCCAGCCAGCTCAGGAGGAAGGCGCGTTTGCAGCGGCGGATTTGTCCTGCACCGTAATTCTGACCGACAAATGTTGTACACGCCTGACTGAAGCTGTTGAGGACATCATACGCAAAAATCTCAATATTGAACGCCGCACTGGATGCTGCCATGACGATTTTTCCGAGGCTGTTGATGGCGCTCTGAATGATGATGTTGGCGAAGGAGAAAACTGCCGCCTGTATGCCTGCCGGTACGCCGATGCGCAGAATGCGGATGAGTGTTTTTCGGTCAATGCGCATCGCTGAGAGACGGATGCGTTCTGCGCCTCGACTTTTCGAGAGTGTCCGCAGCAGCAATGCTGAACTGACACCGTTGGAAATGACAGTTGCAAGCGCAACACCGCTGACAGTCATGTGCAGAACAATAACGAACAGCAGGTTCAGAATCACATTCAGTACACCGGAAACGGTCAGTGCAATGAGCGGCGTGCGTGTATTGCCGATGCCGCGGAAAATCGCGGAAACGAAATTATACAGCAGCACAACCGGTACACCTGCCATGTAAACACGGAAATACAGCACTGCCATCGGAAGCACCTCAGCGGGAACATTTTGCGAGGAAAGAATCTGAACAGCAAATAATTCTCCGATGCACGTCAGAAATACGCCGATGATGCAGGCAATCACAATGGACGTGTGAACGGTTTTGCTGATGGCTGGTTTGTCATCCGCGCCGACTGCTTTTGCAATGACAACATTTGTACCGAGTGAGACACCGATGAACGCATTGACAATCAATCCGATGATCGGGCTGTTCGCACCGACAGCAGCCATTGCAGCTTCACCAAGTTCACCGGTAAATCTGCCGACAACCGCGATGTCAGCGGCATTGAAAAGCTGCTGTAAGATGCCGGTTGCAGCAAGCGGGAGTGCATAAAGCAGAATCTTATCCCAGAGAGAACCGCTGAGCATATTGACCCTGCGCTGATCTGTACGCAAGAAAAAGACCTCTTTTCTGTGTTCTGTTTTGCCGGATTACGGCAGAACATGAACTATTATACAGCATATTTTCCGATCGCACAAGCACCAAAACAGCGCTGAAAGAGCAAATCACCGAATTTTGTAGGCTTGCACAAAGTTTGGCGGAAATGTTGTGTAGAACGGGAAGACTGCGCGGACTTTCTGATACAGCACAGGACAGGGAGCTGTGAGACTTCCTGTCCTGCTATGCGGTTATATAACGGTATAAACAATGGTCCTGATGAACGAAGCGATATGGTAAGTATCTCCCGTCTTATGCCATACTGGCAAGTGCAGCAAAATCGGCTGCACCGGGATTGACCTTGCCTTCGATGATTTCTGCGTCCGGCGCGCTGGGCTGGAGATTCTGAACTGCTTTGCCGAATCCGCTTCCGCCGGATGTTGCAAACAGAATGATCTTCTTGCCGGAGAAATCGCCGCTTTCCAGATAGCTGTTGATGATCGTAGGGGCGATATACCACCACACCGGAAATCCGATGTATACGGTATCGTATGCAGAAAGATCAGGATTGGTGTCTGCAAGGGCAGGGCGGGAATTGTGATCATTCATTTCCACGCTGCTTCTTGAATGCCTATCCTGCCAGTTGAGATCGGCAGGCGTATATGGAATTGCCGGCTTGATCTCATAAAGGTCTGCGGATGCAGCCTCTGCAAGTTTCTTTGCAGTTTTTGCGGTAGTGCCGCTTGCAGAAAAATACGCAACTAATGCTTTGCTCATGATGATTCCTCCGTTTCTGATTGAACTCAGAATTTTCCGCCGAAAACAGGGAAAAAGCTGTGATCACCGTAGTTTTCGATGTGCTTGACGGTTTTCAGTGTATGCATATCTGCATCCGAGATGATGAAGTCCACATCTGCATTGGTCTTCATATGCGCCGGATTGGCGGTTTTCGGCAGTACAATCATCCCAAGCTGGATGTCGTAGCGAATGCAAAGCTGCGGAATGGAAACGCCGTATTTCTGAGCCATTTCTGCGATTTCGGGATTTTTCATTGCCTCGCCGTGTGCCACCGGAGAATATGCCTCCATGACAATGCCCTTTGCAGTACAGTCATCAATCAGATCCAGCGGAGAATTGGAAATATGGCAAAGCACCTGATTCACCATCGGCTGGATTTCTGCGGTTTCCATGAGGCTTTCAAGATCGCTCTGCAAGAAATTGGATACGCCGATTGCCCGGAGTTTGCCTGCTTTGTATGCGTCTTCTAGCGCACGCCATGCTTCGCGGTTGCCCTCCACAAAGCGGTCATCGGACTGATTCACAAATTTCCACGGCTGCGGCGAATGAATGATCATCATATCAAGATAATCCATTCCCATTTTCCGGAGCGTCTCGTCGATGCCGGCAGCAGCACTTTTGTAATCCTTATGTTCTGCTGCCACTTTGGATGTCACAAAGATTTCGTTTCGTGCGATGCCGCTTGTCCGCACGCCTTCTCCGATACCGTGTTCATTACCATACGCCTGTGCGGTGTCGATGTGACGGTAGCCCATTTGCAGCGCAGCCTTGACGGCATCTGCTGCCGGTGCATCGTCGATCAGCCATGTGCCAAGCGCAAGCTGCGGAATCTCAACGCCGTTTGCCAATGTGAGTTTCTTGTCAAACATAAAGTTACCTCCTTAGATTATCTGGCTGCCTGTAGACCAGACGTGCTTTTCGTCCTTGTGTGCAGGCTTATTCTGCGCCATGACACCGGCAAGGGCGTGCGGGATGTAGGGTTCTTCGAGATAGGCTGTTTCTTCTGCTGTCAGTTCCAGATCGACTGCTTTTGCAGCACCCTCGATGTGATGCAGTTTTGTCGCACCGACAACGGGTGCAGTGACCTTTGTCAGCAGCCAGGCCAGAGAGATTTCTGTCATGGAGACGCTGTGCTTCTCTGCCAGCTCTGCGACGCGCCGGATAATGATTTCATCCTGCTCTTTCGTGGTATCATATTTGAATTTCGCATAGGTGTCTTCCTCTGCACGCTTGGACGTTTCGCCGGGGAGTCGTGCCAGTCTGCCGCTGGCAAGTGCGCTGTAAGGCGTCATTGCTATGTGATCTTCTGCACACAGCATTGCCATTTCGCGTTCTTCCTCGCGGAAGATGAGATTATAGTGTCCCTGTACGCTGACAAACTTTGCAAAGCCTTCTTTTTCTGCGATGGAGTTTGCTTTTGCAAGCTGCCATGCATAGCAGTTCGAGATACCGATATATCGTGCCTTTCCTGCCTGTATAACACGATTCAGCCCATCGAGAATGTCATAAACAGGTGTATTCCAGTCCCAGATATGATAAATGTAGAGATCTACATAGTCCATTCCGAGGTTCTCAAGGCTTTTATTGATCATGCGTGCAATGTGCTGCTGTCCGGTGATGCCGTTTTCAATATCCGCAGGGGTCCGCGGGAGAAATTTTGTTGCCACAACAACATCTTCTCGCTTGGCAAAATCACGCAGCGCTCTGCCGACATATTGTTCACTTGTACCGGACTGATATGCAATCGCGGTGTCAAAAAAATTTACGCCAAGTTCCAGTCCGCGTTTGATAATCTCACGGGAATGTGCCTCATCGACTGTCCAGGAATGCTGACCTTTTGCTGCATCACCAAATCCCATGCAGCCCATGCAAATGCGTGAGACGTTCAGATCGGAATCTCCAAGTTTTGTGTATTTCATGCTGCACCTCCAAGTAATTGCATTACGCAGGCATAGACGATCTCGTAGATATTGTGCATTTTAAAATCCATATTCGCTTCCCGCATGGCGCGAAGCTGTTTTTCGGTTGCAACGGAATACGGGTAAACGCCGAATAAAAACGGAAAAAACACGAAGATAAACCGCTCGCAGTTTACCGCGGGGAAGAATTTATGCAGACAGGTGCGCATTGCATCGAGGGATGCACCATAGGCTACCTTGAAATCCCGCAGACGTTCCGGACGCGAGTGTTCCTCCATATCGTAGTGATTCATGGCAAGCAGTTTCAGAAGCTGCTCATGCTTTTCAAGGGAATGAGCCAGCGCATCTGCGAAACTATCAGCGGATACGGTTTCCTGCTGCTCTGCAAATGAAAGCAGCTCATGCGACCATTTTTCGTATTCCCGCTGCATCAGTGCGAGAAAGATTTCCTCTTTCGTCTGGAAGTAATTATAAATGGATGTTCTGGTGAATGAAGTGACTGCACCGATTTCCTTGATTGTGATTTCTTTGAAGCTCATGCTTTGATAAAGCTGTTCACAGGCATTGATGATTTCCTCACGGCGGGAAGCTGTCAGTTCCGGTGATCCTTTCGGCATAAGAGTGCCTCCTTCTCAATTGTTCTGACACGGTGTCATTATTGATATTATAGCAATATTCTGACATTGTGTCAATCCCTTTTGAATGTAAATCTGGAATTTCGTCATTCTGTACGATGCATCGCATTGCAGCCTGTACAGTTTGCACAATGCAACAGACAAACAGCCTGCACAACAAAGCGCTGCGCAGGCTGTTTTTTATGTGATTGCAAATGCAGCAGGACAATCGGCAGATTCCAGCCGCAGGAGTTTTGCTTTTCGTTCTACGCCCCATGCGTATCCGGTGAGACTGCCGTCTGCACCGATGACGCGGTGACAGGGAATGAGAACTGGAATCGGGTTGCGCCCGACTGCACCTCCGATTGCCTGTGCGGACATAGCTTTACCGGTTCGTTCCGTATAGTCAGCCGCGAGGGCACCATATGAGATCGTTTTCCCGTATGGGATGAGAAGCAGCCTCGCCCAGACCCATTTCTGGAACATTGTTCCTTCCGGATTCATTTTTGGGAAAACGACAGGTTTTTGCCTCTGAAAATACCTGTCAAGCCATGCAGATGTCTCCGCAAAAACCGTCAGATTTGCAGTGGTTTCGTGACCGGCATTTGCTTTTTCAAACTTTAGTCCGGTCAGTGCGTCTCCGTCTGAGAAAAGGGTTATGCTCCCAAGCGGACTCTCATACTGCGCTGTAAATTGTTTCACGAAGCATTGAAGGTGAGAACCGCACGGTAGGTCTCGTAGATGTCGATTTTGCTTACGACTTCCAGCGGTGCGTGCATCGACAGAACCGGAACACCGACATCAACCGTGTCAATATTGAGGTTTGCAAGATAGCAGGCGACCGTTCCGCCGCCGCCGGCATCGACCTTGCCCAGTTCACCTGTCTGCCAGATGACGCCGGCTTCATCAAAGAGTGTGCGCATCTTTCCGATGAACTCCGCAGAGGCATCCGAAGAACCGCTCTTGCCGCGTGCGCCGGTATACTTCATCATGCACACGCCGTAATTGAGATATGCACTGTTGCGGCGGTCATTGACATCCGCAAAGGTCGGATCATAAGCTGCGGTGACATCCGCAGAGAGGCACTGTGACTGCGCAAAGACTGTATGCGCCTGTGTGCCGAATGCAGCAGCGAGATCTTCGACGAAATCACGGAAATACGCAGAGCAGAGCCCCGTATTGCCCTCGCTGCCGATTTCCTCCTTATCCGTAAGAATGCAAACTGCGGTGTGCTGCGGATGTTCGGTGTCCAGAAGTGCCGTGAGGGCAGGGTAGGAGCAAACGCGGTCATCGTGACCGTATCCGCCGATCATGGAACGGTCAAAGCCGAGGTCACGCGCCTTGCCGGCAGGAACAATTTCGAGTTCCGCGGAGAGGAAATCTGCTTCAACAATACCATATTTCTCATTGAGAATCTGCATGATGCGCAGTTTGACAAGATCGCTGCCCTCATCGCTGCGCAGCGGACGCGAACCGATCAGGAGATTGAGTTCTTCGCCCTTGATGCCCTGTGCAAGCGGACGCTTAACTTGTTCCTGTGCGAGATGCGGCAGCAGATCGGTGATGCAGAAGATCGGGTCGCCCTCATCTTCACCGATGCAGACCGTGACCTTTTCGCCGTTTTGCTTCACAATCACGCCGTGCAGCGCAAGCGGCAGCACTGTCCACTGATATTTTTTGATGCCGCCGTAGTAGTGTGTCTTGAACAGTGCAAGCTCGGAATCTTCGTAAAGCGGGCACTGCTTCAGGTCAAGACGCGGGGAGTCAATATGCGCTGCGGTGATGCGGATACCGGATTCCAGCGGATCTGTACCGATGACAGCAGCGACGATCGCTTTGCTGCGGTTGACGGTGTAAATCTTATCGCCCGCCTTGACTGCATCGCCGCGCTTCCAGCGGACAAAGCCTTTTGCTTCCAGCAGCGTGGAGGCATAGATCACCGCTTCACGCTCCGTTTTAGAAGCGCTCAGAAATTCCTTGTAGCCCTCGCAGTATGCATCTGCGGCTGCAATTTTGTCGTCGTCAAGTAACAGTGCTGCGTGCTTTTTCTGCATCAGCAGCGACTCTTTGAGTGCCTTGACTTCATCTTTGTTTGCCATGATAGGTTCCTCCTTCAAAGTGTGCATTTTATGATCAGCCGCTGCAGCGAGTTTTTGGCAGACTGCGCAGACGGCATTTGTAAGCGCTTGTTCGTCGCCGTTATTCTCAATAACGGCATCTGAATGCGTGCGGAAAAATGATTCGGAAAGCTGTGCGTTCATACGCTGCAATGCCTGCTCTTTCGTGAGACCGTCCCGCGAGCAAATGCGCTGCAACCGGATTTCCGGTGCAGCTGTTACCGACACGATTTGTGTGCAGAAACGGAAGATTCCGCTCTCAAAAAGGGTGGGTGCATCCAGCATAATCCGTGTATGACCCTGCGCTGCAAGGGCATCTGCCTGCAAGCGGATTGTCTGCGTGATATACGGATAAATGACTGCTTCATAGCGCGCTTTTACGGTTTTGTCTCCGAAAATCAGCGCTGCAACCGCCTTGCGGTTCATTGTGCCATCAGGATGCAGAATCCCGTTTCCGAAAACCTGCGTCAGTGCTTTCATGCATGGATGGTCGCGTTCCGTGACAGCGTGTGCAACACGGTCTGCATCAATTACAGCAATGCCGTTTTCCGCAAAGAGGCGGCTGACGGTCGTTTTGCCCGCACCGGTCTGGCCGGTAAGCCCGATGATCTGCATATTATCACCTCAATCCCACCAGAAAAACCAGAAATGCGAGCCAATCAGCGAATCAGCAAGTGCGCTGATCGTTCCGATGCCCTGCGAGAGATCTTCACAAAATGTGAAATGCTCCGAAGCCAGCCGCATTGCTTCCGCCGGATCGGTAAGCGGCTGCGGAACGTACATTTGCAGAATATCGTGCGAGAGCATCGCGGGGACTGCGCTGTAGCGGGTCTGCCAATCCTTGCAGACTGCAATCAGGTCTTCCGCATCAGGGCAGTCATTCCACGAACCGAACGGCAGATGTGCAAATACGCGGCAGGGTTCGCTGACGGGCAGCCGGACAAGCATCAGTTCCTCGCCTTGCCGCAGATTGTTCGGCGTCACACAAATCAGTTCGTTCAGCGGCGGCTGCGGTTTGAATGTACCTGCATACGGTTTCATGGGGTTTTTCATCCAATCGGGCAGACGGTCACAGGGGAGCTGCATCAGCTTCTCCCGATACGCCGCCGCACCGCCGTTGTCTTCGCAGTTTTCTTCGATGGTTTCAAGCAGCAGATCATCTGCGGTAATCAGCATGGGATGTGTGCCGGACGATGCGCCCGCAGCAAGCTCCGTAAGGAACAATTCTGTGATTTGCGCGCAGCTGAGCGACGGATCAACGCGCTCCCAACTGCATCCGAGAAAACATCCGAGTTGCTGCGCCGCAGAAGGCAGCGGGGGATCAGGCTGCATGATGTTATTTCTTGATTTCCGGAAAAACATGGTTGACTCCTTTTCAGTCAGCGTTCAGGATGCGGAAACCGGCAGCACGAATCAGGCGGTTATAAACTGCAAGCCCGACACCGTCTGTACGAGGAGCGCGGACATATACCTGCTGAATGCCGCATTCATCGAGTTCCCGCAGGCGTGCAAAGATCTGCGCAGCGCGTTCTTCATCGGTATCGCCGTAGCCGATTGCGCGGATGCCTGCCTGTTCACAGGCAGCGGTATCGGCATCAAACACCAAAACTGCAGAACCGGAATCACAGCGGCTTTGCACCGCTTTCAGGAAATGCGGCAAATCACCGTTGACCAGCATGACTTCTGCTTTCGGCGCATAGTGTTTATATTTCATACCGGGCGAGCGAACTACGGCATTCGGATCAAGCTGAGCGAGAACTGCCGGATCAACAATCACATTTTCGGCGACTTCGGAAAGCTGCTCCGGCGTGACAAATCCTGGCCGCAGTATACGAACGGTCTGTGCATCGTCCAGAGCCAAAACGGTTGATTCGACGCCGCACAGACAAGCGCCGCCCTCCACAATTGCGGGGATTCTGCCGTCCATATCCGCCATCATGTGCGCGGAGGTGGTGGGGCTGGGACTGCCTGAACGGTTGCCGGAAGGTGCTGCCAGCGGTACGCCTGCTGCGCGGATCATTGCCTGTGCAATCGGGTGCGCAGGGAAACGAACGCCGACAGAATCCAGACCGCCTGCCGTGACAGCAGGGATGCGTTCCGAGCGCGGCAGAATGATTGTAAGCGGCCCCGGCCAGAAGCGCTGAGCGAGCCGCATGGCAAGCGGCGGGATCGACTGCACGAGCGGCGCCCATTCCGAGAGCGCGGCAATGTGAACGATCAGCGGATTATCAGCGGGACGTCCCTTTGCTGCAAACACTTTTCGCACGGCATCGGGCTGAAAGGCATCGCAGGCGAGCCCGTAGACGGTTTCCGTCGGCATTCCGACGGCTTCTCCGGCTTGTAAAAGTGACGCTGCTTCATCAATTTGATGCTCATTGAGGAGCTGGGTTTTCATGGCTGTCCTCCTGATTTGAGCCGGTGAGCCTGTCGGCGTTTTCGGCGGAAATAAGTGCGCGGAAAACGTCATCAAGATTGCCGTTCATGACATCATTGAGCTTGTAGATTGACAAGCCGATGCGGTGATCGGTCAGGCGCGACTGCGGGAAATTATAGGTTCGGATCTTCTCGGAGCGGTCACCCGTGCCGACCTGTGTACGGCGTTCTGCGGCGACCTGTGCGTCCTGTTCCGCCTGCGCTTTTGCGTGCAGACGGGCGCGCAGGACATCAAGTGCGCGCTCCTTGTTCTGAAGCTGACTGCGCTCATTCTGGCACTCGACAACTGTACCTGTCGGAATATGCGTAACGCGGATTGCCGAGGAGGTCTTGTTGATATGCTGACCGCCTGCGCCGCTGGAACGGAAGGTATCTATACGCAAGTCATCGGGATTCAGCTCAAATTCGACATCTGCAACCTGTTGTAAAACAGCAACTGTTGCCGTAGATGTGTGGATGCGTCCCTGCGATTCGGTTTCCGGAACACGCTGTACGCGGTGAACACCGCTCTCAAATTTCATCCGGCTGTAGACATTTTCGCCGCTGAGTGTAAAGATAATTTCTTTAACACCGCCGCGTTCCGTTTCGTTTAGGCTGAGAATCTGCTGCGTCCAGCCCTGACGGTCAGCGTACATGGAGTACATCCGGTGCAGAGAATGCGCAAACAGCGCCGCTTCCTCTCCGCCTGCGCCGCTGCGGATTTCCACGATGACATCGCTGTCAGCCTGTGACTGGGCCGGCAGCAGCAGTTCACGGATAGTCCGTTCGGCAGCGGCGGCTTTTTCCTGCATTTCCTGTATTTCGTCACGGGCGAGTGCCAGCATTTCTTCATCTGAATCCGGTTCGTGCAGGAACGCCTCTGTGTGCGCGATGGAGCGAAGCAGCACACGGTATTCTCCATAAGCTTCTGCGATAGGCTGCAAACGCTTGTATTCCTTCATAAGCTGCGTGAGCTTTGCAGAATCGGATAGAGTTTCCGGCGCATTCAGCCGTGTTTCGATTTCTTCAAAGCGATGCTGCATTTGCATCAGTTGCTCTTCATTCTCCATTTCGCACCTCCTTAATCAGAATACTATTATAACACATTAGAATGGAAATTTCAATGGGCAGCCGTGAAAATGTCAGAACGGGCGCATAATGTGCAGAAATCATCACATGAATTTGCTGTATTTGTGCCTTTTTTGACACGTATTTGCGTGACTTGACATTGACTTGCGAATGTGGTATAATACACAATAGAATACTATGGGAAGGAGGCGTTAAGCCTGAAACGTATGTTTGATCGCGGCACTGTTCTGCTGACTGCTGTGATGCTGTTTTGTTCCTGTGTTTTTGCGGGCGCAGAGGTATTTCCTTCTGCTGAAACCGACGGGCTGACTGCCTCCGCTGCGGCTGCCGAAATCCCTGGCATCGACGTCTCCAAATATCAGGAGGAGATCGACTGGAATGAAGTTGCACAGAGCGGTGTGAAATTTGCAATTCTGCGATGCTGCAAGGTCATTCGGGCGTATGATGACTGGGAACTGGATCCGCGCTTTGAGGAAAACTATGCCGGTGCTAAGGCTGCCGGACTTGCCGTCGGCTGCTATATGTATACCGACGCTGCAACGTCTGCGGAGTTTACGGAAGATGTCAAGTATATGCTGGGATTCCTCAAGGACAAATCCTTTGAGTTTCCGGTGTTTCTAGATATGGAATCGGCATCCCGTCAGGAGCATCTTTCTCCGAAACTGTTTATGCCTGCGCTGACCGTCGGTCTGGAAGCCATCGAAGATGCGGGACATACCGCAGGTGTCTATTCCAGCTCTGCTTTTTTCTCAGAGTGTATTGACCGTGAGGCGCTGCGGGAAGCGGGGTATCCCATCTGGGAAGCGAACTATTTTAATTCCGTGAACGGTCTTCCCTCAACTGCGGGCCATGATCTTTCTTCACAGGCGACAATCTGGCAGTATTCAGGCTGCGGCCGGTGCAGCGGTATCCGCACAACCGTTGACCGGAATGTCTGCTATACCTATCAGTATTTTTCGCATCTGATTACATTGGAGGAGGGCGAATTACCTTCCGGAACACTGGATGCCGGTTCTGACTTCAATCTCACCGGAACAGTGCGCGGCGGAACGGTCATTCGCAATATTACCGGTTCTATTTACCGTGCCGGCGAGATAGATTCGCCGCTGCAGACCGTGACGGTTTTTCCGCACGCGAAAGAATATACCATCGCAGGATTCTTTACCAAGAAACTGACAATTGCCGGTCTGACACCGGGAGATTATGTGATGAAGCTGACTGCTGTGGATGCATCCGGTCAGGATGTTGATGTGGCGGAGTCCGAATTTACAGTGGCTGGCGATGCGGTTGCTGTCATGCAGACTGACCCGCAGCCGTCAATTGATCCCTCTGTTCAGACTTCAATGACTGCTTCTGCGGTTCGTCCGGACCGGTCTTCCGTAACAAAGAAGAAAGCCGGTTTTGGCATCCGTTTTACAAATTGGTTCTACCGGCATATGCCGATACGAAAATTCCTCAGCAAATGTGTGAATGCCGGCATAAAGCTTTCGCTGGAACGCACACCGCTTTTCCGGATTGTGCGCCGCGCAAGCAACCGTCTGGAAATTGGCTATTTTGCGGCAGCGATGCGGCTGCTGCTGGCTGAATAATGATGATCTGCCCGTGCATTCTGTGCGGGCGGTTTTCATAAGGAGAGCATTTATCATACGCCGGATGCGAATTTGCATTGACAGACCGGCACAAATCTGATATGATAGGAGCGTATCATCATGCAGCAGAAAACAAATGCGATGCGGATTCTGGAGCAGAAAAAGCTTCCGCACCGCGTCAATTACTACGACTGTGACGAGTTTACTGATGCCGTACACATTGCGGAGATGCTGGGACAGGATCCCGAACAGACCTTCAAAACGCTGATGTGTGTCGGCAAAAGCGGCGGGCATTATGCCTTTGTGATGCAGGGTACAGCGGAGATGGATCTCCGGAAGGCGGCAAAAGCAGCAGGGGAGAAGTCCGTTGCGCTGCTGCCGGTGAAGGAGATTCAGGCTGTGACCGGTTATATCCGCGGAGGGTGTACAGCAATCGGTATGAAGAAGGATTATCCTGTTTTTCTGGATGAAACTGCGATGCTTTACGATGAGATCATTGTCTCAGGCGGGCGTCTCGGTACGCAGATTTTCCTTTCGCCGGATACCTTTCTCGAAGCAACCGGCGGTCAATACGCTGAGCTGCAATAATCTTCTGAAACGGGAGGGCTTCCCATGCAGTATCGCAATCCGGTGATTTCCGGCTTTTATCCCGATCCAAGCGTCTGCTTTGCAGACGGAAAATTCTATCTGGTGTGCAGTTCCTTCCAGTATTTTCCGGGTGTGCCGCTTTTTGAGAGCAGCGATCTGGTTAACTGGGAACAGATCGGTCATGTGCTGACGAGAAAGAGTCAGCTCCCGCTGCACGGTGCAAACAGTGTCGGCGGTATCTATGCCCCGACCATCCGCTTCCATAACGGACGGTTTTATATGGTCACGACCAATGTCTCCGGCGTCGGGCATTTTTATGTCTGGACAGATGACATTCACGGTGAATGGTCTGAGCCGGTTCGGGTGGATCAGGAGGGGATTGATCCTTCGCTGTTTTTTGAGAACGGCAGAGCTTATTTCATGAGTAACGGAAGCGATGCAGAAGGGAAAAGCTGTATTCTGCAATGCGAAATCGACATTGAAACGGGCAGGCGCATCTCTGAAACGAAAGCTGTCTGGTACGGCACAGGCGGGCGTTTTCTGGAATCGCCGCATCTCTATCACATCGGGCGCTGGTATTATCTGATGGCGAGTGAGGGCGGCACGGAATACGGTCACATGGTTGTGTATGCGCGCGGCGAATCGGTCTACGGACCGTTCACGGCTTACGCGGGTAATCCCGTGCTGACGAACCGGAATCTCGGCGGTTATGTGCTGCAAGGCTGTGGTCATGCAGATCTGGTTGAGGATGCACAGGGAAACTGGTGGATGCTGCACCTCGGTTTCCGGCAGATTCACCCGTGGATGATGTTCCATACAACGGGCAGAGAGGTTAATCTTGTACCGGTCACGTTCGATGAAAACGGCTGGTTTACCGCAGGGGAGAACGGTACATCGCGTCTCGAAATGCAGACGGACCGACTGCCTGAGAATCTTCTCCAGAAACGGCGCACCTGTTTTGATTTCTCGAATACCAAGCCTGCACAGGAATGGGTATGGCTGCAAAATCCTGATCCGGAGAATTACCGGCTCAGTGCGGAGGTATTTGCCCTGCGCGGCAGCAGTATTCCGATTTCATCAGAGGAAGCATCGCCCGCATGGATCGGCATTCGGCAAACGGAAATGAATTTCTCGCTGACTGTTACGCTGCAAAGCGATGCGCTGGAGGCGGGTATCACGGTTTACATGACCGCTTCTATGCACTGTGATTTGTTTCTCCGTCAAACCGGAGGTTCACGGCAGCTTGTGCGGCGCACAGTGCTGGGGACGCTGGTTCACGAGGATTCTGTGGTTCTGCCTGATGCAGGGGATGTGACGCTGCTGGTACAGGGCGAACCGCTGGTCTATCGTTTTGCAGCAGAATGCGGCGATGTATATACAGATATGGGCGTGTTGGAAAGCAGATTCCTCTCCACAGAATTGGCCGGGAATTTTACCGGCGTGATGCTGGCGCTGTATGCAGAGGATGTTTCCCCTGACAGATGGGCGGAATTCCGCAATTTCACCCTGCGCAATACTTGACAAATTATCATCCGATCACGCGCACCTGCAAGCTCATGAGCCTGCGGGTGTGCTTTTTATACGACAGTGTTTTGCAAAGTCACAAGAAATCCGTATGATCAAACTGCGGCTTTGTGCAAGTGACAGAAATTTAATCCGGTAATTGCTTTTTGGTAATTTGTTTTCTTGCGCATCTATCCGAAATATGTTATAATAGTTATCAACGCGGCATATTATCTGACCGGATGAAGTGCCGCGCAAAATATTGTATTTGCAAAGGAGCGGATTTCATGAGGTTCAAACGTATTTGTGCCGCAGCGGCAGCATTTGTGCTGCTCGGCACCGTCAGCGGAGGACAGTTCCCGATGCGGAATACTGTTTATGCTGCGAATTCCAAAACGGATGCATTCCTGCTGAGCGGCACGGAAACAGAACACACAACGATCATCACCGGCAGCGATACCGGCTTCCGTATGCACGGAAGAACGTATACACAGGGGCTTATGTTTGAAGGTGCATCGCACAATGATTCTGTCATTACTTACGATGTCTCCAAAATCAATGAGCTGAGCTGTGTGCTGGGTCATATTGACGGCTCCGGTCTCTCCAATGCTACCTATACGTTCTATCTGGACGGAACTGCGACAGATCCCGTTGCGGTAAAATACTGCGATCCTCTGAGAAACTATGTGCTGGATGTGTCTGATGCTTCCACGCTGAAAATCAAACTTGACCGCGACGGTGACGGCGATTATGCGCTTGTCGGTCTGAAGCTTGACGGCGAGGGCAGCGATGATTTCAAGATTAATGATTATGATTCGGCTGAGTCGTTCATGAAAACGGGTTATGATGTTTCCCGCACCACGATTTATGACGGGACTGCCACCATCGCACCGTTCAAGGTCAACGGAAGAAGTATGTATCAGGGCATGGTCTTTACCGGACAATACGGCAGCGAGGATTCTGAGATCAGCTTCAATGTGGAAAATACGGATGAGCTGCGTTTCTCAATCGGTCATGTGGATGATTCCGGCTCGGAAGGCGGTACGCTTTCCATCTACTGTGACAACGAGTGCTATGAGAAAGTGGAACTGAACTGGAGAATGCCGATTCTTGACTATAAGCTCGACGTTTCTGCTGTATCGAATGTCCGTCTTTTCTTCGACCGTAACGGCAGCACGAGTTTTGCACTGACGGATCTCGGCGTTGACAAGTATAATTCCGTTAAGACTTTTGAAACACCGACCTACAAGTCTGCTGAGGACTTTATGAAGAGCGGTTTCCAGAATACCCGATGCACCATTTTTGACGGTACTGCGAAGATCGCACCGTTCAAGGTCAATGGCAGATCCTATTTTCAGGGTATCGAGATGATCGGTGATTACGCCAGCAGTTACTCGGAAATTGTCTACAATGTTGATAACGTGAAGAAGCTGACATTCAGTATCGGTCATGTGGATGATTCCGGTTTCAATAACGCGAAGCTCTACATCTTCTGCGATAATGAGAAGTATGATGTGCTTGACCTTCAGTGGACTTCACCGATTGAACAGTATGAATTGGATGTCGAGAAAAATACGACTGTCCGGTTCTTCCTTGAACGCAACGGCGGCGCTTATTATGCATTGACAGATCTTTCTGTTGATACGATGAAACCTGCCAAGACCTACACTGTGCCGGAATATGACAGTGCAGAGGCACTGATGAAGAGCGCGTTCGGCATCATCCGCACGGATATTTACAATGGTACGAGCAATAATGCTTTGTTCAAAGTCAGCGGCAGATCGTACTATCAGGGTATCGTGTTCACCGGCAGCTACGCAAGTGATGATTCCAGCATCTCCATGAATGTGGAGAATCTCAATCAGCTTTCCTTCACGTTTGGTCATGTGGACGGAACCGGCAGAAACAATGCTACGCTGCGTGTCTACAAAGATAATGAGCTGGTTGATACGCTTCCGCTGACATGGTCTTCGGAGGTTGGTGAAGTTACCATAGATGTCTCCAATACAGATGTGCTTCGTCTTGAACTGGACCGCGACGGCGGTGCGCATTATGCACTGGCTGAACTGCACGCAGATGACTATTCTCCCAATAAGCTGTTCTCATCAATCGAATACAGCTCTCCGGAAAACCTCATTAAGAATATTTTTGATGAATACCGTACTGAGGGCTTTATTGGTACAAGCAAATATGCCGCATTTAAGATGAACGGCAGAGACTACTATCAGGGCCTTGTGTTCAGCGGCGATTATTCCAGCGATGATTCCGGCTTTACAATCAGTGTTGAGAATCTTGACGAGGTCTCCTTTACCATTGGTCATGTCGATGATTCCGGCTTTAATCCTGCTTCGCTGAAACTCTATCTCGATAATCAGCTTGCAGATGAAATCCCGCTGACTTACGGCATGGTTCCGCAGGTGTATTCCATGAAAACCAAGGGTGCTGTGACGATGCGTGTGTTCCTTGACCGTGACGGCAAGAGCAGCTATGCACTTGGCGATATTCACTACACCGGTACTGAATCGGAAAAGCCCTGCGTGATTCCGGTATATGAGACGCCGGCTGACTTTATCAAGGCAGGTTATGACCTGAACCACGCGACTGCCTATGACGGCACAAGCCCGAAGATCAAGAATTTCACCATGAACGAAAAGACGTTTGCAGAAGGCTTTTCGTTTATCGGCAACTACAATTCTGAGGATTCGATTGCCTGCTTCAATGTTGAGAATCTGGACGAGGTTTCGTTCGATGTCGGTCACATTGACGGTGCTGCTGAAGGCGAAACCACCTTGCAGGTCTATCTTGACCGTGAACTGAAGAAGGAAGTTCCGCTGAGTGCTGATATGGAACTGACCAATGTCAAGGTGAATACAGCAGGTGCATCCCGTATGTCGCTCTATGTTGAACGCAAATCCGGTTCTGGTTTTGCAATGGCAAATATCAAGCTGAAGGCATCTGCTTCGGATGTGACCACAACGACAGTTACCTCTGTTGAAACCGGTACTACCACGACTACGACCGTTACCACCACCACGGAAACTACCCCTGCCAAGGAAAAGAAGGGTGATGTCAATGGTGACGGCAAGATCAATCTCTGCGATCTGGTCATCATGCGCCGTGAACTTGCAGGCGGCTGGGATCAGAAATTTATTGCGGAGAATGCGGACCTTGACGGCGACGGCGAATTCACCATGAAGGATGCCGTGCAGCTTCGCCGCTATTTCGCAGGCTGGGATATTAAGCTGGGCTAAGCCATTTGCCGAAACGGAGGAGAAATGACAATGTTTAAACGTATTGTGTCTGTTCTTTCGGCATTCAGTCTGTCAGTTGGATTGTTCTGCGGGACGGGCGTTTTTTCAGCAGCAGACAGCGCAGCGATGGCTGCGGATGACGAACTGCTGACTGGAAGCCTGTCCGTCGGGACTGTGACTGCGAAAGCAGGCGAAACGGTTTCCGTTCCGGTTATGCTGGACGAGAATCCGGGCGTTGCAGCGATGCGGCTTTCCGTTCGCTATGACGCCTCCAAGCTGAAGCTGACCGGTGCTGAGAATGGCGGAAGCTTAGAAGGTGCTGAGTTTCTCGCCGGCAATGATCTGAGTGCGAACCCGTTCTATCTCGTGTGGGACAGTGTCGGTGCTGAGGATCTGATCGTTGCAGCAGATCTTGTTTACCTGCAATTTGAGGTACTGGAAGGTGCTGCCGGCAGCGCTGTGGTCTCTGTGAATGTGGATGCCGCAATCAACAAGGATTTGGCAGATGTGCCGTTTTCTGCTGCTGACGGCGGCGTGCTGATTGCTGCGGGCAGTCTGCACGCGGAGACTCCGACAGATGCTGTGCCTTATGCAACGCGCTTTCAGGTTCCGGTTTATCTGGATGTGAACCCCGGTGTGACCGCACTGCGTCTGGGCGTTGAATACGACAACAGTGTATTTCAGTTGGAGGAAACACCTGCCAATCTGTTGTTTGAAGGTGCAGAGTTTGATCCCGGAGAAGATCCGATGCATCAGCCGATGTACTTTGTCTGGGACGATACAGAAGTCCATACAGAGACGGGTCTGCTGCTGACACTGGAATTCAGTGTAATCAGGAAAACGTCTGATGAGATGGAAATGAAATTCACTGTAGAAGCTGTGGACGGCACACCGGAACTCATCGGCATCAGCGGTGAAACGAAGACAATCAAGCTGAGCCCGGATAAGCCGGTGGTTACGACGACATCTCTCACCACCACAACATCCAGGACGACAACATCCAAGACGACAACATCCAAGACGACAACATCCAAGACCACAACGACCGAATCCACGGTCACGACGGCGGTCAATCCGCAGGAAATCGTTGATGTCAACGGCGATGGAAAGAAGTCAGTAGCAGATGTGGTTTGCTTTGTTGTGTTCATTACAGAGTGTAAATCTAAAGAAGAACCTGAACCGGAAGATGGAGCATTGCTTGCGTGTGATTTCGACGGAGACGGTATTCTGACGATTCTGGATGTCATGATTTTGCTGCGCAAGATCGTGTCACTCTGATCGAACAGCTCTATTGCGGCGGTATCCCTTTCGCGGGGATGCCGCCGTTTTTGTGCTAAGAACTTTTTTTGCTGCATAAGATCTGGTGAAGGCGGTGAGAAGATGCTGGGAGTATTATCCGGGCTTTTCGGTCAATTTACATTCTTTTTGCTGCACGTTGATCATGCAGCAGCGTTTCCGCAGCCCTTGAGCAAATCAGAGGAAGATGACTGTATCCGGCGCATGGCAGAAGGCGATGACGCAGCTAGGCAGATGCTGATTTCGCATAACCTGAGACTGGTTGCACACATTACCAAGAAATTCTATTCGCCGGAACGTGAACAGGAAGAACTGATCTCGATTGGCACACTTGGACTGATCAAAGCGGTACAGACCTTCCGGCAGGAGAAGGGCGCACGCTTCGCGACATACGCCAGCAGGTGTATCGAAAATGAGATTCTGATGCACTATCGCGCAAAGAAAAAGACCGCCGGAGAAGTTTTCTTCGACGATCCTTTGGAATATGATAAGGATGGCAACGCGCTGACGCTGCTGGACATTATGCCCGATGGCTGTGATCTGGAAGAACAGGTCGAGCAGTCGATGCAGCAGAAGCAGCTTTACCATTATCTGGAGACACGGCTTTCTGCGCGTGAGTGGACAGTCATAGTCCGGCGGTACGGGCTGATGGGGTATCCGGCGCAGACACAGCGGGAAGTTGCACAGACGCTGCACATCAGCCGTTCTTATGTCTCGCGGATCGAGAAACACGCGCTCTCAGTATTGCGGGATGCTTACGAAAACGGCGGTATTTCGTGATTACGCGCTGTGATTGAGATAATACACCACGCCAATGCAGACGCAAAGCAGCAGCGCTGCAACGATATACACCGCTATATTCGATGTTTTTCTTTCCGAGAGGTGATCGCCAACCGGGTAGCCGCACATTTGCAGCACGCGCATAAACGGGCGATACAGCAGAAGCGTCAGCATGGCATTGATTCCTGCTTTCAGCAGATTGAACGGCAGGAACATCGTTGTAAGCATCGGAACAATCTGTTCGCGGGAGACACCCATATAAAGCGGCGAGATCAGATAATTCCAGAGCAGCATCATCACTGTCATGGCGGCAACGCTGCAAACCAGACCGATCATTGCACCTGTGACATCGCGGCGTTTTTTGTAGATGAACGACGCCGTGCAGGCGAATGCCGCGCTCGCGACAATGTTCATGATCATGCCTATGAGACCGGTTGAGCTGATCAGCAGTTCCAGCACGCCGGTAACAACGCAGCAGGCGAGGGCAGCAAGCGGGCCGTACAGGAAGCCGGCAAGCACAAGGAAAATATCCTTCGGCTCATAGCTGAGGAAAGAGATAACCGGAATCTTGATAAAGAGCATCGAGACATAGCCGATTGCACTGAGCAGCGCGAGAATGACAAGTCGTCTGGTTGCAGAGTCTGTGCGAGTCTGAACTGGCGGATTCATAACAGCAGCATTCTTTTTCATGGTTCAAATTCCTTTCTGATAAAAGATCGGGGGCTTCATCAGAAGAAAACGCGCCCGTGAACAAAAAGCGTTCACGGGCGCGGATCGTGCAGTTTTCCGGCATAGCCGTTTGCTGTACAATCTGTTTCTTCCATCCGGACTATACCGTCGGTACCGGAATTGCACCGGTTCAGCCGTATGAAACGGTTCGCGGACTGTCACCGCCGGTGAGGAATTGCACCTCGCCCTGAAACAAATGTAAAATGCAGAAGCAGCAAGGATTACTCGTTGCTGTCATCCTCCTGCTCGTTCTCCTCAGCGTCTTCCTCATCGGAATCCTCAGAGACCGTCTCGAAGTCAATGTCATTGTAATTGAATTCGAGCAGCTCGCCGCAATGCGGGCATTCCATGCTGCCCTCAGCAAGCTCATCATCGCTCAGCGTGACGGTTTCCCCGCAGCTGGGGCATCTGACGAGATACTGTTCTTCATCGTATTCATCGTCATCGTCGTCATCCAAGGCGAACATGGAATCATCATCATCATGATAGTCGTAGGGGAGAACCTCACCGAGGGGAAGATCGTCGTCCTCGTCATCGGGATTGTCGTCATCATCCTCGTCATCTTCATAGAGATCAGATTCGACCTCACCGAGATCATGATCCAGCAAATCGCAAAGCTCTGTCAGCTCGTCAACCTGAGACTGAAGGTCGTCGATATAAACGCCCATCTCCTCCATGACCTCTGCCATTTGCAGGATTGCCTTGCCCTCTTTGGTAGAGCCGTCCAGCTCCATACCGTCCAGCAGGCCCTTCATATACGCAAGCTTCTCAGTCAGCTTCATGATGATCTTCCTTTCTGGTAAATTTCGCGCAGATGCGCAGGTAAGAGCAATTATGCGCGCTCCATGTATTCACGGGTACGGGTGTCGATGCGGATCTTGTCGCCCTCGTTGATGAACAGCGGGACACGGATCTCAGCGCCGGTCTCGACGACTGCCGGCTTAGTTGCGTTGGTAGCAGTGTTGCCCTTGACGCCCGGCTCAGTAGAGGTAACCTCCAGCTCGACGAAGAACGGCGGCTCGATGCCGAACACATTGCCCTTGTAGGAAAGAACCTTCACGATTTCCTCTTCCTTGACAAAGTCGAGGTTGTTGCCGATGACATCCTTGCTGATCGGAACCTGCTCATAGGTCTCCATATCCATGAAGTAGAAGAGGTCGCCGTCAGAATAGCTGTACTGCATATCCTTGCGCTCGACAAAAGCGGTCGGGAATTTTGCTGTCGGGTTGAAAGAAGTCTCAACGACAGCGCCGGTGATGACGTTCTTGTACTTGGTGCGGACGAAGGCAGCGCCCTTGCCCGGCTTAACGTGCTGGAACTCGATGACCTGAACGACCTGGCCGTCCATCTCAAAAGTCATGCCATTGCGAAAATCGCCTGCTGAAATCATGTGTATACCTCCAAAATCAATTGAATGAACCGAATCATTCCATATAGACTTATTTTACACTATTTTCGTCCTTTTGGCAATAGGAAAACGCAAAAAACGCATACTTGCACAAATTTTTTTTCTCTGGCTCTTAAGCTTTGTTAGATAGCACAATGAAATCCGAAGGGGGAGAAGTCCGGATGCAGCCAATCAGACGTGCTGCGGCAGTTTTCTTTGTTATGCTGCTGATGCTGATTCCGCTTGCGATGCGGCAGAAAAAGCGTGTTTTTTTCATGCAGACCCCCTATTTGCCTGCGGCGCTGCGGGATGCATCTGCGAAAGTGTATGCAATGCGCTGGGCAGAATGTGTTTCGGATTATCCTCCTGCGGTACGTCTGCTGCTGGCGCATGATCATCTGATTCGCCGCTGTACCTATGATGCAGATGCTGCGGACTGTCACAGTGCTTACGGTACAATTATAAACCGCCGCGCAGTCTGTGACGGCTACGCGGCGGCATTTGCATTGCTTGCGGGAGCGGCAGGTATCCGCTGCATGATTGTGCAGGGGACAGCGAACGGTATTCCGCACGCATGGAATCTGGCAATGCTGTGCGGGACATGGTATCATATTGACTGTACCTGGGACACGCCTTCTTCAGAGACAGCATCGCCGGAACACGTTTGGTTTCTGCTGTCAGATGCAGAGATGTGCCGAACCCATTCATGGGATACAGAATCTTATCCAGCGGCTGCGGGCGGCAGATACAGCTATGCCGCCGCAGTCAGGGAAGCCGCGGCATTATTTCCGGCTGCGGATTGCCCGACCGTAGGCTTTTCTGCCGGCGAGAAAGATACAGAATCCGAAAACGGATGAAATCAGCATGACAATCCAGCCCCATTTTGTAATCTTTCCGCTGCGGTAAAGGTCGTTGTCCGGTCCGAGTAATTTCAGCATAAAATCACCTTTGTATCTTTCAGAATTTCCGGTATTTCCAAAGGACACCTGCAACGATTGCCGTTGCGACGACTGCGACGATACACGCATATACCCAGCTTTGCCGGAAGGGGAGTGTGTCGGTGTTGATGCCGTAGAATGCGAACACGATATTCGGGATTTCGATGATGACCGTAACAATCGTCAAGCGCCACATGACGGCATTCTGATTATTTGCGACGACATAAGAGAATGCATCCATCATTGCGGAGAGAACGCCGCTGTAGATGCCTGCCATCTCCGATGCCTGCCGGAATTCAATGCCGACATCATCCATGAGGTCTTCATCTTCCGGATAGAGTTTCAGCACTCTGCCGCGCTGAATTTTGTCAATGGTTACGAGGTTGGCTTTCAGGGATGTGGTGAAATAGACCAGCGATTTTTCCAGTCCCATAAGCTGCACAATTTCCTGATTCTTCATTGCACCGCTCAGCTCTTTTTCCATAGAATAGGAGATTTTGTCGATCTGTTTGAGGTAATAAACGAAGCCTGCGGAAATCCGCATCAGAACCTGTAGAATGAAGCGCGTCCGGAAGACCGTATTGATGTTGGTAATTTTGCCGTCCGCCATCGCAGCAAGCACCTGATTGCGCCGCAGCGAAATTGTGAAGACATAATCGGATGTGTTGATGATGCCAAGCGGGACGGTGTAAAACTGCACGGTTTCACTTTCGAGTTTTTCTGCAACGGCAGTATCCACAATGATGAGGGTCTGCTTATCCTCACGTTCTACACGGGAGGACTCCTCCTCATCGAGGCAGGATCGGACAAATCCGACATCCAGACCGAATTCATCTGTCAGAATGCTGATTTCCTCCGGTGTCGGTTCAAATACGGAAATCCAGCAGCCGGGTTCAGCACGTTCCAGCTGGCTGAGACCGGATTCGGTGGTTTTATAAAAGTGCATCATAGCGATTGACGCCTCCCGACATGAGAGATTTGTAACAACTTTCGGGAAAAGTTGCAATCAGGTGACAAAGCGTTGTCAAAGCAGGGGCAAAGTGTTGACAGTTTCGGGAAAACGGTTGATTTTTCCGAAGCAATCATGTATACTATGGACAGTGAAGCGAAACCGAAGAACGTGAGTCAGGCACGGGGGACGGTAACGCGGATCTTGTGGAAATGTGTTTCAGTAATCGCGACTGGGAAGTCCATTGTTACAACCTTCAAGAATCGGCTCTGCTGTGCCAACGGCAGAGCCACTTTTTTTCGGATGATAAGAGGCGTTCAGACGCCGAGATAGCTGCGGATGGCATCTGCTGTTGCTTTGACCGATCCCTGAATCATTTCCTCAGATCCGCCGCCTCTGCCGTCAAGAGCGGTGTTGAATGTCTTTGCCCATGCACGCAGCGGGATATTTCTGCTGCCGATGATATAACGGTAGCCGTCGGTATCATTGCCGCAGAATCCACCGCAGATCCCGCCTGCCAGCAGGACGCCTGCGTTCACCAGATTGCGCAGACCGTTATTATCCAGCATATCCTCAAAGATGACCAGATTGCCGTCCGTTTCATGCAGGGCGGCAATTTTGCTGTCCAGCAGGGCGCGGCGCAGTTTTGCTGTTTCTTCACGTTCGGCAGCCTGCGTCCGCATCAGCCGCTCAACTGCATCTGCGGTTTCAAGCTGCGGCACAGAGAGCAGATTGGAAATGCGGCGGGTATTCTCCAGACGTGCAGCGTAATCCTCCAGCGCATCCATGCCGCAAAGCATCCGGATGCGGACACCGGTCTTCCAGTTTTCGCAGCTCAGCAGCTTGATACCGCCGACTGCACCCGACTGACTGACGTGCGGGGCGCAGCAGGCACAGACGTCCCAGCCCTCGACTGTTACAATGCGGATATTATCTGTGAGATCCAGCTTGGAGCGGTAATCCAGCGCGGCACACTCCTCCGGCGTCGGATAGGAAACCGTAACCGGTACATTCTGACCGACGGCTTCGTTGGCACGTTTCTCGACGGCAGCCAGATCCTCATCCGTGAGGACACCGTTGAAATCCACAGTGACGCCGTCTGTGCCGAGGTGGAAGCCGACATTATCGTAACCAAACATCTCATGAACGATGCCGGAGACGATGTGTTCGCCGGTATGATTCTGCATTTTGCGGAAGCGCTCCTCCCAGTTCAGCTTACCGAACAGTTCAGCGCCGACCGGCAGGGGAGCATCTGTATAGTGCAGAATTTCGCCGCCGACCTCCTGCACATCCACAACGGTAGCACCGTTGACACATTTATATACGCCGTCAGCGGCGAGTTCCGGATCATCTGCCGGTTCGCGCTGTTCCAGTGTACCGGTATCGGCGGTCTGGCCGCCGCCCTCCGGGAAGAAAGCCGTCTGATCAAGCATAACGGCAAATGCAGCACCGTCACTGCGCTTTTTTGCGTCGGCAAGCGGCTCGCAAGACAGCACGACTGCCGTAAACTCGCGGAGATAGCTGTCCTGATCGAATAATTTTTTTGTCTGCATATCTGCATACCCCTTTCTTATTGGTTACGATACCATGAAAATTCCTGTTTTCCGTTGATTCTCAGAATCAATATAGAGTCTGCCGCGTTCCGGGCACTGGAACATACTCCGCGGAAACAGCTTCCAGATATTGCCGCAGGGATCTTCCCCGCTTTTGATGCCATTATCAATATAATTCCACAGACTGTTCTAGTCCTGATCGGCAATCAGCCTGCCTTTGAAATAGAGATCGTCCGTATTATCATGGAAACGGAAACCGCATCTGCAATAGAAATTCATAGCAGCGCCTCCTTTTGAAGGAATTATATAATAGGAACCTGCTAATATAGTATAGCACAAAAACAGGAACACGTCAATGCAAATGTGAAACCTGTGTGAAATCTTATATAACCCCGTTGACAAATTCTATAATCTGAGTATAATATTATTTAGAGAACAGGAAAAGAGGTGCAGGAGCATGAATAAGACAGTTTACAGTCTGGTGTTGTCAGATGATGTGGTCGAAGCGGTGGACCGTATGGCGTATGCGCGCGGCACTTCCCGTTCAAATCTCATCAACCAGATTCTGGCAGAGGCGGTCGGATATGTGACGCCGGAACGCCGTATGGCAGACATCCTGCGGACGCTCGCTGCGCAGATGAACGGTTTGTATCAGCTTCAGGAACAGGCAGCAGAAGGGATGCTGACGATCCGCAGTCCGCTGCGTTACCGTTACAAGCCGACGATCCGATACCGCGTGGAATTGTACCGCAAGCCGGAGCAGGCAATCGGTGTGCTGCACGCATCCTTCCGCACGCAGAGTAAACCGCTGATTGCCGACGCGGAGGCATTCTTTCAGTGCTGGGCTGCGCATGAGATCACAGCAGGGTACTGCACGAAAGATGATTTCCGCATTGAGGACGGCTGCTGGCACAGAAGATTCCGCATTCATGCAGATCAAAGTGCTGATTCGCAGGCAATCGGAGAAGCAATCGGACACTATATCAAACGTGTCGATGCGGCGCTGAAATCGTATTTTGCTGCGCTGCCCGACCGGACTGCCGCAGAACAGGCAGTCGCACAGTATTTCGGCACATAGAAACACATCAATCACACCGAAGGAGGGTGATGGCTTGAAATTGAAAATGAAACAGCGGCGCATCACCATCCGGGTGATTTTTCTTCTGGTCGTACAGACGGTCTGGCTCGCGGGAATTCCCGTGCAGCGCGCTGTGATGCAGTTGATTCCTGATATTTCTGTATCAGAAACCGCAGATACAGACAGTGCTGTCTTTCAGCATAGAGACCGTGCAGCGATGCGCAGACAAGCCAATTGGATGTTCCTGCTGTCAGCCGCAGCATTGACTGTAATGATTTTGGCAGTTTGTGTGCAGCGGATGCCGGCGCGGACATTAACTGCCTGCAAGGTACGACTGAACGATTAAACCGCTCTGCTATATGCAACCGAAATCAATTGAAATCTGATAATTGAAGCTGCAAATGCAGAGAGGAGAATATTATGTTTGAACAGGATACCATGAAAAAACAGGTTCGCCAGCTTGGAAATGCGCTGGCAATGATTCTTTTCCACAAATCGCTTGAAACGCAGAATGTTTACGAGATGGAGAGCCGCGATAAGCAGGATTATGCGGCAAAATTGCTGCAAAAGATCGACAGCGGGAACATCCGTGAGGCGGAAGCTGATTTGTTTGATTCGATCAGCAGCAAGACGATGGATGATTTGCTGACAGGCATTTCGTTCTATGAGCATCTTGCCAATAAGAGCGAGTCTTTTCTGGATGATCACGCCTATAACAGCGTGGATCTGAAAATCGGAGCGCAGAAATTTGCAGACCGTCTCGGCGGTGCAGAAATTGCGCGGCTGTTTTTCAACTGAGCAAAGGAGGGTTTCATCATGAATGCAAACCGTATGACACAAAAAACGATGGAGGCTGTCCAGAATGCGCAGTCTCTTTGCACGGCACATCAGAATAATGCAATTGAGCCGATTCATCTGCTGGCAGCTCTCTTGCAGCAGGCAGACGGGCTTATCCCGCAGCTTATGCAGCGCATCGGGGTGAATCCGGATTCCATGCGCAGAGGTGCGGAATCAGCGGTCTCTGCCTTGCCCCACGTTACCGGTTCCGGCAGACAGGCAGGCACGGTCTATATCTCCAATGAGACGGAACAGCTTATGAATGAAGCGGAAAACCGCGCAAAGCAGATGCAGGATGAGTATGTCTCGGTAGAGCATTTGCTGCTGGCGATGCTGAAATATGGTGATATTGCGGCGAAAAAGCTGCTGACACAGTATAATGTGACGGAACAGAAGCTTCTTGCTGTGCTGAAGGAAGTTCGCGGGAATACCCGTATCACCAACGAAACACCGGAAGCAACCTATGATGTTCTGAAGAAATACGGTCAGGATCTGACCGAACGCGCGAAGAAACATCAGCTCGATCCTGTGATTGGCAGAGACGCGGAAATCCGCAATGTTATCCGCATTTTATCGCGTAAAACCAAGAATAATCCGGTTCTGATCGGTGAACCGGGTGTCGGTAAAACTGCGATTGCAGAAGGGCTTGCGCAGCGAATTGCACGCGGCGATGTTCCGGATAGTCTGCGTGACCGTACGATCTTCTCACTGGATCTGGGTGCGCTGGTTGCAGGTGCAAAGTACCGCGGTGAATTTGAGGAAAGACTCAAGGCGGTTTTGCAGGAAGTGAAGGCATCCGAGGGCAAGATTCTCCTGTTTATTGATGAGCTGCATACGATTGTCGGCGCAGGCAAGACCGACGGCGCAATGGATGCCGGTAATCTGCTGAAGCCGATGCTGGCACGCGGTGAACTGCACTGCATCGGTGCAACGACCCTTGACGAGTACCGGAAATATATCGAGAAAGATGCTGCATTGGAACGGCGTTTTCAGCCGGTACAGGTCGGCGAACCGACTGTTGAGGATACGATTTCGATTCTGCGCGGTCTGAAGGAACGCTATGAGGTTTACCACGGCGTCAAAATTCACGATACCGCGCTGATTGCAGCGGCGACCCTCTCGAACCGTTATATTTCGGATCGTTTTCTGCCGGATAAGGCGATTGATCTGGTGGATGAGGCTTGTGCGATGATCCGTACCGAAATGGATTCCATGCCGACGGAAATGGATGAAATTTCGCGTAAAATCATGCAGCTTGAGATTGAAGAAGCCGCACTGAAAAAGGAGAATGATGCAGTTTCCGCAGCGCATCTGAGCGATCTCCAGAAGGAACTTGCTGATCTGCGCGACAAATTTGCACAGATGAAGGCACAGTGGGAGAATGAGAAAACCGGAATCACCGGCGTGCAGGAACTGCGTGCGCAGATGGAACAGCTTCGTGCTGAAATTGACACGGCGGAGCGTCAGTATGACCTCAATAAGGCGGCGGAACTGAAATACGGCAAGCTGCCGGAATTGCAGAAAAAGCTCGATGCTGCTGAAAATGCGGCACAGAATACAAACGCTGAGCGTTTGCTGCGCGATGCTGTTACGGAAGATGAAATCGCAAGAATTGTTGCCCGCTGGACCGGTATTCCGGTGACGAAGCTCATGCAGGGTGACCGCGAAAAGCTGCTGCATCTTGATGATACACTGCACCAGCGCGTGATCGGGCAGGATGAGGCAGTCAAGAAGGTGAGTGAGGCGATTCTGCGTTCGAGAGCCGGCATTCAGGATCCGAACCGTCCGATTGGTTCGTTCCTGTTCCTTGGTCCGACAGGTGTCGGCAAGACGGAACTTGCCAAAACGCTGGCGGAAGCACTGTTTGATGACGAGCGCAATTTAATCCGAATTGACATGAGCGAATACATGGAAAAGTTCAGTGTCAGCCGCCTGATCGGAGCGCCTCCCGGATACGTTGGATACGAGGAGGGCGGTCAGCTTACGGAAGCAGTTCGCCGGAAACCGTACAGTGTTGTGCTTCTGGACGAGATCGAGAAAGCGCATCCGGATGTGTTCAATCTGTTGCTGCAAGTCCTCGATGACGGCAGAATTACCGACTCGCAAGGACGAACAGTTGACTTCAAAAACACGATTCTGATTCTCACGTCGAATCTCGGCGCAGATGCGCTTCTGGATGGTATTCAGTCTGACGGAACAATTTCGGAAGATGCGAAAAAGTCTGTAGATACGCTGCTTCACAGACAGTTCCGACCGGAATTTCTCAATCGTCTGGATGAGATTGTTCTGTATAAACCGCTGACGAAACCGGAGATCACCCGCATTGTTGATCTGTTGATTGCAAATCTGCAAAAGCGTCTTGCGGAACAGCAGGTTACTGTGAAGCTCACCGATGCTGCAAAGGACGCCATTGTGGAACAGGGTTACGATCCGAGCTTTGGTGCGCGTCCGCTGAAGCGTTTGATTCAGCGGAAAATCGAGACTGCACTTGCAAAAACGCTGCTTGCACAGGCTTTGCCGCAGGGCAGCAGCGTGACCGTTGATTATGAAAGCGGTTCATTTACGTGCAGCGCAAGATAATACAAAAACGGGTCACTTTCGCGGTGACCCGTTTCGTTTATTCCCCATGAAGCAAAGCATATTGTTTCCGGATGCGCTCTGCTGCCAGCGCCCGAAAATGAGACGGTGCGGTAATCTCCAGAACCGGTCCGAAGCTCAGCAGACGGATCAGAAGTTCGGTTTCATCCGTGAGATCATACCAAAGCTGCACGGTGCAAATGCCGGTTTCAGGGTCAAATTCGGTGCGCTTTTTGTAAGCCGCAAATTCCATCATAAATCGTTCGAGGGCGTTTCGTTCCTGCGTGACAAGAACCGTGACCGGTTTTCGGCATTGTCTGGCAGCAAATACATTCTGCATCTGAATGGTGGAGTGCGTGTGTGAATCTAAGGGTTCAGCGGTCAGGATTCTTCCGAGATTTACGATGATGGTACTGCGCAGTTTTCCATTGTCTATACAGCGGAAGTACGTACGGAATTTGTCGTTTTTACGTGAATATTCGATTGAGAGTGGAATTCCGCAGATCTGTTTGCGTTCGCCTTTGTTGCTGATGAATGTGATGTTAAGGACGGATCTGTTTTTGCAGGCATTCAGGATGATACAGAAAGCTTTGCGGTATGATTCCATGCAATAGTCGTCTCCGTCAGAGAATTGATCGAAATAGCAATATAGTCCATCTTTCCACAGCGGCGGGACATCTGAAAGATGCTGCCTCAGGGATGCGTATGTTTCATCGTCCAGAAACAAACGCATTCGCGGATCAGAGAGTTTCGTTTTCAGCCAGCGCTTTTGCAGTTTTGTAACGGTGCGCTGTGGTTTGTGTCCCAGAATGCTGCGAAGTGTTCCCTGATCTGTCCTGCGCAGAAGCATCCAGTCAGAACCGTCTTTTTGCGGAATCAGTTTTTGCGGAAGAAACAGCACGGAATCCTTGTAGCCTTCCTTCTGTATGATTTCCTGCAATTGGGCATCCGTGATCTCGACGCGGTCCAGAATATGTGTGACTATGCGAAAATACAAGCTGTAAATTTCATGAAACAACGTCATTTTCCGCGCCTCCATACATTTTGTGCATCCGGTCAATATCTGCATAAAACATTGCCCGAATCTGTTCCGTTCCGCCGGTTACTGAGACGATTCTCCCGATGAAGGATTTTGCCCACTGCATGACTTCATGCGGGTCGTAAGCGTCAATGGTGATTTTCCAGAGATCCGGTTCAATCTGTTGGAGCTGACCGATTCTCTTTTCCCGTTCCAGACGTTGAATGATGTATGCTTCTGATTTCGGGTCTGCATGGATGGTCAGTGAGACGGGCTGCACAGTTCCGTTTGTTTTTCGTGAACCGAACGAAACGCCGAAACATTTATGCATACAGAGCGATAACCGCATCGCAATATGATTATAATTTGGCTCTTTGCTGCCCATTCGCAGCAGACGGAGAGAATCCAGCCGGAACGTGTGGAAACGGTTCTGCGCGGGAATGTATGCTGCCAGATAGCGTCTTCCGGTCTGCACTGAAACCAGAATGCGAAGCGGTACGACTTCATGTTCTGTACCGGTTTCGTTCTCAGCGGCAGCGGAGCGGTTTTTTGCCCGTTTTGCCAGAATGATTACACGCTTCCCTTCGTTGACTGCTTCTGCCAGCCCCAGCAGTGTTTCGTCCTCCAGTGTATGCACGATGAAATTGTGTTTATGATAAAAAAAGTTGTTTCGGATGTCTGCGGAATGCAGCATACTGTTGCCGATTACACCGCATTCATCGTCTTCGGAGAAGAACCGCAGTGCATCGGCAAGACCATCATACTCTGCAATCAGATCACGGATGTCTTCACCGCAATACAGATAAAACATCGTGTTTCCGTGCTTTTCAGATGCCAGTATTCCTTCTTCGACATATTCTTTCAGTTTCCCGCGTACTGTTTGTTCGTCAAATACACATCCATATTCCGTGCTGAGTGTATCTGTTATTTCATGCAGGGAACGTGCTTTTCCGTCTGCAAGAAGATCCGGCAGGAGAAAGTGCAGCCGGATGTCATTGTGCGTAAAACTGCGTGCATAATATGCCTGATACAGCGGGTTTTCGGTGATGTGTCCGCTATCCACGGTGATAGCAGCCTGTCTGCCGCGCGCGGAATCTTCATAGTGCAGATAATCGCCCAGCCAGCTTTCCACCCGCCTGCGTTCATCGTCATAGGTGCGGGCAGATTTGCGTGAGAAATCGCTGCGAACCTTAAATCCGTAGAGAAAAAAATCACGTACATAATCGCGTGTTTTCTCAAAATTCTTGATCAGCTCCGAGAAACCTGCCATTTGCGCACCTCCAGATACGGAAACAGGACGAAGTACAGTCTCCGTCCTGTTTTCTGTTATAATTTAAGCAATACTGCCTCACCGCGGCGCAGACTTTCGGGTATATTCAGCAAGCGTTGATTTTCCGAACCGCGGAATATGAGGCGGATATTTTTTTGTTCGAGGATGAATTCACCGTCAACAAGGACATCCAGCAGAGCGAGCATTTCATCGGTTTTATCGCAGCGCGCGCGGGAAGGCACTTTGCCAATGAGCTGCTCAAATGTGTAACCCGAATAGCACCAGACATCCTTTTCAGGTAATTCTGCACGAATCCGACGCAGCAGATGTACCAGGTCTGTCTGATGTTCCGGTTCAAACGGTTCACCGCCAAGCAGCGTGATACCGCGGATATAGGGCGGTTTCATCAGATCTATGATCTGCTGTTCTGTCTCTGCGGTATAGGGTGTTCCATAATTGAAATCCCACGTTTCCGGCTGAAAACAGCCTTTGCAGTGATGTGTGCAGCCGGATACGAACAGGCTGACGCGTACGCCAAGCCCGTCCGCAATGTCGGCAGCTTTGATGCTTGCATAGTTCACAGATGCAGCACCCGATCCTTAATCTCAGCAGTTCTGCCCTGATTCCAGTACTGCGTACCGATATAACCGCAGGTGCGGCGCGCAATGTTCATCTTAGCCTGATCACGGTTGCCGCAGTTGGGGCATTCCCAGACAAGTTTACCGTCTTCTTCCACCGTGACAATTTCGCCGTCATACTGGCAGCACTGGCAGAAATCGGACTTGGTGTTCAGCTCTGCATACATGATGTGATCGTAGATGAACTGCATCACAGAAAGCACAGCTTCAAGGTTGTCCTGCATATCCGGCACTTCCACATAGCTGATCGCGCCGCCGGGGGAGAGACGCTGGAACTGCGATTCAAAGCTCAGTTTATCAAAGGCATTGATATTTTCGGTCACATGGATGTGGTAGGAGTTTGTGATATAGCTCTTATCGGTGATGCCTTCGATGATTCCGAAGCGCTTCTGGAGACATTTCGCAAACTTATAGGTTGTAGATTCCAGCGGTGTACCGTAGAGAGAGAAGTCGATGTTCTCTTTTTCCTTCCATTTTTTGCAGGCATCGTTCATGTGCTGCATAATCTGGAGTGCAAACGGGGTTGCGGAACGGTCCGTATGCGACTTGCCGGTCATAGCCTTGACACACTCATAGAGACCTGCATAGCCGAGGGAAATGGTCGAATAGCCGCCGTACAGCAGTTTGTCGATTGTTTCGCCTTTCTTGAGGCGGGCAAGTGCGCCGTACTGCCACAGGATCGGTGCAGTATCGGAATATGTACCTTTCAGGCGGTTGTGACGGCACATGAGCGCACGGTAGCAAAGATCGAGACGCTCATCAAAGATTTTCCAGAATTTGTCGATGTCGCCGCCGGAGGAGAGTGCAATATCCGGCAGATTGATGGTTACGACGCCCTGATTGAAGCGGCCGTAATATTTGGGCTTGTTGGTTTCAGGGTCTACATACGGGGTGAGGAAGCTGCGGCAGCCCATGCAGGTGTAGCAATGACCTTCGCCGTTCTTATCGACCTTGTATTCAAGCATTTTCTTCTCGGAGATATAATCGGGAACCATGCGTTTTGCGGTACATTTCGCAGCAAGGCGGGTGAGATACCAGTAAGGCGTATCTTCACGGACATTCTGTTCCTCCAGCACATAAATGAGCTTCGGGAATGCCGGCGTAATCCACACACCTGCTTCATTTTTCACGCCCTGAATCCGCTGGATGAGAACCTCCTCAATAATGAGTGCAAGATCCTTTTTCTCCTGCTCATTGCGTGCTTCACCGAGGTACATGAACACGGTGACGAACGGCGCCTGACCGTTGGTAGTCATCAGCGTGACGACCTGATACTGAATCGTCTGAACACCGCGTCGGATTTCGTCACGGAGTCTGTCTTCTACAATGCGGTCAATTGCTTCCGGAGAAGCAAATCCACCGAAATCTTTCGCTTCGTGCTGCACTTCTCTGCGGATTTTTTCTCTGGAAATCTGCACAAACGGTGCAAGATGTGTCAGCGAGATAGACTGTCCGCCGTACTGGCTGGAAGCAACCTGCGCGATGATCTGCGTGGCAATATTGCAGGCGGTCGAGAAGCTGTGCGGTTTTTCGATGAGTGTGCCGGAGATGACCGTTCCGTTCTGAAGCATATCCTCCAGATTGACCAGATCGCAGTTATGCATATGCTGTGCGAAGTAGTCGGCATCGTGGAAATGGATAATGCCCTGTTCGTGTGCTTCGACAATCTCGCGCGGCAGAAGCAGTCTGCGGGTAATATCCTTGCTGACTTCGCCCGCCATATAGTCGCGCTGCACGCTGTTGACAGTCGGGTTTTTATTGGAATTCTCCTGCTTGACTTCTTCGTTGTTGCACTCGATCAGCGTGAGAATCTGCTCATCCGTCGTATTGGACTGACGCACCATCGCCCGTGTATAGCGATAGGTGATGTACTTGCGCGCGACGGTGAAAGCCTGAAGGCTCATGAGCTGGTTTTCAACGAGGTCCTGCACCTCCTCGACGCTGGGAGCGCGGTTCATATTGACGCAAGCCTGTTCAACATTTGCTGCGGCTGCGTGAATCTGTGCGGGGGAAAGGCGCTCTGATTCGGGCGCTTCGTTATTGGCTTTGGTGATTGCCGCGATGATCTTGGTAATATCAAATACGGCCTCTGCACCGCTTCTTTTGATGATCTTCATGGCTGATTTCTCCTCCTTTGCCAGTGATGAACAGTTCCTAGTATACACTATATCTTGTGTTTTGTCAAGAGCATCACCACAATATCAAGTGAAAAATGCACAAATCCAGTGTGTATAGAGAAAAGGCTTGCAGGAGTGTGCTTTTCAGATTTCCGAGCGTTTCAGTGGGCGGCTGGGATGCTGCGGCGAATTTTGAAGGCTGAGAAAACGTCCAGGGAAAACAGGGCGGAAATTCGTCAGAATGCACAATATCGCCCGATCAGCATAAATGGTTGCGAAATCTGCGGCAATGTGCTATAATATAAGAAATCATCCATCCGTGAACCGCTGTTCGCAGAAAGGAGTGCCGTATGACGAAAAATCCGCTTCGCCAATATGCCCAGCGTGTGCGTGCTGATCTTTTGCGTGCCGCTGCCGGCCTTCCTGCGGACATCCCGCAGCAGGAGGTGGCACTCCGCTGGTTTATGATGCTGACAGCGCTGGGATACTGTGAGCAAAACGGATTTGTGCCGCGGCAGGCTTGTGTTCTGCCGGATGCTGCCGGAGCATTTCCGAACGGATCTTCTCCGCAGCGTTTGCGGGAGGCGCTGTCTGCGCTAAGCGGACAGTTTCCGTGCCTTTTTGCACCTGAATGGATCGGCTGTCTGCCGGATTGTGTGACTGCACCCGGCGGAATCGTCTGCCGGATGATGCAGAATGTCCGGCGGGAGGATTGGTGCAGCGGTGTGGAAATTGTCGGATGGCTGTATCAGTATTTTGTGACGCCGATGCGGGAGGGGACATCCTCGCAAAGCCATAAAAATACAAAAGTTCCGCGGGATCGTCTGCCTGCTGAAACGCAGATTTTCACGCCGGAATGGATGGCACGTTTTCTGGCTGAGAATACACTTGGCAGGCTTTGGCTGACGGCGCATCCGGACACAAAACTGTGTGATTTATGGCGGTTCTATGCCGGCAGTCCCGATGCTCCTGCGAAAACAGAATGTCCGCCGCCGGAAAACATCCGCTGCTTTGACCCCTGTGCGGGCGCAGGGCATATTCTGGTGAATATGTTTGATGTTTTCATGCAGATATACCGTGCAGCGGGCTGGCAGGATGCAGATGCCGCTGTGCAGATTCTGCGCAGCAATCTTGCAGGTTTTGATCTGGATGAGCGTCCTTTGATTCTCGCGGATTTCGCCCTAATGATGCGCGCTTATGCACATTGTCCCACGATTTTTGCTTCCGGTGTCCGTCCGATGCTGTATGCAGCTGCTGATCCGCAGATCCTGGAGCGGGCGATGCTGCATCTGCCTGCGGATGCAGCTGCTGTTCGGGATGATCTGGCACAATTGCAGAATGATCTCGCTGATCTGCCGGATGCAGGCAGTCTGCTTTGTCCGGAATCGCGCGAATTTGCCGCCCTGTCCGGCTATCTGGATTCGATTCCGGAAGCGGATGCAGTACCGGTGGGGGAGCTTTTACAGCAGCACCGTCTGCTTTCCTCACGCTGGGATGTCGTCTGTACAAATCCGCCGTATCTGGCAGCAAGCAGTATGAATCCGACGCTGCTGCGTTATATCCGCACATACTATAAAATATACGGTACAGATTTGTTTGCTGCTTTTTGTGCGCGCTGTGCCTCGATGACAAATCCGGGTGGTATGCTGGGTTTGCTGACGCCTTATGTCTGGATGTTCCTGCAATCCTATGAACCGCTGCGGACATTATTCTGTGTGCAGCAGACTGTTGAGACTCTGGTTCAGCTTGAATACTCTGCTTTTTCGGAGGCGACTGTACCGGTCTGCCTGACAGTGATCCGGAATGCACCTTCTGTACGCCGCGGACGGTACATCCGGCTTTCTGCATTCCGCGGCGGCATGGAGGTTCAGCGGGAGAAAACGCTTGCAGCAGTCCGCAATCCGGCGTGCGGATATGTCTACGATACAGCGGCTTCCCGTTTTCTGCATCTGCCGGGCAAACCCTGTGCATATTGGGTCAGTGAGGCGATGACGCGCTGTTTTTCGTACCCTGCACTCAGTACGAAGGCGACCCCGCGGCAGGGACTTGCAACTGGTGATAATGCAAGGTTTGTGCGGCTCTGGCATGAAGTGCCGCGTGAGCGCATCTGCTTTACGGCACATTCCCGCGCAGATGCGCTTGCAAGCGGCGCAAAGTGGTTCCCGTATAACAAAGGCGGCGATTTTCGCCGCTGGTACGGCAATAATAATTACGTTGCCGATTGGTATAATGACGGTGCAGAGATCCGCAGTTTTCGCGGAAAATCCGGTGCATTGCGGTCTCGTCCGCAGAATACGAAGTATTATTTCCGGCCGTCGGTTACCTGGTCGAAAATATCAAGCGGACAGATCGCATTCCGCTATAAGCCGGAGGGGCATATTTTCGATGTCGCAGGTACAAGTATATTTGCAGAGCCGGATGTGCTTCTGGATTTGCTGGGATTTGCGAATAGCTGTGTGACACAGCAAATGCTGCGTGCGCTTGCACCGACGATGAATTTTGAGGTCGGGCATATTGCTTCGCTGCCGCTGATTCCGCATCCGGATGAACAGGAAGCGATTGCGGAACTGGTCCGTGAAAATATAGCGCTGAGCCGTTCTGACTGGGATGCATTTGAACAGAGCTGGGATTATGTCTGCGATCCGGTGATCGCAAGGGCGCGTAAAAGCGGCAGACTTGCGGCAGGATATGCGGAATGGGAGTCGGAATGTGCGGAACGCTTTGCACATCTGCGTGAAAATGAGGAACAGCTCAATCGTATTTTTCTGCGGATTTACGGGCTTTCCGATGAGATTGATCCGACTGTTCCGGTGCAGGATGTCACAGTGCGGCTTGCAAGCCGCAAGCGGGAAGCCCGCGGCATCATCAGTTATGCGATGGGCTGTCTGCTTGGGCGATATGATGCGTCGGGAGTCGAACCGGTTCATAGCGGTGTGCTGCTGATGCAGGATGCGCCGGAACTGGTTATGCAGGTATTTGCGCAAATTCTCGGCAAAGAACATCTTGCTGAGAATCTGCAATTTCTGTGTGATGCACTTGGCGGAACAGGTCATCCGGAGGAATGGCTATATGCATATCTGACAGGCGGATTTTATACTGATCATGTACGCCGATACGGAAAGCGGCCGGTGTATCTGATGTTCAGTGACCGCCGCGGACTGCGTTTCCGGGCACTTGCCTATCTGCACCGCTGGGATGCCGGACTTGTGCAGCGTGTCTGGGAATATGCTGATCAGACCGGTGCAGCGCGGTATGCGCAAAAACTGGTGAAGCATTTTGGGTTTGTACCGGATCCTGATGTCGGTGTACGGGCGAACTATGCCGCGCTCAGCGATGTACTGGCTGCGATCCGGTAGAGAGGTACAGATATGGATTTGATCACAGAACGTCTGCACGAGCTTGCAGATGAGAAAAACGCCGCTTTTGTGGCGAAACTTGCACCTGCGCTGTCAAAGGAAACCGTACTGGGCTGCCGCACACCTGCGCTGCGGGATCTTGCCAAAGATCTGGAGCGGAATGCGCCGGAGGAAGCTGCGTTTTTTCTGCAAAAACTGCCGCACACATTTTTTGATGAAAACCAGCTTCATGCATTTCTGATTGCGCGGATCAAATCGTTTCCGGAGTGCCTTCGGGAAGTGGAGCGTTTTCTGCCGTTTATTGACAACTGGGCAACCTGTGATCAGTTGTCGCCGGCGGTATTCCGGCGTGAGGCAGAGAAATTGCTGCCGCTGATTCCGCAGTGGCTTGCTTCGCCGCATATTTATACGGTGCGGTTTGGTATCGGGATGCTGATGCAGCATTTTCTGGATGCACGTTTTGATCCGGTTTTTCCGGAATGGGTCGTGGGGGTGCAGTCTGAGGAATACTATATAAATATGGAATCTGCATGGTATTTTGCAACGGCACTTGCAAAACAGCCCCAGGCCATTTTGCCGTATTATACTGAGCGGCGTCTTTCTCCGCGGGTTTATCGCAAGGCGATTCAGAAGTGCATTGAAAGCCGGCGTATACCGGATGAAACAAAAGCGTATCTGCGTACACTGCGATAAACGCGCAAACCGCTCGTCTGGCACAGGAGACGAGCGGTTTGGCATGGGGATTTGCAATGAACTGTTTTATGTGAAATTATTTGACGAGGATGATGCCGTCAATCAGCGTGTAGTTATAAGCTTCCTGATTCTCCGTGACGAAAAGTCCGTCGTTGACCTCAGCAGACAGCGGATAGAAGCTGCCGGAAACGGCATCCTCCGGAATCTTGTAGGTGTAGTATGCAAGAATTGCGCCGTCGGAAACATCCACATTCTTGCCGCCGGAACCAACAAAAATCATAGCACTGGAACGATAGCTCAGGCTGTAGTCCTGATCATTGGCGGGATCGCTGAATGCAATGTCATAGACTTCTGCATCCGTATTGAACAGCACTTTGCCGTTTTCCGCATTGAAGGTCGGAGATTCGATCTTGGTGAGTTCAAAGGATTCCGGAACGTACTGGTAGTACTGGAAGCCTGCGAGCTTTGCAGCGCCTGCAATATAGACCGGAACGGTCACTTCTTCACCGGGTGCGCCGGCAGCGCAGCCGATTTCCAGATACATATCGCTCAGTGTCCACGGCGCACCGTCACCGGTGCGGTACTTGGTGCTGTCCACATTGGTCACGGGGCGAATATCAGCCCAGAGGCGCGTCTGACCGAGCAGAGACCCGGAGTAATACTGAAGAATGCTCAGTGCATCGTCAATGTCGATAGAACCATTGTTGTCAATATCCGCTGCTTTGTCTGCAACAGAAGTCTTTTCCGTGTGACCCATCACACTTGCGGTGTAGATTTCGAGTGCGCTGAGCGCATCATCAATCGTGATGGCTTTGTCACCGTCGAGGTCACCGATGCGGTAACCGTTTCTCTGGATGTTTGCTGCCGAGACGTGCAGAACGCCCGATGCGGATGCTGCAAGCAGGATTGCGGATGCAGCGCTCATCATTTTGGTAAGGTGCTTTTTCATGGTTTTCCTCCTCATAGAAAAAAGATGCAGATGAATGGTGTGTGCAAAAAACTGTGTAATCCCGATTGTCAGTCATTCCTGCAGTTTGCCGCTGCCTCTCTTGCGGGTCGGATTGCACCGGAGCGCTGCCGGGGCAAAGAGCGGCGTTCCGGAAGGGCATTGCAGTTCAGACGGAGCGATTGGGATGATGCATCGGCAGGGGAGCATCTGCCTGCTGATTTCCTGCGCAGCAGCGCAGCCAATTGACGGTGTTTGCAGCAGGAAACAGACAGGATGCTCCGTTTGCCGTGGGGTACATGAATTACTTGACGCGGATCACGCCGTCAATGAGGGTGTACTGGAAATCCTGTGGATCCAGCTCTTCCAGTGTATCGGGATTTACCTGATTGCGCAGGAACATGGTGACATTGCTGGAGTCAGAGAGAATGTAGCAGTCACCGGATTTTGCATCCTCAGGGATCTTGTAGGTGATTTCAGTAATGATCGTACCGTCGCTGATGTCAATGTTCAAGCCGTTGTAGTTGACCCAGATCAGCGTGCAGTTCTTACCGCCGACATTAAACTCCGGATTCCATGCAAAGGCGTCTTCGTATTCAGGATTCTCGTCGATGTTTTCCTTCAGAAGCGGCGTCGTCATGTTGGTGACAGTCAGCTCGCCCGGAACATCCTGCACGTACTGGAAACCGACAAGTGCGTCGCAGCCTGCCACAAATACCGGAACAGTGACTTCTTCGCCGGGTTTGCCTTCTGCGCAGCCGATCTCAACATACAGGTCTTTCAGTACAAACGGTGTGCTGTCCAGTTCGATCCACTCATCGCGCCACGAATCGGTTTCGTCGTCATGATAACCGCGCACATTCTGCTTCGTGCCGTCATGATAGGATGTCTTGCGAAGATCTGCCCACAGCAGTTCGCCGCCGAGAAGCGATGTAGTGTAATACTGAAGAATGCTGACTGCGTCGTCCAGATCCACTTCACCGTTCATATCAATGTCAGCAGCGTAATTATCCTGATTGATCGTGTTGGAAGCAATTTTGCTGATGGCATCCGAACTGATCTGTGCTGCTGTGAGCGCATCGTCGATCGTGACTTTCAGATCGCCGTCAAGATCGCCCATAAGCTTCTTATTTGCAGCGGATGCGGGCATTGCAGCAAATGCAGAGCCGGAAAGCATCATCAGTGCGCCGACTGTCGCTGCGACGGATTTGAATTGTTTTTTCATAATTGACATTACCTCCTTGAATTTGTTTTGCAGTGTGTGTTTGAAGTGTCAGGAAAGAGGGAACAAAGAGTGAGCAGTGATGAGAGGGTGTCTGAGCATCTCTCCTTGCCCTCTGCCAATGAAACAATTTCAGCGGCAAATTGTCTCAAATAAATTTGAATTTCGGCATTTTGCTTAAAATTGAAAAAACGATTTGTGCATTCTGCTGTTTTTGGGGATTCAGTGAGACAAAACAGCTTCTACAATTGTTATAGATGTGACAGGAAAATGGGAATACGCTGTAAGTCTGCGTGCGGGGAGGCACATAGAGATTATGGCAGCGGGAAGGGAGCATACGATGCTGCATTCAGATCCGGCAGATGCCTTCAGCGCATTTTACCGGAAGCATATTCAATTTGTATATGCAATCGCGCTTTCTTTTATGAAGAATCGGCAGGACGCTGAAGACATCGCAGAAGATGTGTTCCTGCAATTGCTGGAAAGCGGTCAGACCTTTCCGGATGATACACAGGCGCGCGCATGGCTGACTGTCGCCGTGCGGAACCGCTGCCGCAATCACCTGAAAAACTGGCTGCGCAGCCGCCGCGCTGAACCGGAGGAGATGGAGCAGATCCCTGCACCGGAACAGTCAGCGGAACTGAAAGAGGTTATGAATGCGATTCTGCGTTTACCGGAACGATACCGTCTGCCGCTGCTGCTGTATGCAGTGGAAGGGTATTCCGTGAAAGAAACGGCAGCGATTCTGCATATCAATGAAAGTACCGTCCGGACGCGCGTACAGCGCGCGCGGGCGATCATTAAGAAGGAAACGGAGGTGGATGATGCATGAACAGGCAGCAGAATCATGATCCGGAGCGCAGCGGGCTGTATGAGGCTTTATCTTCGCAGTTCCGGATGCCTGAGGCAGATGTTGACTGGCTTGAGCAGAAGCTGCGCCTGCGTGCCGCTGCGCTTGTTCAGGCAGAAGAGGAGCAGAAGAATGCTCCCTGTACGGCGATAAAACAAACGAAAACAGATGAGATTTACGGTTTTATGCGCCGCTTCCGGCTGATTCCGCTGGCGGCTTGCTTTGCAGTTTGCCTCGGTTTGATGTGGACGTTCAAGACGAAGTTTCCGTCCTCTGAAGTCAGCACGGTATCCGAAAATATCACAGAGATCACAGCAACAGATACAACATCTCATACAACAGACACCACCACACATACCACATTTACTCACAGCACGCACACAACCACAACTGACCGAACGACTGCTTCAGATGTCGCGACACAGACAACAATCAGCCTGAACGGGACAGAAGATACTGTCACGGAGACGTTGGCTGCGGATCTGCCTGACACACCCGTGCCTGAGACGGAAGCAGATACAGAGCTTGCATCTGTCACATTAACCACAAAAGACAGTACACAGCAATCTTCCAAAACAACCGCATCGACGACGCAAACTTCTGCTTCGGAGATTTCTGATACGACTGAAGAAACGGTTCAGACCACTTTGGCACAACCTGAGTCAGGAAGATGGATAGAGGTAGAAAGCAAGTCGGTCAAACCGGGAGAACTTGCTTCCTGCCATGTGTGGATTGACGGCGACCCGGATTTGGAAGCATACGGATTCCAGGTTTATTTTGTGTTTTCAGCAGAAAACGGCAATACGGCTTTACCGGTGTTTACATGGTATCCGGATGTGTGGGAACTGGATGAATCCTATTCGAGCAGCGATTTTTCTCCTTCTTTCAGAGGAAATACAGAAAAAGATTGGGCAAGCATTATCTGGGTATCAGTAAACGGATTAAAGCCGATTCAGGAGCGGACCGGCGTGGCAACCCTCTATTTCCAGATCCCGGATGATGTTCCTGCCGGCACAGTATTCCGGATTATCGCAGACCCGCTTTCTGATTCTGCGTATGTAAAAAAAGATCTGACATCAGGTAAATTGCCTGTGATCGGCGGACAATTGACCGTAACAAACTGAACAATCTTCAGAAAATCTTCAAATAATCCTTGACTTTCCGGCGAAAGTATAGTATACTATTGTTGTGTATTATGCATTGCACCGGAAGTCAGGGATTGTTTTTCTGCCTTCCGATGGTGTTTTGCGGCAGATGCCGCTGTTGATCTCTATTTTATGTTCCATTTTTTTGATCCGTGTGCGGAAAAGACGGCAGAACAGAAAAGTTCGTCCCGTACATCGGTTTTTTGTTCCCCGCGATGTTAGCTGTGCGAAACAGAAATCAGCACGCGAAAAGGCATCGCTCCTTTATATATATGAAACAGTAAAGAAATCATCAAACGGCGTGTTTCCTGCCGCAGAATCAAACGCAAGGATACCAACTCGCATTCCCGCATTTGATTATGTTAGGAGGAAATCACAGGTATGGCTATTAGTACCCTTATGTTCTCGATCGGTACACCGATCGCCGTTGTGCTGATCCTCATTGCCCTGATTGCCGGCGCAGCAGCCGGCGCAGCTCTTGGCTCATCCAAGGCAAAACGAGATGTCAATGAGCAAATTGAAAAAGCGGAATCCCGCGGCATCACAAAGGGCATTGAGCAGCGTAAGCGCGATGCAGAGGCAGCAATCGGAAGTGCCGAGAAGGAAGCGGAACGCATCCGCAGCGCAGCAGCAAAAGAGGCAGAAGACAGCAAAAAAGCAGCACTGGTTGAGGCGAAAGACGAGATCTACAAGCTCCGTACCGATACGGAAAAGGATCTCAAGGAGCGCCGCGGCGAAATGTCGCGTCAGGAGCGCCGCATCCAGCAGAAGGAGGAGAACCTCGACAAGAAGGCGGAACAGTATGAACGCCGCGAGGAACAGCTCCAGAACAAGATCCATCAGGCAGAGGAAAAGCTCGCTGAGGCTGAGGAAATGAAGCGCAGCGGTGCGGAGGAGATTGAGCGGCTCAAGCGCTCTGAGCTGGATATGCTTGAGCGGATTTCTGAGTTTACCAGAGATCAGGCGCGTGACTATCTGCTCCAGCAGCTTGATGCTGACCTTGTTCACGAGAAGGCAGTCAAGATCACTGCTTACGAACAGCAGATCAAAACCCAATGTGAGGATATTGCACGCAGCCACATCTCTATGGCAATTGCGAAATGTGCCGCAGAGCAGGTCTCTGAGGTTGCAGTTTCGGTCGTGCCGCTTCCGAATGACGAGATGAAAGGCCGTATCATCGGCAGAGAGGGCAGAAACATCCGCTCGATCGAGTCGCTGACCGGCGTTGATCTCATCATTGATGATACACCGGAAGCAATTACGCTGTCCTGTTTTGATCCGGTTCGCCGCGAGGTCGCAAGACTTGCTCTCGAAAAGCTCATTGTCGATGGCAGAATCCATCCGGCAAGCATCGAGGAGAAGGTGGACAAGGCGCGCAGAGAAGTTGAAAAGCGCATCAAGCAGGAGGGCGAACGCGCCGTTCTGGAGACCAATGTCCACGGCCTGAATCCGGAGCTGGTCAAGCTGCTCGGCAGACTGACCTTCCGCACGAGTTACCGTCAGAATGTTCTCAATCACAGCATTGAGGTTGCAACGCTCTCCGGCATCCTTGCTTCGGAGCTGGGCGTTGATGCCAATATGGCACGCAGAGCCGGTTTGCTTCACGACATCGGCAAGGCGCTCACGGCTGAAATTGAAGGTTCGCACGTTGCCATCGGTGTGGATGTCTGCCGCAAGTACAAAGAGCCGGCAGAGGTCATTCACGCGGTGGAAGCGCACCACAATGACGTTGAGCCGCGTACCGCAATTGCCTGCATCGTGCAGGCGGCAGATGCAATCTCTGCTGCAAGACCCGGTGCGCGCAGCGAGAACCTCGAAAGCTACATCAAGCGTCTCCAGAAGCTTGAGGAAATCTGCATGAGCTACGAAGGCGTCGAGAAGTGCTATGCGATGCAGGCGGGCAGAGAAGTCCGCATCATGGTCAAGCCGGAGGTCATCGACGACGAGCGTATGGTGCTGGTCGCCCGCGAGATCGCTCAGCAGATTGAGAATGACATGGAGTATCCCGGTCAGATCAAAGTCAATCTCATCCGCGAGAGCCGCGCAGTTGACGTTGCAAAATAAAACCCGAATATCCAGTGCGCATGATTCCGCTGCGGGTCATGCGCATCGCTGTAAAACGAGGGAAGAATCATGGCAAAGACAATCTTCGGAACATCCGAAAAATCGAATTTTATTCTGAATATGAATATCGACAAGTACCGTGCTTTCTGCGCAAAGTTCCTGCCGGTTTTGCTTTGGATGACTGCGGTTTCAGCCGGTATTTATCAGTTGACCTACAGCGTGAACGGCAAGGTCGATGAAGTGGTGTCGGGCGGCGGATTCAGTACAGTCGTCGGACTCGCGGTGGTGGCGCTGCGGTCTGTCGCAACCTTCTTCTCTATCGGCGGTGTCGCTGCGATTATCATGATGGTGATTGGTCTGATGCGAAAAGAAATCACAAAGCAGACAGCGATTCCGTACTGTTTGCTGCTTGCATCGCTGATCTGGGGTTATGCATCCGTCATGCACGCTTTTGATGAACTGTTTGCACTGTTTGGTCATGACGGCAGAGATGAGGGCTGGATTGCGCTGCTGATGTATGCCGCAATGTTCTTTGTCGGTTCTATGCTGCGCTGCCGTGCCAATATCCTGCGTTTTCTGGATGCGGTAATGGTATTCGGAATTGTGCAGGGCGTATGGGGAGTGCTTCAGGCACAGCCTTGGTTCGATTTTCCGACGGAGTATAAGATGATCGAACCGCTTCAGCTTTACAATGTCCGGCTTCCCAGCGGTCTGACAGACAGTCCTGTTACCTTTGCACTTTTGCTGTCGATGCTGCTTTGCGTTTCCATTCCTTGTGCGATTGCCGCGAAGGAGAAAAAACGCCGGATAATTGCGCTGATTTGTGCCGGTCTTTCCATGCTGCTGGTTTTCAAGACGCAGACAATTGCAGGTGTGATTGCCGGTATCGGTGCGCTGCTGCTGACAGCCGTATACTGGTGTCTGAACCGGAAAACAGCACCTGGCAAAAAGTGGCTGACGCCCGCTGTGATGGCGGCAGCAGCAGTTCTGTCTGTTGGCTGGGTATATATCAGCCCTTCGCTGAACGGTACAGTGAATATGCGTGATGACTCTGCGGCAGAGAATGGTTTTGTGCTTTATGACGGCGGAATTGTATGGGATGACGGCAGTTTCCGTCTCTCAACAGCAGGTCCGTATTCTTCAGTTGCGCCGCATGATTTTGAGATTAGTGATCCGGTTTCGGTTCTGCGGTTCTGCCGCAGCGAGGGCATTCGCGTGAACCGGAAATACCCTGTGTTCGGCACAGGGCCGGATAATTTCTCGTTTACGCAGCTTCACAGCAGTCTGGTTTTGCAATACAATCCCAACACAATCGACCGTCCCTATGACGATTATCTGTTCATAGCCGCAACGCGCGGAATCCTGTCTTTGGTGCTGCAAATTGCGCTGCTTGCAGTCTGCCTGTGGCTGGCATGGCGCAACCGCAAAATGCATACTGGTTGGTATTTTCCGGCAGTTTTCAGTGCAGTTGTGCTGTACAGCATTGCGATTACAGTCGGTATTTCCGTGCTGACCGTTGCACCGCTTTTCTGGATGCTGCTTGGCATTCTGGCGGGTGATCCGCTGCCGGATCCGGTTGTTCCGGAAGCGGCGGCAGAAGCAGATTCCGCATCTGAATCATAATCATACAGCAGATCTCCAAACGGGGGATCTGCTGTCTTTTTGTAATCAAATTGTGTTTTAAGCTGCAAATATTGCTGTTTTTAAGGTTTCTTTCTCATTTTTCAGTTTGATTTAAGTCTTGCATGGCATAATATAATCACAGAAAGGGTGAGGACAGAACGCCGAGACATAGAGTTCTGTACAAACTAAGCTCTAAGCTTTCAAAACCATGCAATGAAAGGATGAGGTTTCCATGAAAAAGAAGCAGGCAATTGGTACATCGCTGATCGTGACAGCCGCGCTGACGGCTGCACTGAGCGGTACGGCACTTGCAGCAATCGAAGGCGATTGCAACGCAGACGGCAGCTTCACGGTTGCAGATGCGGTCAGTCTTTCGCGTTTCCTGGTCTGTGACGGCAATCTCGAAGACGGTGCAGCCGCTGATTTCAACAGCGACGGTAAGATCAACGCAATTGACCTTTCCCTCATGAAGCAGGCGCTGATGAGCGGCTCTGCACAGGGCGGCGAAAACGGCGGCGAGGAGGTCGTGCCGGATGACAAGTATGTCACGCAGATCACCTTTGCAGCGAATTCTGTGACGCTGAAAAATGCGGCAGATGAAGTTGTTGCTGCGGATGCTGCTGCGAATGTGACTGTCGAGAACGGCACGTATGTCACGATCAAGCAGCCGACAACTGACGGTACAACGAACTTCGGTGACATCAACATCGACGGCGAGTGTGCAAACGGTCAGATCAAGGTTGATGTGGATGAAGCAACTTATGCGACCGGACAGGTCACACTGAATTTCCGCGGACTGACGCTCTCAAATGCAAGCGATTCGCCGGTTTATGTGGCGCAGATTGCGGATGAGTGTGTCATTACCGTGAAAAAGGATACCGTGAATACGATTTCTGACGGTACAAGCTATACCAATGCTGATCAGAGCGCAGGTGCAATTTATTCGCTCGATGATATCAAGTTCAAGGGCAAGGGTACGCTCATCGTCAACGGCAACTGCGGCGACGGAATCGTCTCGAAGGATGACATTAAGCTCTGGAACGGTGATATTCAGGTCACGGCAGTCGATGACGCGATCCGCGGCAAGGATTCGATCCGCATCGGTGATCCGGACGCAACGGATAATTATGAGGCCCTGAAGGTCACGGTGGTCAGCAAGAGCGGCGACGGCCTGAAGACGACCAATGATACCGCAGATTCCGGCAAGGGATACATCAAGATCAACGGCGGCACGATTGACATTAAGGCGGAAAACGGCGACGGCATTCAGGCGACGCAGTCTGTCGAGGTCAACGGCGGCGACATCAATATCTACACCTATCAGGGCAGCAGCTACGGCGGCAGCTCAACCGGCGGTAATACCGGCGGCTGGGGCGGCGGAGGCGGAATGGACGGCAATGCCAACAAAACCGACATTTCCGCGAAAGGCATCAAGGCAACCGGTCTCTTTGATGAGGCTGGCACGACCTGGCAGAGCGCCGGCGATATTACGGTCAACGGCGGCACGCTCACTGTCAATACTTCGGACGACAGCTTCCACTGCGGCGGCAGCATGACGCTCAAGGGCGGTGTGTTCTATGTGCAGTCCGCAGATGATGCGTTCCATTCCGATCACAATCTGACGATTGGAACAAAAGGCGCAGGCACGTATGACGATGTGCAGATTTGCGTGACGAAGGCTTACGAGGGCATTGAGGGTGTCTATATCTATCAGGAGAGCGGTACGGTCTATATCGTTTCGACGGACGACGGCTACAACGCGGCAGGCGGCGCAGACGGTTCCGGTACCGGCAACCAGACGGGTCCCGGCGGCGGCTGGGGCGGCGGGTTCATGAGCAGCTCCTTCGGTGAGCTGAATCTCAACGGCGGCTTTGTCGCAGTCAACTCCGCAAACGGCGACCACGACGGTCTCGATTCCAATGGCAATATTAACATGACCGGCGGCTATTACGTCTGCAACGGTCAGGAGCCGCTCGACTGCGGTGACGGCGGCTACAGCATCAACCAGACCGGCGGCACGTACATCACCATGACCGCGGGCAATACGAATCTCGGTACGACCTATACCTTTAAGGATGCTTCCGGCAAGGCTGTTGTCAGCTTCAAGACGGCAAGCGGCAGTGTCGGCATCTCCTCGAAGGATAACTCCACCTGCTATTCCGGCACGACCGTTACCGGCGGCACGCAGCTCCTCGCTGATTCCGCGTATCCTGTGACGCTCGGCGGCGAATCTTCCGGCGGCACACAGGTCACCGGCTCTGCATCTTCCGGCGGCGGCATGGGCCCCGGCGGCAGATGGTAATTGCCTGAAGCATATTCCATTCTCTCTGAAACCCCGAATACAAAGCGCTGCTTCCGATCCCCTTCCGGAAGCAGCGTTTTTTTCTTGCAATGCTGTAACAAAATGTGCTATGATGTTGTCATAATAGGCAGGAGGGCAGAAAGGAGGCGGATGCCAATGGATGATCCTGAAATTATTGCCCTGTATGAAGCACGGGACGAGCGCGCAGTCTCGGAAACGCAGGCGCAGTACGGCAGCCGGTGCAGACGCTTTGCACAGCGGATCCTCGGCAGCAGCGAGGACGCAGAGGAGTGCGTCAATGATGCGCTGCTGAAAGTCTGGGAGACGATTCCGCCGCAGCATCCGGAAAGCCTTGCCGCATATCTGACCGTTCTCACGCGCAATATCGCCCTCAACCGCCTGAAAGCAGAACACAGGCAGATGCGCGGCGGCGGACAGATCCCGGCGGTGCTGGATGAGCTGGCGGCGTGCATTCCGGCGGCAGATACGGTGGAATCAGAGCTTGACCGCCGCAGCTTTGTCGCGGCACTGGAGCGCTTTCTCGATACGCTCTCTCACGATGCGCGGGTGATCTTCGTGCGGCGATACTGGTATATGAACAGCTGCAAGGAGATCGCGGACGCATACAGCATGAGCGAAAGTAAGGTGCGTGTGAGCCTGACGCGCACGCGCAAAAAGCTCAAAGCATTTCTGATAAAGGAGGATGCGATATGAAAAATACGGATATGCTCGAATGGATGAACGACCTCGATGCAAAGTATCTCTCGGAAGCATCGCAGCCGGAATTTTCCGTGCAGCACAGACGCCGAAGATTCCTGCCTGCGATGATCGCGGCGGCGGCAGCGGTACTCTGTCTGTCGGTTGGTGCCGGTGCGTACATGAAGTACAATCAGCGAATGGTACAGTTCCGGTTTGGAACAGTCGGTGAAGCCCGTATGGCAGAGCTGATTACGCCGCAGCCTGTGACTTACAGCAATGAAAATGTCCGCATTACCGTAGAAAATGTGCTGAGTGACGGTAAGCAGGCACTTGTGCTGACAACAGTGGAGTCGGATGATCCGGCTACGATGGAGAACCTGCGGCAGGCGACCGGTCTTTTTGACTATATGCGCCCGAAGCTGTATCTCGGCGGAGAACTTGCAACACGCAGCTGCGGCGTCGATTCTATGGATTCGAGTCTGGAGCTTCAGGAGGCAATGAATGAGTGCTGGTACACGCTCTGGCTGGAGCTGCCGGATGATCCGTCTGAGGAAGCGCTTGCCGATGCGGTTCTGAATATGGATAAGGAAGTCACAGAGTATCAGGGCAAGACCTATGTTGACGGCGAACTGTTCGACGGCATTTCGATTCCGCTGGATCTGCGGCAGAATGTTGATGCGGTGCAGATGGTTTCGGAAGACGGCAAGGAACTGACCCTCTCGGCGTTTGAACTGTATCAGGTCGGCTGGAAGGCAGACAACGACGAATGGTGGAATATGTATATCACATGGAAGAACGGCGAGACGCAGCGCATTACCTACGGCGCAATGGCAGGCAGCGATGAGCGTTACGGTATGCCGCCCAGAACATTCGGCGGATTCAACATCCCGAACGATACGGTGATCGAAAACGTGACGGGCAGCTACGAATGCGGCGGCCCTGAGGACTGGTGCGGATTTCTTGATGTGAAGAATGTGGCATCGTTCCAGTTCGGTGATACAATCTATTATCCGGTTGAATAAACAAAATGATCCCCCGTTTCCTCGGAAGCGGGGGATCTGCTGTTTTATTTCGCCTTGGTTGCGATCTCAGTCACGAGCTTGCTGAAGATGTCATCGAGCTTCATGCAGCCGAGTTCACCCTCCTTGCGGGAACGAACCGTCACGCCGCCGTCCTTGACCTCATTATCACCGATGATGAGCATATACGGGATGCGGTCAAAGCGCGCATTCTTGATCTTCGTGCCGATGTTCTTGTCTTCTGCATCGACGGTCACGCGCATACCTGCCTGCGTGAGACGCTCAGCAAATTCCTGTGCATAGGCATTGTGTTCCTCACCGATCGGCAGCAGGCGAACCTGTTCCGGAGCAAGCCACAGCGGCAGCACACCGGAGTATTTTTCCAGCATATAAGCGAGGGTACGCTCATAGCAGCCGAGGGAGGTTCTGTGGATGATATACGGCAGCTTCTTCTGACCGTCGCGGTCAATATAGTACATACCGTACTTCTGTGCAAGGAGCATATCAATCTGGATCGTGACCAGCGTATCTTCCTTGCCAAAGACATTCTTGTACTGGATATCGAGCTTCGGGCCGTAGAAAGCAGCTTCGTCGATACCGATTTCGTATTGCAGTCCGAGGTGATCGAGAATCTTGCCCATAGCATCCTGTGCGAGCGCCCACTGTTCAGCCGTACCCTCGTACTTGTTCTTCGGGTTTGCGGGATCCCACTGAGAGAAGCGGAAGGTACAGTCCTCAAGCAGACCGACTGTATCGAGCATATACTTTGCCATCTCAAGGCAGAAGCCGAACTCCTCCTCAAGCTGATCCGGACGGATGATAAAGTGACCCTCAGAGATCGTGAACTGACGCACACGGATCAGACCGTGCATTTCGCCGCTGTCCTCATTGCGGAAGAGGGTAGAGGTCTCCGTGAGACGCATCGGCAGCTCTTTGTAGGTGCGCTGCTTATTAAGGAAGACCTGATACTGGAACGGGCAGGTCATCGGGCGGAGTGCGAAGCATTCCTTCTCTTCGTCATCGGGGTCGCCCATGATGAACATACCGTCGCGGTAGTGATCCCAGTGACCGGAGATCTTGTAGAGATCGCGCTTTGCAAAGAGCGGGGTCTTGGTGAGCTGGCAGCCCTTGCTCTGCTCGTAGTCCTCAACCCAGCGCTGAAGCACCTGAAGAACTCTTGCACCCTTCGGCAGCATGATCGGAAGACCCTGACCGATATAGTCAACGGTTGTGAAATAGCCAAGCTCTCTGCCGATCTTGTTGTGATCGCGCTTCTTTGCTTCTTCAAGCTGATCAAGATGCTCTTTGAGCTGATCTTTCTTCGGGAATGCAACGCCGTAGATACGGGTGAGCTGCTTGTTGTTCTGATCGCCGCGCCAGTAAGCGCCGGTACATGAGGTCAGCTTGAACGCCTTGACCAGACCGGTTGCAAAGAGGTGCGGGCCGACGCACAGGTCGGTATACTCGCCCTGCTTGTAGAAGCTGATGGTTTCGCCTTCGGGCAGCTCCTCGATCAGTTCGATCTTGTAGGATTCGCCGCGCTTCTGCATGAGTGCCAGAGCCTCATTGCGGGGGAGGGTGAAGCGCTCGATGCGGAGATTTTCCTTCACGATCTTCTTCATCTCGCCTTCGATGGCAGAGAGATCATCCGCGCCAAAGGGCTTCGGCGTATCGAAATCGTAGTAGAAGCCGCGGTCAATTGCCGGACCAATCGTCAGCTTGACATCGGGATACAGGCGCTTGACAGCCTGTGCCATAATATGGGCAGCGGTGTGATTGAAAATATGTCTGCCCTCTGCATCCTCGAAGGTGAGGAGCTTGACTTCCGCATCGGCAGACAGCTCACGGGTGAGATCGCTCGGCTCGCCGTTCACGAGCGCCGCGATGGCTTCACGGGTGAGAACGCCGGCTTCCTTTGCCGCGTCATAGACCGTGACCGGGGATGCGCTTTCAAAAGCGCCGTTTTCAAACGTGATCTTCATAATAGTACCTCCTGTTGATTTTTGTCCAGTATACGGATATAAAAAATCCCGCACGCCGAACAGTATGTGAACTGTTCGGGGTACGGGTCTGCTTCTATGCAAACGCGCACGGTTCCACCCGAGCGTTTTCTCATTCCCAGTCTGACTTTCGCAGCCGGAGGTGGTACCGCGGCGGAGATCAATCGAATGCCTTTCAGCGTATCAGCATTCTCTCTGTCAGATGAGCGCTCCGTTGCGACATATCCTCAGCTTTTTATGCAAAAGCAACTGATTGTTTTTATTATACTCCACAAAATCGGGAAAAGTCAAGTGAATTCAAAAAATTTTGGCAGATTTGTCGATGTTCCCAAAATTATTGTACCACGTTTATATATTTTGACGGTTGACGATAGACAGATTATCAAGTATAATAAATAAGGTGATTTTTTGACAGAAATAGGAAAGTATGAATATGCAGATTCGCAGCACCGGACAGATGTGACTGCGGTAAGCCGAATGCGTAGGGGAATCATCCCCTACGCCGACAATCGCTGTGCTGTTTTGCAGACGCACGGCCAATCTAAGGAGGAGATTGGATTGCATTTTTCCCGCGCAAAACGATTCCTGAGCTGTCTGAGTGCGACGGTGCTGACAGCCGCCTGTACGCTGCACGCAAGTGCCGCAGAAGGGAGACTCTACAACCAGTACGACCCCTATTGGAACACGATCAAGTTTGAGAAATACTGCAAGGAGCAGAATACCATGTATATTTCCGGATGCGGTATTTTCTCGTTCTGCAATGCGATTTATGCACTGAACAGCATTGAACTGGATGCACAGGAAGTGGGCGCTTGGGCAGTTGACAACGGTTCCTACCGTCCCGGAAACGGCGGCCTTTACCGCGATCTTTTCTATGCTGACGTTGAGGAAGGCTGGGGTGAGCGGGCAAAGTTTACGCTTGCAGATACCTTTTACGGCGATGTGACTGATGAGCGCCTGATCAATCATCTGAAAGCAGGCGGTGTTGCAGTTGTTCACGTTCCGTACCACTTTATGGCAATTACCGGCTATAACGAGGCGAACGGAATGTATCACATTATTGAGAGTGCCTGCAATGAGCGCCGCAATATTCCCGGAGACAGCTGGCAGACGGCATGGAAAATGACGAACGGAAGGACGCAGGGTACGTGGTTTGCGCTGCTTGCCAATACCAAAGCACCGGAATTTGCAGAGGTGACGGTCAACCGGCTGCAATCTGCCGTCGGGCTTGCTGATTTCACGCTGAACAGTGACATTAAGGGTGATTTCGCTCTTGGCATCGACAATGAAGCAGGGCAGCGCATCTCTACGCTTTACAGTTATAATAAAGGTTACTCCTGCTGTCAGCACGTTCAGCAGAATATTCCGGAGGCAGGAATGTACTCCTGCTATGTGACCTCGCAGAATGATTACGGAATGTTCAGCAGCGAGCGTGTGTGGTTTGAGGTATTCGATGAAGCACCGGCATCTGCTGCAATGTCGATTCTGAACGGTACAGAGTTTACGTGCGGTGATGCTGTGGAGCTGGAACTTTCAGGCGGCATCGCGACAAGCTATCAGCTTCGTGTAGTTGACCGTGCAACCGGTGAGCTGGTTGACACGCAAGAGGAAACCATGAATTTCAGCGATGAGGAATCTCATACCGTGACATGGACGCCGGATCGTCCGGGCTATTTTACGCTGGAGGCATCGCTGGTCAATGACTATGGTACGGCTGAAACAGAGCAGTATGATATTACCGTCAAGGGCAGTGTGCAGGTGTATTTCTCGCATCCGGATGTTGCCGGTCCGACCGGTGCGACGGTGTCTTTTCTGGAGACATACGGCGGGCTGCCGATTCTTCAGCAGGAAGGTTTTTCCTTTGACGGCTGGTTCACGGATGCGGATGGCGGTGAACAGATTTTGAAGGATACGGTCGTGGAATCCGCAGTGCCGCATACGCTTTATGCGCACTGGACACCCGTTGTGATGACGACTGCGACGACAACTGTACAGGCTGAGCCTTCTGTGCTGCCGCTGCATGGGGTTTACCATAAGGGCGATATTAACATGAACGGTTCGGTTGATGTAGCGGATGCGGTTTTGCTGGCGCGGATCGTTGCTGAGGATGATTCGCTTCAGGTCAATGAAGCAATGCTGGCACAGGCGGATCTGGACAGCGATGGTTTTCTGACCGTTCTGGATTTGCAGCATCTTGGCAAAATGCTGACGCGGATGCTTTAATTACAGTGTAAATAATAAGAGACCGGCGAATCGGATCGCCGGTCTCTTTGTTTGCCGATGAATGTTCAACTGAATAATTTGATTATTCCAACCTAAAGTTTTGGGTCTGGCTAAAAACCACCCAAATTGTTATCAGCCCGTATTTTATTTGAAACGCCGGTTGCTTTCATCGTAGCGGAAGCCTGCGGCAAGCAGTTTTTCGGTAATAGCAGCGGCATCCAGTTCGTTTTCTTCACAGAAATCGGAAAGCGTCATGCCGGAATCACGAAGCTGCGTATTGATATAGCTGAACAGAATAAACGGGTCATTCGGAATCGTCATGGTTCATTTCCTCCACATTGCTGATGCGCCAGAAATCCGGCACTTGTAAGAGTACACGCTGATTGATCACAAGAGACTGTTCGCCAAGCGCTTCATACGCCTGTTCAACCGCTTCCTTGCGGTAAGAGCAGATGTCATTGTATTGCAGGGAGTCACAGAAATAGTAGTTGTTTTCATCATATCCAAGCAAAACAAGGGCGTGTTCCGGGCTGATGAATGTATAAATCTCGCCGCCTGGCGTATGCCAGGAAATGGTTTTCGAGGCGCGTGCCATATTGATTGTTGCCCAGATGACGACAGGTTCACCGCGGTCAATGTAATGTTTGCAGAGTTCCGGCAGTGACATATTGTTATGGGCAAGTGCCAGACCTTTGTGGATTTTATCCGTCGCCCGCACAATGGCGCTGTTGTAGCAGCCGAAGGCATCGCCCTTCATTGGGTCTCCGATAAAGGCATTCGCGGGATGTTCAGCGTGCAGTTCACCGTCAGAATCTTTTTCCGGATAATCCGAGACCGGCAGATAGCCGTCCAGAAAAACATCCGGTGTCATATCAATGCCATAGTATTGCAGGAGACTGCAGGTTGCGAGCGATTCGCAGGCTGTCAGATATTGGCTGAACTGCGTGAAATGCGGAACGCCCTGAATCACGATTTTCTCATTTTCCTCGTCTATTTCCAGATTTTCGTCCCAGACCGGAAGGGGAACGGTTGTTGTTTCAACCGGTTTCGTAGTTGTTGTAACAGCGGTACTGCCGGGAATTGTCAGCACAACCGGCGGTCCTTCTGCTTCTTCCTGCACAATCATACTGCCGCAGCCTGTCAGCATCAGAAAGCAGACAGACGCGCCCATCACGCGCTTGTGCATTGGATTTCACCCTCTCAAACAAGTTTCGACATTCTATTATACACGATTTTTGAATATTTGTCAACATGAAATCAGGCGGAGATTGTGAGTCTCCGCCTGTATGTATCATTGTTCGAGCCGTGCAAGGATGCGCAGCAGTCTGGTAAGATCCGGTATACCGAGACCGCCGCTATTATCAAGGTCACCGTTACTGAGACCGCGGTTTTGAATGACAGCGGTAATATCACCGCCGACATAACGCGCCATCAGAACCGCATCCCGAACGTCAACGATGCTGTCTTCATTGACATCTCCGCGCAGTCCGCTGCCGTCCGGATCGGAGGTTTCAGATGTTGTTGTGGAGGTTGCAGTGGATGTAGATTCCGTTGTTGTGGTTGTCACGGCAGGTTCATCGGAGATGTCCTCTCTGACGCTGTAAACAGGAAAATCTGTATCTGTAACCGGCTTGAAGTATACACGCGCAAAATCCAGTGAACCGTTATAATAGCCGCCGTCTGCGCCTGCACCGATCATGCTGACGGAATCTGCATGATGCATAGCTTTCAGCAGCGAATCCAGCGAATGCAGATTCAGATCTGCGGAGAGGACATTGCCGCCGCCCAGATCCACTGTCAGTTTACTGTCTGTTCCGATTTGCAGCCGCAGGATTGACCATTCCCCGCGCGGAAGTGCCTGTGCCAGCGGATAATGCTGTTCGCCGCTGCTGTCGCGCATAACCAGTTCTGCAACGCCGTCTGTATTCTGCGGTGTGAAGTACAGGCAGGTTTCAAGGTCACCGAAATAGAACAGCTTTTGATTTGCTGCACCGCCGCGCCAGAGTGTCGCAAACTGATACTCTGCACCGTCGCGGAAGTATGCAAATGAATCGTCCGTGTCGATATAATCATCCGCACCGTCCAGTGTCATCACACCTTCTGCGCCTGTCCGTTCTGCTTCCCATTTCGCGCCGACCGGCAGGGCATACGTAGAGGTGTACCGGTCAGAAATGACATTTCCGGAATCGGTATCGAAATCGTATGCGAGGGCTAGTCCGTCGGTATAGGGCCGTGCATCAAGATAGGTCTGCGTACCGTACCAGCCATAGCAAGCACCTTTGACAGCGGAATTAGAACCGTCGTCATAGTAATCTCCGTCGAGAATTGCCTGACCGGAAGCACTGCCGTTTGCCATACAGAATGCCACGCCCTTGACAACAGCATTGTCTTTGACGGTATAGTTATCCCAGATGCAGGCACTCTCAAGCACTTTTGCGCTGCCGGAAACTTTTGCTCTGCCCATAACCATTGCACAGTCACCGATGTAGGCATTGCCGGAAATTGAAGCATTTTCCGCGATCATCGCATAGCCGTCAATGATTGCGTTGCCAGTGACAGTTGCATTGCCGATGACCGCTGCGTTCGGACCAACATAGACAGAATCGTCCACACGGGCGCTGTCAGCGACAAATCCGCCGCCGTTTGCGTGCTGATGTCCGCGTTGAGTCAGCGGACGGGTTTTGATGTCTGCGCCTTCAATTGTGACAGCATACGGATAACGATGTTTGCTTGTAAACGGCTGACGGGTCTCACCGAATTCATCGGAATCATTGTGCCAGTGCAGACCGGAAGGACAGTAGAGAGAATCATCCGGTGTCGCAGTCACGGTCAGATATGCCGATACTGCATCGGCAGGAACCTCCAGCGAAGCAGAACCGCCGTTTCCGAACAAATCTGAATAAACCGTCGTTCCGTCCTGCTTTTCCACTACGATGCAGGCACGCCAGTCTGCACCCTGCAATTCCGATCTTCCATCCAGAGTGACATTGATCCTGCTTCCGCTGATATTCAGCGGCACAACATTGATGCCGGCAGCCTGCGGCGCACGTTCTGTCGGAACAGTGTATGTATTGGCAGTACCGTCCATTTTCTCCAGCATGGTATAAATCTGCTGCCAGTTCCATGCGCCCTGCGAAAGCAGTGCATCCAGACGTTTACGGTAGGCGGTTTTCTGCGCAAAATCGAGTGTCGCCATGCGCTTGGCAAAGTGTCCGAGGGTTTCTTTCATATCGGCGGGTGCAAGGCGGTCGATCATCCTGAGCGGATATTCGTCGTCTTCGCCCTCCTGCAGCATCGTGCGGACAAAGTTTGTGCCGTAACCTTCGAGATGATCCGGATTCTCGGTGAGGTATTGCAGCAGCACCCATGCGGCGTAATAGTCTCGCCCGAACGGCGAAGTAAAGCACATATTTTTGAGATATGTCTCAAAGAAATCTGTACCGTAGCCGTGCGAGAAATCATCTGACCAGCCGTTTTCCGCAGCAACGCGGTAGATCCACTGTTCGCGGAACCAGTTTCCGAGTGCCTCCCACCATGTATTGGAATACTTGTTGCGGTTCCAGCCAAGCTGATGTGCAGTGATTGCATGACCGAATTCGTGCGGCATCACCCATGATGCGGGATCGGTCTGCATCGCACCGACACAGCAGAACAGATACGGATACCCCTGATTATCATAGGACATATATGCCCAGTCATCCTGCATTCCGGAGAGACCGGTACCGGAGATATAAATGTTCAGCTTGTACTTTCTGCCGTCGCGCAGCCGCGCTTCAACGGATTCTGCACATTCATTCATGCCGAGTCCGTTGACATAAATATCCCAGAATTGCTCCATATTTGCGGCGTTTTTCCTCAGAAAATCCTCCGTAACTTTTCCGGCATCACCGGAATTGCCCCAGATGAACTGGAAATGTTCTGAGGTGTAATAATTGTATCCGCTTCCGAAATTGAAAAACGGATCACGAACCTGATAATCCGCTGCGGCAACGGATGTCTGCGGGACTGCGAGATATGGCACGGATGTGCCAAGCAGTGACAGCGTGCAGACGAGAGCTGTCACTTTGTGTACACGGTGTTTCATCATGAATTCCTCCCCATAATAGTTCACGTTTCTTTTCTTTTGTGTGATCAGATACTAGTGAACCTTAACAAAACTGCAAACTTATTATAGTTCATTTTTTATGAAGCGTCAATGTCATAAGTTGTCCGGTTACTGTGCAATCGTCAATCGCACAATTTGCAGATTGCAATTGAAACTTTGCGAAAAATTATGCAAATCATCCAGATCTACCGGATGATTTGCATAAAACTATGGCTGTGCTAAGCGCATGATTTGCTGATTGTCTCAGGATGCCGGTACAGAAACCGTCCGTTCCACCGCCAGCATACCGTCTCTGACACAGAGTGTTCGCGCGCCCTTAGCCTGCCGCAGCAGACTTTCTGCAAGAAGCGGTTCAGCATAGCGAATCAATGCAGTCCGGATTGCACGCGCACCGCCGTGTTCTGTATCAGCCTGCGCAGTCAGAAACTTTGCAGCTTCCGGTGTCCATGTCAGATCCGCACCTGCTTCTTTTGCACGCGAAGCAAGATCGCGCAGCAGACGGCTTGAAATCTCAATATAATCCGGCTCTCCAAGCTGCCGGAATACAATTGCTGCATCCAGACGGTGCAGCAGTTCCGGACGCATTGTTTTGCGCAGAATATCCAGCAGATTTTTTCGTTTTGTATCAGAATCCGTCTGGGCATCTGCAAAGCCGATCACTCCGCCGGAGAGCGTTTCAGCTCCGAGGTTTGAGGTCAGGATGATCAGCGTCTCTGAAAAATCAGCTTTCCTGCCCTGCCCGTCTGTGAGTGTGCCGTCTTCCAGAATCTGTAGCAGCAGCGCAAGTACATCAGGATGCGCCTTCTCCATCTCGTCAAAGAGTACCAGACTGTACGGCGCACGCCGAACCCGTTCCACCAGTGAATGCCCGTCGTCATACCCGACATAACCGGGAGGCGCACCAATCAGGCGAGATGCTGTGTGCTTTTCCATATATTCGCTCATGTCGATGCGAATGAGGCTGCCGCCGAACAATTCATCACTGATGGCTTTGGCAAGTTCTGTTTTGCCGATGCCTGTAGCACCAAGAAAGAGGAATGCACCAACCGGTCTGCCGCTGCGGCGAAGTCCGGCACGGCTTCTGCGAATTGCGCCCGAAACTGCGCTGATTGCTTCATCCTGTCCGATGATTCGCTTGCGAAGCGCCTTCTCCAGATGCAGCAGACGTTCTGTCTCCGAACTTGTAAGCTGTCCTGCCGGAATGCCGGTTTTGGCTGAAAGGATGCGTGCGATTTGCGGTGCATGAACAACAGGTTCACTCGCAAAGTCCGGCAGACGGGGTGAACTATTTTCTCCCAACCGGACCGCAGCACAGGCTTCATCCAGAAGGTCCAGTGCCTTGTCGGGCAGCGCACGGTCATGCAGATACCGCACGGAATACTGTACCGCAGCATCAATGGCATCTGATCCGATTTCAATTTTATGAAAATCTTCGTAGTGACGCCGCAGACCGTAAAGCATTTCGGCTGCTTCTGCGGGGGAGGGTTCAGCAATCATGACCGGCTGAAACCGGCGGACGAGTGCGGCATCTTTTTCGAGCTGTTTCCGGTATTCCTCAGTTGTCGTTGCGCCGATCAGGCGCAGTTCGCCGCGTGCCAGATGCGGTTTCAGGATATTTGCAGCGTCAATTGCACCGTCCGCTGCACCGGCTCCCATAATGATGTGCAGTTCATCAATAAACAGGATGATCTGCGGATCTTTTGCTGCTTCCTCCATGCAGGCTTTGAGCCTTTCCTCAAAGTCTCCGCGGTATTTCGCACCTGCAAGCATTGCAGCCATATCCACAGACAGAATTACCCTTCCGCTGAGTGCTGCCGGAACATCTCCGTGCATAATTCGTGCTGCAATGCCTTCCACAATCGCGGTTTTTCCGACGCCTGCTGCACCGATCAGGACGGGATTGTTCTTCGTGCGGCGCAGTAAAATGCGCAGGACTTCATTTGTTTCCCGTTCACGCCCTATCAGCGGATCAAATCTGCTGACTGTCACGGGTTCGGTGAGGCAGCGGGCGTATTTCGCCAGCGTCGGACAGGATTTACGGTCAAATGTCGGATATCCTGCCTGCATTTCATCGGGATATTCCTGCGAACAGCAAGCCGCACGCAATGCGTGCAGGGAAAGACCCATGCCGCGCAATAGCAGCGCCGCACCGCAATGTTCATCCTGCAAAACAGCGTGCAGCAGTCCCTCTGAACTGACGCAGGAATCTGCATCGGCACGGGGTTTCTGTTTTTCAGCCGTCAGGAGAATTCTGCGCAGGGCGGGTGTTTGTGCATCGTCACTCAGCCGTACCGGTTCACCGCGCCCCAGCTCCTGCAAAACCGCCTGCTGAAACCGCTGAAGCGGTACACGGTGTGTCCGCAAAATGGCTGCTCCGACATTGCTGCCGTCAGTCAGCATAGATAGGATCAGATGTTCGCTCCCGATGAACGTATGTCCAAGCTGTTCCGCCTGAATCCGCGCATTTTCTGTGATTTGTCTCGCTTTTTTCGTATAAGCATCCTTCTGCATGGTATCCCTCCGTCTCATTCTTAATGCAGTATATGCGGCTGCCCCGCGATTTACCCGCTTCTCATTCTGTGCAGATTGCGGGCAGTTCATGCAGTCGCCGGAAAATTTTTCCGCACACATTTCATGCGGCGGCATATCATGAGACTAGGAAGCGGAAAACGCTTTCTTCTGCGGACGGCGATCCGGACGCCGGCCATTCTGTTTTGACTTGTAAAGGAGTGTTCGATTATGTGCGGAAATAACTGCTGGTGGATTATTCTGATTCTGCTGTTCTTCATGTGCTGCAACGGCGACTGCGGCTGTGGCTGCAACAACAATAACAACAACTGCGGCTGCGGCTGCTGATCCTCAATCCGGTTTTGCAAACGCGGTCTTCCGGCGCGGGGAGACTGCGTTTGCGGAAACAAAACGGCAGCAGGGAAACATCCCCGCTGCCGTTTCAGTCTGTAGATAAAGTGTCTCCGACGGATT
>DGVV01000096.1 GCA_002395085.1 Ruminococcus sp. UBA4275 | reverse complement strand
TTTCGCGCTCTGCGGAGCGCGACCAGAGGGCACCGCCCTCTGGACTCCTGCAAGCCTTTGAAAAGGCTTGAGCGAAACTTTTGATATGGGCTCAGCAAAAGATACTTGTGTTAACCAAAATTTGCCAATCACCCAAAAAGTTACATACCCAAAAATTTCATTCCGGAGATATGACTGATCATACTATTATACTATAAAGCGCGGCTGCGGTCAATCCCCGCGTGCGATCACACAGAGAAAGGCACCCATCAAAACGATGAGTGCCTTGCTCCCGGAGTTTAGCCGTTTGAGGATATTGGAAGAAAGAAATGGTAGAATGTTAAAGCATGAATGCTGCGAATGCATTACGAATAGATGGAATCGTACTTCTTGCCGGCGACCATATCCTTGCCGTAGTACTTGAACATCTCAGAAACCGTTGCGCAGACGTAACCGTTCTGCTCCAGCCACGGGCAAAGCTGCTCCATAGCGGTTGCAGTTGCGTCGTAGACCTCGTGCATCAGGACGACCTGACCTTCCAGTCTGCCGGACTGTGCAGCACTCTGAATCGTGCCGACGGTCTGACCGGCGGTGTGACCGGGGTTGTAGTCTTCGGTGTTGATGCCGCAGTTCGGGAACGGAACCGGCAGCGTGTTTGCGATGGTCTGGCTCCAGTTCAGATACGGCAGACGAACGAGATAATCGCGCTTCACGCCGAGGATCTGATTGAGCTTATCCTTCACGCTGGTGTACTGGTACAGAACCGTGCTGGGATCAGACGTGTGGAGATTATCCGGATGATTCCAGGTGTGGTTTGCAACCTCGTGACCGGACTTTTCCGCAGAGAGGATCTCATTCTCATGACCCGCAATGCGCTCGCCCCAGTAGAAGAAGGTTGCGTGGAAGCCCTGCTTGTTGAGCGCCTGCTGAATGCGCATACCGTAGTTTTCGCCGCCGGGGCAGGGGCCGTCATCGAATGCGATGGCAACGACCTTCTTGCCGGCAGGAATCCAGCTCACATCAGCGGTATTGTACCACTTGTCGCCGGGGTGGAGTTCCGGCCAGTCGTCGTTGTTGCGGGTAACTGTAGTTGTGGTTGTGGTCGTGGTGGTTGTGGTTGTCGTAGTGGTCGTGCGGGTGAGTTCCGGATACAGGAACAATTCTTTGAGCAGTGAGAGATCCACTGCATTGAGCTTGCCGTCGCCGTTCATATCCGCGGTGTCCAGCTCAACATCCGCATCGCCTCCCATCAAGAATTCCGTGAGTGCCTGCACGTCCTTGCGGTCAATTGCCTCATCATGGTTGACATCGCCCATGCGGTAAACAGACGGCATCTCAACGACAATGTTGTCAACGTAGAAATCGCAGAGATCCGAAGCGGTCTCAACGTAGATATAACGGTCGGTTGCGCCGGCAGGAATCTGATAAGCGGGATTGCTCAGGATGGTCCATTCGCCGCTCGGAACAGCAGTTGCAGCGATGTGCGCATAGGTTGTATCTGTGCCGTTATTGTATTGCAGGGAAATCTGCATATCAACCGGAGCGCCGGACTTCTGATAGACTGCACAGGAAATACCGTAGCTTTCGCCGGAAGTGTAGCTTGCACCAAGCGGAGCAACAGGGCCGTTCCACTCAGCGGTGCGGTCACTGACCAGCAGGCTGTAGTCGCCGTCGAACGCGATGTCATTGGTTCTGGTGATGCTTTCAGTTGAACGGGCTGAGAAATCGTCGTAGCCGTTTTCAAAGCTGGCACTCATGAGCTTCTGTCCTGCATTTGCGGACAGCACACCGGCAGTTGTGGTGGTAAGCATCAGAATGCTGAGGAACTGCGCGATTACTTTTTTAGAACGCAACATTTTAATACCCCTTTTCAAATTCATAAAGTTTTGCAGCTTAGATCCGCCCGCATTATACGGACGAATCATAGCTGCTGCCCCAATGAGTTTCGTTTTATCTCTCAATATATGTATACGGCATCCGGAAAGAGCCGTCTGCCGATACCTGCGTATTTGCGCCGCTTTTCGCGTTGCCGGAGCGGCGTGAAAAAAAGGAGAGTGGAGCGCCGGGTCGGGAGGGTGATCCGCGCCCGACGCTGCCACTTAGGGGGAACGTAGTAAAAAATGCTGCTTCGGTCTGCGATTTGCGTTACTGTGCAAATCCTTGCAGATGCAGCGGTTCGCGAAGCTGTGCGGGATCAGGTCTGATCCCCTGACAGCGCCTTGCTGTCTTTGGTGCATCCCTTGCTTTCCATGGCTTTATCATACCATATTTTCGTGCAAATTGCAAATAGGTTTTTCCTGATAGGGGGTATAAGTCAAAACGAATGGTACACAGGCGATAAAAATATACAAGCTGTATTAATGAATCTGGTTTTATTTACAATGTGTGATATTATCCAAGTATGTACCGCAATTTTTGACAGATTCACTAAATCGACAACAATATCTGAGAAGTTGTATTCGCAAAAAATGAGAAGCAGTTTTTACTATTTGCGATGCGCCGGAATTGCCTGTATGCAGTCCGCTGCCTGCTGAACGGGCAAATCAGCGGGATACGGGCATGATGGAGGGGGGGTGTGCAGAAAGCTGAACTTTTCTTTAAAATTACCATAATATAGTTGACTTCCTGCCTTGTCGGGCTTATAATGATACTGCGGCATTTTGCCGGCGATCCGATGAGATCACACTTATTAGATTTACTACACGGAGGATGAAAGGTTATGAGTACAAAAGGCGTTGTAGCCGGAATCGTGACGGCTGCGGTTGTCTGCGCGGGATGCGCGGGGGGCTGGTATTATTACAAGCAGCACGCCGGAAAAGTGTCGAACAGCAGCGATAAGGTTTATGTGCAGCGCGTTGCCGCTGTGAATACTGTCAACGGACTGGATCTCAATGCCAATTGTTTTGCAGGTGTCATCGTGGCACAGAAAACGGTCGATGTGAAATTCGATCAGAGCAAGACCGTTGACGAGATTCTGGTGCATGAGGGCGACAAGGTCAAGAAGGGCGACAAGCTCCTGACTTATAATGTGGAGTCCATTCAGCTTCAGATTGATTCCAAGAAGCTGGAAGTTGAGAGCCTGCAAAATACGATTGAGACCAACAAGGCGACGATTGAGGAACTCGAACAGGAAAAGGCAAATGCTTCCGGCGATGCGCAGGTCAGCTATACGACGCAGATTCTTGCGCTGAAAAGCGATAATGCCCGCGATGAGTATGAGATCAAAACCAAGAATGTTGAGATTACAAAACTCGAAAATTCCCTGACGAGTGCTTTTGTCACCGCACCGATTGACGGTACGGTCAAGGAGCTGAAGGACATCTCTGAGTCGCAGCAGGGCAATAATATGATGTATGAAGAATCTGCCGATGTCATCATGAAGATTGCTGCTGCCGGCGATTACCGCGTCAAGGGTACATTCAATGAGCAGAACGCTGCGCAGATCTATCAGGGCGCGCCGATGCTGCTGCACAGCCGCGTCGATGATACGGTGTGGCACGGCACGATCAATGAGATCGACACCAATCCGCAGCAGAACGAAAATAATATGTATTACGGCATGAGCAGCGATGACAGCTCTTCCAGCAAGTATACCTTTTATGTTGAGCCGGAATCGCTGGATGGCTTCATGCTGGGTCAGCATATTCTCCTTGAGCCGGATTTGCAGTCTTCTTCCGATGTGGAGAAGGAGGGCTTGTGGCTCTATTCCAATTTCGTCCTCTGGGACGGCTCTCACAATTATGTCTGGGCGAAGACCTCGCGCGACACCATTGAAAAGCGCGTTGTGGAGCTTGGTACGGTGGATGATTCCTGCGGCGACTGCCAGATCCTTTCCGGTCTGAGTGAGGATGACTATATTGCCTATCCCGCAGACTACATCGAAGAAGGTATGCATACCACGACCAATCAGTCTGATAAGGACATTCCCGAAAATGCCTTTGATGAGCAGGGCGGTATGGGCGAAGATATGATGTTCGGAGATGACATGATGCCCGGCGACGACATGATCTTCGATGAGGATGGCAATCCTGTCTATATGGACGAGGAGGGCAACGAGATTCACTTCGATGAGAACGGCAATCCTATGCCCGGTGAAGATGAGATGCCGGCTGACGACGGAATGTCTGCGGATGATCTGCCGGAAGGGGAGGAAGCTCCCGGCGCAGATGCTTCGGATGACGCTGAGCCGGAAGCATAATCAGAACAGGAGATTTCGCAATGGTTTTTGAATTGACTTCTATTTTTAAGGATTATATGCAGGGCAAGGAAGCTGTTCCTGTTCTGAAGGATATTTCCCTCTCGGTCGATGAGGGGGAGTATGTCGCCATTATGGGACCTTCGGGTTCCGGTAAATCGACCCTCATGAATATCATCGGCTGCCTCGATAAGCAGACGAAGGGTACGTTCATTTTTGACGGCGCGGACATCATGTCCTGCTCCGATAAGCAGCTCTCCGAAATCCGCAATAACAAGATCGGTTTCGTCTTCCAGAATTTCAATCTGCTGCCGCGGCAGTCTGCACTCGAAAACGTCGAGCTGCCGCTGCTGTATGCAGGCGTTTCCAAGAAGCAGCGCAGAGAACGCGCCGTCGCGGCACTCAAGAGAGTCGGGCTGGAGGACAGAATGCTCTTTAAGCCCACCCAGCTCTCCGGCGGTCAGAAGCAGCGTGTTGCCATTGCGCGCGCAATCGTAAATCACCCGCGCCTGCTCCTCGCAGATGAGCCGACCGGTGCGCTGGATACCAAGTCCGGCGATCAGGTTATGGAACTCTTCGGGGAACTCAACCGCGAAGGCGTTACCATCGTGATGATCACCCATGAGCCGGATATTGCCCGCTGCGCAAAGCGCGTCATGTATATCCGTGACGGACAAATCCATTCCGGTGCGTTCAATACCCGCACCGAAACAGCGGAAGAACCCGCTGCGGAGGAGGCGTCTGCAACATGAAAAAACTGATCATCTTTCTGCTCTGTCTGGCTGTGCTGGGCGGCGGCGGATTCTTCGGGTACAAAAAGTATCAGAAAAACAAAGAGGAAACAACCTTTGTTGACGTTGTGCCTGTCTCGATGATGGCACAGCCGGCGGAGTATTTCAACTATCAGAATGAGGATATGGGCGGCAGAATCACCGCCGCAAATGCCCAGAAAATCTATGTCGATACCGGCAAGCTCGTGCAGAATGTGCTGGTCAAGAAAGGCGATATGGTCAAGAAGGGCGATACCATCCTCGAATACGATATGACCGTTGTGGAGCTGGAACTCGCGCAGAAGGAAAATAAGGTCAAGCTCACGGAGCAGAAGATCAAAATGGCGAAGAAAGAGCTGGAGGAAATCAAGAACTACAAGCCCTCTGAGGATGCGCCGCAGCCGGATTATCCCGATGAGCCGGATTATCCCGATTTCCCCGATTATCCGGATTTTCCCGATGATCCTGAACCCCCTGTCCCGATTGTGCTGGCAGAGGAGGTCAGCGGCTCTACACCTCCCGCTTCCGGCAGCGGTACTGCGGAGGATCCCTTCATCGTCAACTGCGGCAGAAAAACGATTGTCCGCAAGAATTTCCTCAGTGCCATCGGTTCGGGCAGGCGCATCGCGGAACTGCACGTCTACGATGAGGAAACCCAGACCTTCCTCTTTAAGTGGATCATCGACGGCAGCAAAATGACCCAGATGGACGCCGTTCTCGATTTTCCGGTCATGGACGGCATGACCTTCGATGAGAAAACGTGCAGCGTGTCGGTCAATGCCGATGCGAAAATGCACGGTCAGCTCTCCTTTACCCCGCCGGTGCAGGAAAATACTGACGAATTCCCCGATGATGAGCTGCCCGATGACTTCGGAATGATGGAAATGCCGGAGGAATCCTTCGAGGAACCGGTCTTCAATGAGAACGATCCGCAGAACAATGACTATGTGTATACCCGCAAGCGGATTCAGGAGATGGTCCGCGAAAAGCAGAACGAAATCAAGCAGCTTGAACTCGATCTCAAAAATGCTGAGCTGGAACTCAAAAATGCCAGAAAGCAGAAGTCTGACGGCAAGGTCGTTGCGGCGGTGGACGGCGTGATCAAGAAGATCGGGCAGGCAGCAGGCGAATCCGATGAGGAAACAGAGGAAACAGATCCCTTCGCAGCGCCTTCTGAAGATGACAATGCCTTCGCCATCATTGAGGGCGCGGGCGGTGTCGAGGTCGTCTTTGATGTCGCGGAACTGAATCTCCCGAAAGTTCCCGTCGGTACGGCGGTCGATGTCATGTCCTATATGAACGGCGCTTTCAGCACCGCTACGGTGACCTCTGTGGAATCGGAACCATCTTCCTATTCCGTCAATGACCCGTGGAGCAATAATCCGCAGAATTCCAGCTACCGCGTTCACGCTTCCATTGATGATGCGGAGGATTTTGTCGTCGGAAACTATGTCAGTGTGACGCTGCAGAATACGCCCACGGATGATTCCGGTGCTGTTATTATGCCGGCTCACTATGTCCGGCAGGAGAACGGCGACTACTACATCATGAAGCAGAATGATGAAGGCAGACTCGTCAAGCAGTATGTCCGTGCCGGCAGAGTGCTGTGGAGCGGCGAAATGATCGAAATTACCGGCGGTCTCGATATGAACGACAAAATCTGTTTCCCTTACGGGCAGAATGTCCGCGAAGGCGTCCGGACAAACGAAACAACCGAAGTGCTTTATCCGGGCATGGGTTGAGAAAGGGGAGCAGAAACTATGTTTGAAAACATCAGACTTTCATTGCAGGGCATTTTGTCGCATAAGATCCGCTCGTTCCTCACAATGCTCGGCATTATCATCGGTATCGCGGCGATCATTGCCATCGTTTCCATCATCGCAGGTACGAATGAACAGATCAAGAATAACCTCATCGGTGCGGGCAATAATACCGTGGACATCAAACTTGTGCAGGGCGACTGGGATGCCGAATTCAACCGGTGGAATCCTGTGCCGGATAATATCCATGTGACCTCCGAAAAGCAGAGAGAACGCATTGAGGCGCTCGATGAGGTCGAGAGCTGCACCCTCTACCGCAGAACATCTGATACCGACAGCCTCTATTACCTCAATACCAGAATTGATTCGGCTTCGGTTTACGGTGTGGATGAAAAGTTCTTCGATACACTGGGCTATGTCGTGACGGATGGCATCGGCTTCTCCGAAAATCAGTACCACGATTTCTCGAAGGTCGCACTCATCGACACGGTGCTGGCTCGCGGCATCTTTACGGACGGCGAAAATCCCGTCGGCAAAATCATCGACATCAACGATGAACCCTTCCGGATTATCGGTGTTGTCTCCAAGCGCTCCAGCTTTGAGCCGGTCATCAACTCCATTGATGACTACTTTACCTATCACCAGAGCAGCGCAGGTATGCTCTTTATCCCGACGGAAGACTGGGGCATCGTCTATTCCTATGACTATCCCCAGAACTGCACCGTCAAAGCCGTCGATACCGACGCAATGACGCAGGCAGGCAGAAAAACTGCTGACATCCTCAATGAGAATATCAAAGCCGTCCGCAGCCAGAATAACAGCGAGGAAGAACCGATGATCGGTATGGAGGGCGGCGGCGCTTATGAGTATAAGAGCGCAAACCTCCTCGAACAGGCGAAGGCTTTGCAGGATCTCTCCAAATCCACCAATAATATGCTCATCTGGATTGCAAGCATTTCCCTGCTCGTCGGCGGTATCGGCGTCATGAATATCATGCTCGTTTCCGTTACCGAACGTACCCGCGAAATCGGTCTGAAAAAGGCGCTCGGTGCGCGCAAAACACGCATCCTTGCGCAGTTCCTTACCGAAGCGGTCGTGCTGACCAGCATCGGCGGTCTCATCGGCGTAATCACCGGCATCGGGCTTGCACAGATCGTCGCCAATATCGCGGCTGTGCCTGTCGCAATCTCCGGTACGGCAATCGCGGTTTCCGTCATCTTCTCGATGGTCGTCGGTATTGTCTTCGGTCTGCTGCCTTCTGTCAAGGCTGCGAACCTCAATCCGATTGATGCACTGCGGTATGAATAATCCCGCGCATGGATAAACTGAAACAGCGGAGAACCCTCCAAAAGGTTCTCCGCTCAGCTTGTCGATAAAGGTATCGCTGCGCGATGATTATAATGGGGCGCT
>DGVV01000045.1 GCA_002395085.1 Ruminococcus sp. UBA4275 | reverse complement strand
TGAGCCGGGGGTTTTCTTTGCCAATAATAAAGCGGCAAACCATACTGGTCTGCCGCTTTTCTGCTATTTAGTTTTTGTACTGAACTGGTGTTTTAACCAAGTGACGCGAACTATAATAGGTAGTTGATACCGTATCGTAGTTCTCACTCGTAATAAAGAAAATAAAATAAGCATCTCCGTAAAGCATCGAGTACCCATTGATGCCCGTTGCATTTACACCATTCTGAGAACCGCCTTGTTCTCCACCAGGCGGAATTACTGTTGCTGCCTGCACTTCGGCAGCAGAGAATGTCCATTGGTGGTGATGTTCGCCATATCCTGCGTCAAGACCGTTTCCGCTAAAATTTCCATCTATACTGACATTTCGGAACTGACGCTTTTTCGTATCTGCTTTTCTGGTACAATAGCAATCCATATTATAGCTGGAAAGTACCTGGCTGCTTCGCTCCTCTGTCTTTACTTCAACAGTTTCAGAGGCGGTAATCGGTGTTGCTGTCCAATCCGACCAGTCTGACCATGTATCCGTGTAAGCGGTTTTAACGGTCAGCTTACAGGAAACAGATACTCCGTTTGCTGTCGCTGTAATGGTCACGGTGCCGTCCTTCTGTGCTGTCACAAGACCGTTTTTCACGGTTGCGACCGCTACGTTTGAGGATTTCCAGACAACGTCTTCTGCTATTGGATAGGAGCAAGTGAGCTGATAGGATTTGCTCTTTCCTTCGGTGTTGAGTGTCAAAGCGGACTTGTTCAGCGTGATGATGATACCTTGATTAATCAGTACCTGTCGTTTCAGCATTGTGAGATCAACGGCGTTCAGCTTTCCGTCACCATTCATGTCGGCAGCTTCCGCATCTTTCAAGGTTGTCTTCGGAGCTGCCAGCAGCCAGTTCATGAGCAGTTCTACATCAACTCTGTCAATTTCGCCGTCTGTATTGATGTCACCTTTTACTGAAGCGGATACCGTAAAGGACACAGGATCTGAAAAAGTCCAGACCGAGTCAGTTTCATTTATTGCCGCTACCGTGACCTTATATGTTCCGGCCGGAAATGTATAGGAATGGCTTGTTTCAGTATAATTAGAACCGTTGCCAAACAATTTACTGTCCTCACTGTCACCGATGGCATACAGCAGTTTATCTGATGCATCATAATAACGAATGCAGTAGTCTGTCGCATTGGCACAGACTTTATATGATACTTTGACCGGATGATTTTCACTGGTTGCTTCCACGGTGACAACCGGCTTATCAGGATATTTGGGCGGATTCGAGACCGTAAAAGAAACATTGTCGCTGAATGTGTAGTTGCCGTTTTCATTTACTGATGCGACATTTGCATAATAGCTTCCTGCGGACAGAGAATAGGAGTAAGACAGAGCCTGGATTCCCATTTCAGAAACAATATTGGTATCGTCCGATTTGTAAATACGTACATCATACCAGTGTGTGTTTGCACAGGCATTCCACGAAAAACTAACCGGCGAGGCGCTTGTGGTCGCTGAAACGGAAAGTGTAGGCTTATCAGGGACTACGGGAGCAGTATAGCGCAATATGCCGTCCCACGATACACCGCCCATATTATTCCAGAAACCTTCCACAACGATTCCGTCATCATCATTTGCAGCAGCAACACACTTTCCGCCGCCCAAATAAAACTCTGTATGAGCTGATTCATCTAGTAATATATCGCCTCTTTGAAGATTATCTTTATTATTTATCTGTGACCATGGGATCCAGGTGAAACCGCGAGCAGTTAGTATTCCACGCATACTTCCGGTCACAAAAACAGTACCTCCGACATCGAATCCGGCATGCCGCAATGCCCAGTATACAAATGATGAACAATCATAATTGGGACCGTCACCAGAAGAACGTCCATACCAATGACTATCATCATTTGCAATAGCAACAGCCCAATCTAAAGCTGCCTCAAGGCTGCCTGCTGCCTTCGCTTGAATAGGCGCAGACAGCCATACGCCACAGCACATAATAAGTGACAAGCAAAGTGAAATCAACCTTTTCATAAAAACCTCCTGTTCTCAGACACGTTGTACCCTAATGCGGAAACAGGATTCTGCGCAAGGGGAGCGACAACCGCACGGGTTCAGTTGCCGGACACAGAATCTGTTTCCTCTGCCGTACAACATTCGTTGATGATGTAAAACACCATTTGATGTCTTATGAACATATAATACATGATATGTTGTTATTTGTCAATAGTAATTCGTGATTCGTGGTATAATTTAGGCGTATTATATAAATGGAGGTACAACGAATTATGCAACATTATCAACGAATACGGGATTTGCGGGAAGATGCTGACCTGACACAGGAAGCACTCTGCCGAAAGCTGGGAATGCATAAGACAACTTACACCAACTACGAACAGGGCAAGCATACTGTTCCGCTTGATTTTGCTGTTGTACTTGCAGAATTTTATCAGGTTTCACTTGATTATCTGACTGGCAGAACGAATTTCCCGCACGGGAAAGCAAATCCGGATTTTACAGAGGAGCAGTCGCATATTGCAGAACTGTATGCACAACTCAGTGAAAAAAATAAAGGCAGACTGGAATACTATCTGGAAGAATTATTGGAAAAGCAGACAGATGAACTTGCCCGAAGAAAAGGTGCGGGATAAAAATGACTCATCGCTCGAATATGCAATAGGTGGCAAAACCGTTCTGAAGTTGCGGCAGCATAACCATCATTTAGGCGTCACAGTCTGATGAGTTTAGTATTCCGGCTGCACTTACGCCATTTTCATGTGAGCGGCAGAGTTCTTTGTCCATTTTCGACTCAGCCGCCCATATATTGAACATCCGATTTTCATCAAAAGACACTTATTGAACAACGCGCCCGCCAAAAAGCACTTGACGGGCGTGTTGTGATATATTCGCTTGTCTTGTTGTAATACGGGCAACTTTTGGTCAACTAATTGGCTGGAAACCACATTAAAATTGGATAAGCTGATTTGTCTGTCCGGTCTGTTTTTGGCGATACAGCGTACTTTTCTGCTGACGCTGGCTTGCCGCGATATGCAGTTCTCATAATAGCATATTATCAGGAAAAATACAATCGGTGCAGAAGAAAAATTCGGGTATGCAGCTTTTTAGGCGGTTGATGAATTGCTGTGAAATCAGACAACCTGTAATGAACCCATATCAAAAGTTTCGCGCAAGCCTTTTCAAAGGCTTGCAGGAGACGGCGAAATCTCTATGCGTCAGGAGCGCCGCAGGCCGTCCCTAGGCATATCGCAGAGCGATTTGCAAGCAATCTTACAAATATGAACCACCCTTTTGTTACAGAAACCACCTGAAACTTTAGTAACCACCAAAAAAATAAACTGCCGCTGTTAGTTTTGAACGGAAAATGGTGTCAAATAAAGTGAGGGTGAATCATACAGCGAAAGGAGGACGCGCAATGACCGAAGACGAAAAACTGCTGCGGCTGTTTCAGGCGCGCGATGAGCAGGCGCTCAAAGCCGCCGAACAGCGGTACGGAAAGCTCTGCCGCACGATGGCATACCGGATTCTGGGCGATCGACTGGATGCGGAGGAATGTGCCAATGATGTGCTGATGAAGCTCTGGAATACCATTCCGCCGGCAGAACCGCGCTCCCTGACGGCGTATGTCTCCGGTATTACGCGAAATCATGCGCTGAATATTCTCCGCGCAAAAAATAAGGCAAAACGCGGCGGAAAGCAATATGATGCGGCGCTGGATGAGCTTTCACCCTATCTCAAATCAGACGAAGATCTGGAGGACAGGCTTGGCACGATCTCCTTGCAGGATGCGATCAACCGGTTTCTGGAGATGCTGCCGGAGGAAACTGCCATGATTTTTCTTGCACGGTATTACTCCATGCAGCCGATCAAGGAGATTGCGATGGAGCATTCTTCGACTGTCGGGCGCGTTCAGATGATTTTGAAACGAACCAAGGAAAAGCTCCGTGCTTTTCTCAAAGAGGAGGGTTTACTATGAAGCCGCAGGATTTTATGGAAGCACTCGGCGGTGTATCGCAGGAAAAGCTGGACGCACTGGCAAAATGGCAGGAGGCAAAAACGCCGGTCACCGGCAATTTCCCTGCGAAAAAGGATCGCTTCACGCAGACCGCAGCTGAGCCTGTCTCCGCAGCAAGAAGGAGAGAAACTATGAAACAGAATACGCATAAACGCTCCGCTGTGACGCGACTGTTCCCGTGGAATATCGGGATCGGGGCTGCGGCAGTCGCAGCCGTGGTTGTCGCTGTGTCCATCGGAAAGGAAGCAATCGGGCAGAGAAATCAGATGCCGGTCAGTATGAGCGGCGAGACCTCTGCCGCAGAACAGGTTTCTTTGCAGGAACCGAATACGGAAGAAACGAATCACGTACCGGTTGAAATGATTGACCGGCTGCAAAGAATCGGCGGCAGCGACTATGTTATGATGAAAGTGCCGCAGGAAGGTGCAGTGCAGGTTTTGCGCAGCGTTGCAGATGCAGAATCCTGTTGCCGGTATACAGATGAAACAGTCGCAGCGGGGCAGAATTTTGATTTCAGAAGATTTCTGACGGAAGATGTATTTGCACAGTATGATGTACTGTATTTTGCCCACAAGGACATTCAGCAGCCGTTTTATTTATACGGCTATGATCTGGCGGGTGGCAGCATTGCAGCAGACGGCACGACATTACAGCTTGATTTTCATGCGCTGGTATATGATTCAAATTATTGTCCTCCTGATACCATGTGCAGTTTTGATGATTTTGAACCTGACTGGAACACATATTATTTCTATACAGTGCCGAAAGGCTCACTTCCCAACCTTAGTGCGATAGAGGTTCTCTTTGAGCAATATGTGATCGGAGAAATACCGGATGATATACTCAAATATGCAAATGACACATCGGACAGCGGAAATGCTGCGAAATTACCGGAATATGTCCAGACGACTCGGGCATACCATGACTGGGAAATGTCAATTCCGCCGCAGCTTTATATCACATGGACGGATAAAGCGCCGGTTCTGCCGGAGGATTGTGCTGAGGCAGTCAGTGCGGATGCAGCACAGAACCCGCAGTATATCGCCATGATGCAGGAATACTACACGCAGAAAAGCGGGATTCCCTGTGACTTCGATTTCAGCGGCATGGGCAGAGACCTCGACGAAATCATCGAAACCGACGACGCCCGTTTCCATATCAAGGGGATGACCGGATGTGACTGGACAATGTTTGTATTCTTTGATGTCGAGCCGCTGAATCTCAGCGCCGAAGATACAGCTTATTTCAGCTCGATGGCGTTTCCGAACCTGAGCGATAACCTGTGCCTGAATTTCGGCATCCTTGATGCAGAGGGCAAAGCGGTTGATTTCTTCCAGAGAATCACCCGCACAATGCCCGGACAGCAGAGCCTTGACAACGGCATTTTCCACTGCTATTGCCTCATCAGCAGCCACTCCGCCGAAGCATTTACCGACGGCGGAAAATATCTCGGCATCGGCAAAATGAATGAACCGAACGAACCGGAATATGATATCCGCATCCCGCTTGACTGCCTGCAAACAATTCCGATGCAGGAAAGTGAACTCGCAGAAACAGTCAGCGCATTTATTCCGGATGAAAACGCTCACTGCTATACGCCAAAGCCGATGAAGTGCTGTGCAGTCACGCCGTTCGGTGTATATTGCGTCAGCGACCCGTTTGATTCCGAACATAAAACAGGCTGGGCGCAAAGCTGCTATTGGCTGGAGATCCCCGAATACAAGCTGAAAGCAACCCCCGCAATCACACAGAACAATGCAGACGGTGATGTTCTCTGCAATATCGGGCTTGACGTTCAGACAAGCTGGGGGTCAAGTATCAAAGAAGGCACTGGCGTTTCTTTCGCAGACTTTCTGTTTGACCGTCCTTATGATGTCTCCAAAGGCACACTGACTATGCTTCAGCCGGACTAACCATTTCTTTGCTGAGCGTTCAGATTCATGACACCAACCCAAGCGCGTGCCTTCGGATGCACCGATACAGAAATAATTAAGAATTAAAAACCGCCGCCTGCGTTCGTATCAGGCGGCGGTTTCTCTGATTTGTGAGTGGGATTGAACGGTTCGCGTATAATTTGTTGAATATATTTATGTACAGCGACGGTTTTTCATTAAATGATTGCAGTTGTCTTGTCTAACGCACGAAAAAATGTTATAATAAAAAATAGATACCCCGTACCTGATTCGATGCACAATGAGAGAAAGGAACGTTTACGGATCAGTCCGAAGCAGATGAACAGAAATACAGCCGGACTGATGCGCCTGACACGGTGATGAGCGCATGATAAATGCGCAAATCGAAATAATATTTTTGAAGGGGCGATTTTATGAAAATGAAAAAAGCGTTGGGTGCAGTCTGCGCATTGGTGATGTCAGCTGTACTCCTTCCGCGGGTTCTGCCTGTAACGGAATCCTCAGAGGTTTCCGCGGCGGAGAGCGGGCCGGTCAGTTATTACGGTCAGCTTCAGACCAGCGGAAACAGGATCATCGGTTCATCTTACAGCGAACCGGTGCAGGTCAAGGGAATGAGCTTTTTCTGGAGCAACTGGCAGGGGCAATACTGGAACAGCGGCACCGTTGACCGCATGGTGAACGAATTCAAGTGCGAGATTCTGCGCTGCTCGCTCGGCGTTGACGATCAGGGCTCGATCTACAGCGGCGGAGACGTCGGCGCGCTGCGCTCCGTCATGGATGCGGCAATCGCAAAGGACATCTACGTGATTGTGGACTGGCATTCGCACGGCGCACACAATAACACAAATGCTGCAAAAAGTTTCTTCTCCGAGATTGCGCGTGATTACGGAAAATATGACAATGTGATCTTTGAGCTTTACAATGAACCGACAATGGTTTCCTGGTCTGCTGTGAAGGGCTATGCCGAGCAGGTGATTCCGGAGATCCGCAAGTACTCGGACAATCTGATTCTTGTCGGTACGCCGACATGGTCTCAGGATGTCGATGCAGCCGCGAATGATCCGATCAATGACAGCAATGTTGCTTATGTACTGCATTTTTATGCCGGTACGCACGGCGGCGATCTGCGCGGAAAAGGCGATGCGGCACTCAGCAAAAATGCAGCCGTCTTTGTATCCGAATGGGGTACGGTCAATGCAGACGGTGACGGTTCCGTCAATGTCGGCTCGACAGAACAGTGGCTCTCCTGGATGGATTCCAACAAGCTCTCCTGGTGCAACTGGGCAATCAGCAGCAAGGCAGAGGGTTCCAGTATTTTCGGCGGAGACGGCAGCTCGCTGACAGAAGCCGGCAACTACCTCAAAAAGATCCTGAATGCACACGCTGAGAATGCTGTATGGCGTACAGTTCCGAAGGGCAGCAGCGAAACCGAGCCGCAGACAACCGATTCCCAGCCGCAGACTACTACGAGTACAACACAGACGCAGACCGTTGAGCGGCTTTCTCTCCCCGTCACCGGCAATGCGGTTCTGGAAGCTGAAAACTATGCTGCCATGAGCGGCGTGGAGCTGGAGGACTGCGCACAGGGCGGAAAGAATGTCGGATATATTGAAGCAGGAGACTGGATGAGCTATCCGATCTCTGTACCGCAGACGATGAAATATGAGCTGACGCTGGATGCTGCATCGGAAAGCGGCGGCGGACAGATCGCATTCTCCTGCGGCGGCAATACGCTCGGCACGCTCGATATTCCTGCGACCGGCGGCTGGCAGAACTGGCAGCAGTTCAAGGTGACACTGGAGCTTCCTGCCGGCGAATCCGATCTGAAGCTGAATGCGCAGCAGGGCGGATACAATGTTGACAAGATTACCTTCACGGCAGTCGGCGGACAGGCATCCGTCGGAGATGTCAACCGGGACGGCAATGTAAACGTGAGAGATGCTGTCATGCTGTGCAAATATCTGGTCGGCGATGAGCAACTGGACGATGAGCAGGCAAAGCAGGCTGATCTCGATGACAATCAGACGATCAATGCCATTGACCTGACGCTGCTGAAGCAGATGCTTCTCAGACAATAACCGGATCATCACAGAAAGAGGACGCCCTGTGCAGCAGGACGTCCTCTCAGCTTGTCGAAAAAGTCTCGCGATGATATTTAGCCTTGGACAAGAGCAGAACAAAGATTATGTAATGAGAGGAAAAAACCGCTTTGGTTTTTTCCTCTCAAACTCTCCTTTTTCCCGCCTGAACGCTCAGGAATTCCGCGCTCTGCGGAGCGCGGCGAGGGCTCTGCCCTCGACCCGCAAGCTTTTTGAAAAAAGCTTGACCAAAAACTTTATTTGTGGCAGCAATAGGTTTCTCGACAGACTGAGAGGACGCCCTGTGCAGCAGGACGTCCTCTTGATTTTTTCTGCTTCCATACCGTTCAGGCGGTTTGCTGTTCCGGATGCCGCTGCAAACATCCGGATCACTTTGGTAATCTCCGGCGCATCGCCTCCTGCATGATCTTTTCAACCCATTCGTCATCCGGCGGGCCGATCAGAAACACGCGGAATCCGTAATACGCCCCGTTCTGATACACAGAACGGTCATCGTCCACATGAAGGTCAATGCGGTAATGTGCGGGATACTTCGACGGCATCGGATCATTATGCTCCGCCTGCACCTCGCGCTCGTGCCGTGCGCCGTTCACAATCTCATCAATCGGAATGCCGTAATGCCGGAACAGCGACCGGATATAAAAAGGTGACCGGAACGAGGTCGTATAAATCCAGATCTCCCAGCCTGCTTCCCGCAGCCGCCGCATCAGCTCCGGCGTGCCTTTGCGCAGACGCTCCTGAAACAGCCTGTTCAGCGGAAACCGCAGCGGCGGCTCTACTGCAAAACCGTCTTCTTCCGCGACAAACAGCGTGTCATCCAGATCAAATGATATTCGCATACAAAATTTCCTCCTCCGTGTAATCCTGGCTTTGATCGGATGATCTGCGCAGTAGTATTTGAATTTGTTCTTCCATTGTACCATATTCTGCGCCCTGCGTCAAGAGTATACCTCATCGGCAGCAGACACAACAGGGAGGAACTGCCGGAAATGAAACGATCTGCAATGATTTGGAGAAATTATGTCATTGTGAAAACGCCTGCTGTCTGCTATAATCAAAACAGAAACAGATCGCATTTGCAAGGGGGTTATCACATGAAACACAACCGTACATTATCCGCGCTGGCAGCAGCCTGTATGCTTCTGTGCAGCATTCCGTCACTCCATGCATCTGCGGGAAATTTCTCCCGCGTATCGGTGCATGATCCTTCTGTTGTCAAGCTTGAGGAGGGCGGCTATTATATCATCGGGTCGCATCTCGGCGCAGCGCGTTCCAATGATCTGATGAGCTGGCAAAATGCCGCAAATTCCAATCTCGGTTCTACGCGCACGACATTTTTCAGGGACATCTACAAAGATCTTGCCGTGCCGGAAAAATGGTCAAATACGACAGCCGGATATAATCTTGCAGGAAATATGTGGGCGCCGGACATTATCTACAATCCGGAGATGAAAAAATACTGTATGTATCTTTCCGTCAACGGTCAGGTCTGGAATTCGTCCGTTGTCCTCTGCACATCCGACAAGATCGACGGGCCGTACACCTATCAGGGTACAATCGTCTATTCCGGCTTCACCAACGGCGGAACGAACAATGTCAGAGATACCGATGTGCCGCGCGTACTCGGACAGAATCCTGATATTGGTCGTTATCTCACAAACGGTTCGTGGAATGCCGCCTACGGCACAAACGCAATCGACCCCTGCACATTCTACGATGAGAACGGCAATCTGCTCATGGTATACGGCTCATGGTTCGGCGGCATCTATATGCTCGAACTCGATGAGAAAACCGGACTCCGTGACTACAATATCAAATACGAAACGAAGGCAAATGTCTCGGATGCCTATATGGGCAAAAAGATCGCGGGCGGCAATTATGTCTCCGGCGAAGGGCCGTATATCGAATATATGAAAGCGCCCGGTGCTGAAAAGGGATATTATTACCTGTTCGTGTCTTACGGTTTCTTCAATTCCAACGGCGGCTACAATATGCGGATTTTCCGCAGCGAAAACCCGCAGGGACCCTATACCGATCAGAACGGCGGCAGCGCGATTTTCCCGCGCGGCGGCGACAACATCGGCGGAAATACCGGCGAACGCCTGATGAGCAATTATCAGTGGGCGTGCAATGACCGTCCTTTCAAGGCGCAGGGACATAATTCCGCACTCATGGATGCCGACGGAAAGCTGTATGTGGTCTATCACACCAAATTTGATGACAATTTCGGTGCGCATGAGGTGCGCGTGCATCAGCTCATCATGAATGAAGACGGCTGGATCACCGCTGCACCGTATGAGTATTCCGGCGAGACGCTTGCAAAAAGCGGACACGCAGCGGCAGCGGTCACAGGTGAATACGATTTCATTTTCCACACGCTGAATCAGCACTTTGAAAATGAAAAATCTGCGGATGTCGAGAAGCCGAAAACCGTTTCGCTCAATGCAGACGGTACGGTATCCGGTGCGGTCACCGGCACATGGATGATGCGCAGCGGTTCGCCCTATATGAGCATCAGCTTCGGCGGCGTGACCTACAAGGGCGCATTCCTCGTGCAGGCGGATGAATCTGCGGCGATGACACAGCGCATGACCTTTACGGCAACCGGAAACAACACCTGTATCTGGGGCAGCAAAAAGAAAGCCTATGACCGTGCGGCAGACATCATTGATCTGACACCGCTTGAAAACGGCGCATATACCGTACAGAATATCAACAGCAATCTCTATCTGCACACCAATCCGGCGCAGAGTGCAGATCAGGACCGCGCAGCACAGATCTGGACATTTACACAGACCGGCGACGGCTGGTATACCGTGCGCAATGCCGCCGGCAAAGCGCTGACCGTTGCGGGCGGCGTCGCGGAAAACGGTACAGACATCATCCTTGCGGATGAAACCGGAGATGACTCCCAGAAATTCCGCATTGTGCAGGAGGGCGATGCCTATGCACTGCTGACGGCGGCATCCGGCGGCAAGGGCTGTGTGGATGTGTTTGACATCAGCAAAGAGGCAGGCGCCAATATCTGCCAGTGGGAATACTGGGGCGGAGACGGTCAGAAATTCCGGATCGTGCCGGCAAAGTCTCTGGAAGGCGATGTCAATGCAGACGGTACAGTCAGCATTGCCGATGCAGTCGCGCTGCAAAAATTCCTGCTGACCGCAGCGCCCGATGTGCCTGATCCGGAAGCAGCAGACCTCAGCCGTGACGGACGCCTGACGGCAGTTGATCTTTCGCTGCTCAAGCAGATGCTCCTGCAAAGCGGCAGTTCTGCAAAGCTGTATGCTTCTCCGGCGGCGCTCATGGAGGCAGCTCGCAAGGATCTGCTGCATATTGAACCGGCATCCTCCACGAAGGAAAATGCCGGCGTCAACTACGGAACATACAAAAAAGAAACGATCTATTCCGAGGTCTGCAAACGGAAAAAGAGCATGAACGTACTGCTGCCTGCCGGTTATACGACGGAAAAGCAATATCCGGTGCTGTATGTGCTGCACGGCTATGGCGGTGATGAAAATACCATGACAGAAATGGGCGATGCCTCTCTGCGCATCCGCTATATCATCGGAAATGCAATCGCAGCCGGAGAAGCGGAGGAAATGATTGTTGTATTCCCCGATGTCTACGCAAGCGCCACACAGGATAAATGCTCCGGCATGGATGCTGCAAACAACGCGGCATACGATAACTTCATCAATCTGCTCGTCAAGGATTTCATGCCGTATATTGAGAAGAATTATTCCGTCAAAACAGGTCCGGAAAATACTGCAATCACCGGCGGCTCGATGGGCGGCAGAGAATCGCTCTATATCGGATTCCAGCGCCCTGATCTGTTCGGATACATCGGTGCAATGTGTCCGGCGCCGGGTGTCGCCCCCGGAATGATGACCGAACAGCAGTTCCGGTTCAGCGGCAGCAAACCCTATCTGCTGATGATTACTGCCGGTTCGGATGATACCGTGGTCTACCAGACACCCGCAGCATATCATGATCTGCTCAATCAGAACGGCGTCGATCACGTCTGGCATTATGTACAGGGCGGCGATCATGTCGGGAAATCCATCCGTCCGCATATTTATACGTTTGTACGCTACCTGTTCAAAGGATAAGATACACAAAGCAAGCCGCTGATCATCGTCTGAATGCGAAGATCAGCGGCTTGTTTGCGGATGCCCGTGAAGCATAAGAGAAATCATCTGTACCCTTCCGCAGACTCCGCGCTTTTTGTAAACCGCTGCAAAAAACAGATTGACAAACAGCAAAGAGTATGTTATAATCATACTGTTTCTATATGTTTAGTAAGAGGAGGAACAGTATGACGGAAAGACCGGTCAGAACCGAAATGCCAAACAGCATTGAGCTTTCGGTTGTCAATAAGTTTCGCAGAGAGATCTGGACAAAATTCCTCAAAGGCATCAAGGAATATGATCTGATTCAGGAAGGCGACAAAATCGCTGTCTGCATTTCCGGCGGCAAAGATTCGATGCTCATGGCGATGTGCATGAAGCGGCTTCAGCGGTATTCCAAAGTGCCGTTTGAGGTCGTATTCCTCGTCATGAATCCGGGCTACAATGAGATCAATTATCAGAAGATCCGCGAAAATGCATCGCTGCTGGAAATACCGGTACAGGTCTTTGAAACCGGCATTTTCGATGCAGTTGCAAAGGTCGATCAGCACCCGTGCTATCTCTGCGCACGGATGCGGCGCGGGCATCTCTATAAGACCGCAAAGGAACTCGGCTGCAATAAAATCGCGCTGGGGCATCATTTTGACGATGTAATCGAAACGATCCTCATGGGAATGCTCTACGGCTCGCAGGTGCAGACCATGATGCCGAAGCTGCACAGCGAAAACTATGAGGGAATGCAGCTCATCCGCCCGATGTATCTTGTGCGCGAAGCGGATATTATCCGCTGGAAACAGTACAATGATTTGCAGTTTATTCAATGTGCCTGCCGGTTCACCGAAAACTGTACCATGTGCGATAACGGAGGCGGCGGCTCGAAGCGGCAGGAGATCAAAACGCTGCTGAAGCAGCTCCGCGCGGTTAATCCGGCAGTTGATAAAAACATCTTCCGCAGCGTGGAGAATGTCAATCTGCAAACGATCATCTCCTATCACCGCGGGGACGAATACCACCATTTCCTCGATGATTATGACGAAGGCAGAAGCATCCGCGGAACGAAAGCAGAGGGCGCAAATGAATCCGGTCTATCTTGATTATGCCGCCGATACACCGCCGGATGAACGGGTGCTGTCCGTTTATCTCCATGCGGCACGCACACATTTTGCAAATCCGAATTCCGTGCATCAATGCGGCATTGCTGCAAAGGAAACCGTCCGTCAATCGCTTTCAAAAATCGCAGATTTGCTGCAAATCCGCAGCGACGAGATCATTCTGACAAGCGGCGCAAGTGAAGCGAACAATCTCGCGGTCAAGGGCATTGCATTTGCAAACAGGCGGCGCGGAAAGCACATTATTTCGACGTTTCTGGAACACAGCTCCGTCAGCGGCGCTCTGACTTTTCTACAGGAGCAGGGCTGGGAAATCGACCTTGTGAACATCCAGCCGGACGGCACGGTTGACCTTGCACATCTGAAATCGCTTCTGCGGCAGGATACGGTTCTCTGCGCGGTCTGCGCGGTGGACAGCGAACTCGGCACGGTACAGCCGGTGCGGGAAATCGCAGAGATTCTGCGGGATTACCCGAACTGCCGTCTGCATCTCGATGCAACACAGGCAATCGGGAAGATACCGGTCACATTATCGTATGCCGATACCGCGAGCTTTGCACCGCATAAATTCTACGGACTGAAGGGCAGCGGCGTGCTGTATAAAAAACAGGGCATTGTCCTTGAACCGCTGATCCACGGCGGCGCGAGTACAACCATCTACCGCAGCGGCACACCGGATGCACCGGCAGCAGCGGCACTCGCCGCGGCATTGCAGTATGCGCACAGCGAATTTGACGAACGGCTGCAAACGGTTTCTGCGCTGAACCAGAGACTCCGTGCCTATTGCGCACAGCATGAGCGCATCCGCATCAACAGCCCTGAAAACGCCGTGCCGCATATTCTGAATGTGTCGGTCAGCGGCATCAAGGGCGAGGAGATGCGCAGGCTGCTCGATGAAAGAGGCGTGTGCGTCTCCGTGAAATCCGCCTGCTCTGTGCCAAATACACCGTCCAGAGCGGTCATGGCAATCTCGCACGACCGCAAAAATGCGCTCAGCTCGTGGCGCATCAGCCTGTCACATTTGACATCCGCGCAGGAGACCGGACAGTTCACCGGTATCCTCAGCCAGATCATTTCGGAGGGATAAGATGCTGAATCAGTTTTCAAGGACACAGCTCCTGCTCGGAAAAGAGAATATGGAAAAGCTCGCAGATGCGCGCATTGCGATATTCGGAATCGGCGGTGTCGGCGGATATGTCTGTGAGGCGCTCGTCCGCAGCGGCGTCGGTGCATTTGATCTGATCGACGACGATAAAGTCTGCCTGACGAACCTCAACCGGCAGATCATCGCAACGCGGAAGACGGTCGGGCGGTATAAGGCAGAGGTCATGGCGGAGCGCATCCGGGAAATCAATCCGGATGCGGATGTCCGCGTACACAAGTGCTTTTTCCTGCCGGAGAATGCAGATGATTTCCCGTTTGCGGAGTATGATTATATCGTGGATGCAGTCGATACGGTCACGGCAAAGCTCGCGCTTGTGATGAAGGCAAATGCGCTGCACATCCCGATCATCAGCAGCATGGGCGCGGGCAACAAGCTCGATCCGACGGCATTTCGTGTCGCAGACATCTACAAAACGAAGGTCTGTCCGCTTGCGAAGGTCATGCGAATCGAATGCCGCAAGCGCAGAATCAAAAAGCTCAAGGTGGTGTATTCCGAGGAAGTCCCGACGCGCCCGATCGAGGATATGTCAATCTCCTGCCGGACGCACTGCATCTGTCCGCCGGGAGCGCAGCACAAATGCACGGAGCGCCGTGACATTCCGGGCAGCACCGCGTTTGTACCGTCGGTGGTCGGGCTGATTATCGCTGGAGAGGTTGTGAAGGATCTATGCAGACAATAACCGGAGAGCTGATTCGATGTGCCGAAGCCGGCGAGGAGTGCAGCTTTGATCTGAACGGAAAGCGGCATATTCTCTACGGCTGGGGACAGTGTGACGGCATTTTTCTCAATATCGCGGATGAGACCGGCGTCATAATCTGGCAGGCGGTCGGCAGAAGCCGCGCAGAGTGCGCCGATAAACTGCGGCACGATTTCTTTGCGGCAGCGCATTCGCAGGATGATAGTCTGAGCCTATAATATGCAATGGTTTTTTCGCATTGGACAAACGGCAGCGGCTGTGCTATAATAAAGCCATACCAAACGAAACCTGCTAAGAAAAATCAAT
>DGVV01000033.1:8480-14239 GCA_002395085.1 Ruminococcus sp. UBA4275 | reverse complement strand
ACCTTTTTCGACAGCCTGAAACGGACTGTTCCCGCGAGAAAACAGTCCGTTTGTTTGTATATGTGAAGGTGCAGCGCGGTCACTCCGCAGAAGCGGTGCGGACGGGCCTTTTCCTGAACAGCAGGATCGCGAAGAGCGCGTAGATCACCGTCATCGGCAGAAAGATCATCAGGAGCAGCGGGAAGGTCGGCTTGGTATCCTCTGCAACGCCGAATACCATCAGCGCACTGATAATCGCAGAGCCGTTGTTGATGGCGGAATGGGCAATCGACGCGGGAAAAATCGACTTAGAACGGTCGGTCAGCCACATGAGGAAGCAGCCCGTGCCGATGCAGAACAGGCTCATCAGCACGATGCCCAGCCACGGGAATCCGGGATAATCCTTGCCGAAATTGTGACCGCAGACCGTCAGCGGTGCGTGCCAGATGCCCCAGATTACGCCGCCGATCAGGACGGTCGTGGGCTTGCCGAGGAGCGATTCCATTTTTGGATTCATATAGCCGCGCCATCCGAATTCCTCACCGAAGGTATTGAACGCTATGATGAGGGAATTGGAAACTGCCGCAGCAGCGGTTGCAGTCATCTGCATGGCGTTCAGCTCGCTGCCAGCGGAGAAATCACCGGCATAAATCGTAAGCGACAGACCGCGCAGCAGCCCCGCAGCAAGCGGAACGAAAACTGCAATCAGATAATACCGCAGATTGCCCTTCAGCCGCAGATGCAGCAGACTGTTCTCCCAGCCCTCTTTGGTAATGATGCGCGTGAGAAAATTCGCAATGGCAGGGCCGCCGCCGGAGATCAGCAGCAGCCACAGAAATGACGGCGCCAGATCGCCCTGAAACCACTGATCGAAGCCGACGGTCATGTTCAGGATGATCCACGGGATCCACGCGATTGCGAAGGCGAAGAACAGATAAAGGATGAGCCGTTTGCGGGCGAGCGCTTTCTCATTTGTCATAAAGCTCGACTCCTTTCAGATAGAAGGTGCAGGAGATGCGGTAGGAGAGATAGTAAAGCGCACAGGCTATGAACGGGAAAACCGCAGTGATCAGCCCGAACAGATCCGTGAATTCGCCGTTCATGAACCGCTCAAACCATTTCAGGAAACCCTCTACGATCTCGTCCATGCTTGCTGCGGGCAGCGGGCCGAAGAGTCCGTAGATCATCAGAATCAGAACACAGAACAGAAAGGTGATCATACGTGCGCTGTCGCCGTATTTCTTGCCGAGGCGGATGTAGAACGGCATTTCGACCGAGCGCAGTACAAGCTGCACAAAGATCATCGTGAAGAACAGATTGATGAGCGGCATCGCTGAAACGCCGTATCTGAGGTAAATGAAGAAGCAGACCAGAGAATCCACGAAGGTATTGCTGACGAAGTGCAGGCAGGTTATCATGAAAACGTAGACATATTTGCCGTAGACCTGTCCCTTTTCGCCAACCGGGGTCGATGCGATGAAATATCCCCATTTTTTGAAGGAATCATTCTGGAAGCATTGTCCGGCGAGTCCGCCGCCGACCCAGTAACCGAAAATAAAGAGTGCAGCACGGATGCCGATTGTACCGACATTATTCATATCCTCTGCGTCAAAAAAGCCTTCCGGCGGAGAGATCAGTGCGAAAACTGCAAGTCCGCCGAAGAACAGCGGCATCAACAGGATGCTGAGGACGGAGATCCAGTTTAAGCGAAGTTCCTTGAAAACAATTCCGTTCATTGATTCTCCCTCCTTGAAAGCCCGAACCAGATCCCGAAGAACATGATTGCAACAGCCGCGATCAGCAGAGGCAGCGACAGTGCATACATCCGATCCAGATACGGCTGAAAATAGTTTATGAGCGCACTGAGATCATCTTCTTCTGCAAGTTCCGTAATGGTATGTGTCATGGTAAACATCGCATAGAACGTGATTCCAAGCATCAGGGCAACCAGAATGCCGTTGTAGGCAGTAAAGTATTTTTGAAAGGATTTCTGATCCCGTGCGAAACTGACACAAATATCCTGAAAACTGTACATCAGCAGGACGGCTGCTGCCATCAGAAGAAGATTGCTGCCGAAATGTTCGCCCAGCGATGTGCCGCTGAAACACGAAAGCAGAAAGGCATTCAGATACGCGAACCCGAACATTGCTGCCAGACGGATCAGCTTATACAGCGAGACGGCTGCGGAGCGGTCCAGCGGTGTGACCGGCATCGTCATGATGTACCGCGCCCAGCCGGATTCGCAGTCTCCCTTCCATGACATTTCACTGCAACCGATTCCGAGTGCAACATACGCCACAACATACGTGAAATAATCGGAGATGCTGCCAATGGCATCTGCTGCCTCCTCTCCGTAGAACTTTGCAATGTTGCCGAAGCGGGCGCTCAGCACGACAAGCCATGCGATCAGGCAGGTCAGCACGACCACAGCAATTCCCATCATGCCGGTTTTGCGCATCATCAGGTGATGACGGTAAAGCAGTACGCCGATCTTTTTCATGACGACCACTCCTTCTTTTTGCGGTTGACATAATAGACCATGATCTCATCGAGAGCGGCAGGGTCGATGACGAGCCCGCTGTATTTGCGTGCGGCGGCTTTGCGGTCTGCGACCATTGCCTCTGCGCCGAAATCGGTGAGACGGGCGCTGACGATGTCTTCCGGGTCAATATTCCGGTAGTCGGATTTGGAGCATTTGATGATGCCGTGGTGTTCGAGGATGTCATCCTTATAGCCGCTCAGAAGCAGCTTGCCGCGGTCAATGAACGTCACGCTGTCCGCGATCTTTTCGAGGTCGCTGGTGATATGCGAGGACATGAGAATGCTGTGCGAATCGTCCTGCAAATATTCGAGGAAGATTTCGAGAATCTCATTGCGCACAACAGGATCAAGACCGGTTGTTGCCTCATCCATGACGAGCAGCTCCGCGTGGTGCGAGAGCGCAAAGGCGATTTGCAGCTTCATCTTCATGCCCTTGGAGAATTTGCCGATCTTCTTGCGGCTGGGAAGCTGAAAGCGTTCCAGATATTGGCTGAAAACGGCGTCATCCCACTGCTGATAGATGCCGCGGAAAACGGTTGCCATCTGCGCTGCGGTGAAAAGATCGGGGAAGGGGAGTTCATCGAACACGACTGCGGTGCGCTCCTTGATCGCCTCCTGCTCCTTGATATGATCCATGCCGAGCAGGGAGATTTCGCCGCCGTCGATCCGGATGATATTGAGCAGCGCGCGGATGGTTGTGGTCTTGCCTGCGCCGTTCTGCCCGATGAAGCCCATAATGCTGCCTTTCGGCACATCAAAGCTGATGTGATCGAGGGTAAAGCCGTCGTATTTCTTGGTCAGCTCTTTGATTTCGATTGCTTTTTCGTAGTCCGTCATGACTGATCGCCTCCATAGACTATTTCGAGAATTTCGGTCAGCTCAGAGAGCGGGATGCTGCATCGTTTTGCCTTGTCGCAGGCTTCTGTGAGCATCTGCTCGATCTGCCTGAACTGTTCCTCGCGGTAGAGTTCCGCATTCTGCGCCTTGACGAAGCTGCCTTTGCCGGTGTAGGATTCAATGAAGCCGTCCCGTTCGAGTTCCTCATAGGCGCGTTTGGTTGTGATGACGCTGATCCGGAGCTGGAGGGCGAGATTACGCATAGAAGGAAGGGCGTCCCCCTCTTTCAGCGTTCCCTCAAGGATCATGGTCTTGATCTGGGCGACGATCTGCGCGTAGATCGGTTCGCCGGATGCGTTGCTGATGATAATATCCATTCGGTGTGCACTCCTTATGGTTCAGAGGTTTCTCTCTGTGTGTATATACGATATATACATTATATCATGGGATATACACTTTGTCAAGCCCTATTTGCATTTCTTTACGTATTTTTACCGGCATCCGGCAGCGAATGGCGGGTTTTCCGCGCAGCAGGCAGATTTTTCACGCTGCCCTATTGAAATTTCGCGTGATATGTGCTATAATAGTAATGTTATGCAAAAAGCCCTTTTAACAGGAGGAAATATGAGTACGAATCAGGAAACAGGCGGCATGGAGTATTTCCCGACACCGCCGGAACGCGGCATCAGCGGGAGCGGGATGCGCGATCAGATCGCCCGCAGACGCACCTTCGCGATCATCTCCCACCCGGACGCCGGTAAAACCACCCTCACCGAGAAGCTCCTGCTTTACGGAGGCGCAATCTCGATGGCGGGCGCTGTCAAGGGCAAGAAGAATGCCCGCCACGCTGTCTCCGACTGGATGGAAATTGAGAAGCAGCGCGGAATTTCGGTCACATCGTCTGTCATGCAGTTTGAGTATGACGGCTGCTGCATCAATATTCTGGATACCCCCGGACATCAGGATTTCTCCGAGGATACCTACCGCACGCTCATGGCTGCCGATGCCGCCATCATGGTCATCGACGCCGCAAAGGGCGTTGAGCCGCAGACGCGCAAGCTGTTCAAGGTCTGCGTGATGCGGCATATCCCGATCTTCACGTTCATCAACAAGATGGACCGTGAAGCACGCAATCCGTTTGATCTGCTCGAACAGATCGAGCGTGAACTCGGCATCAAGACCTACGCAGTCAACTGGCCGATCGGCTGCGGCAAGGATTTCCGCGGCGTTTACGATCTCGAATCGCGCCGCATCATCTCCTTTGAGGGCACGGGCGGTGCGCATACGGTCTCTGCAAATGAGGTCGAGCCGGATGATCCCGCGCTGGCAGATGTCATCGGCAAGGATAACCATGCCCAGCTCGCAGAGGATATTGAACTGCTGGACGGTGCATCCGAGGAATTTGACCGTGAAGCGATCCAGACCGGTGAGCTTTCACCGGTGTTCTTCGGTTCGGCACTGACAAATTTCGGTGTTGAGCCTTTCCTGAAGCGTTTTCTGGAGCTGACCCCGCCCCCGCTTGCGCGTGTCGCAGACGGCGAAACGGTCTCGCCGTTTGACGAGAGCTTCTCGGCGTTCGTGTTCAAGATTCAGGCGAATATGAACAAGGCGCACCGTGACCGACTGACGTTCCTGCGCATCTGTTCGGGAATGTTCACGCGGGATATGGAAGTCTACCATGTGCAGGGAGACAAGAAGATGCGTCTCTCGCAGCCGCAGATGATGATGGCGGAAAACCGCGAGATCATAGACGTGGCGTATGCGGGCGACATTATCGGCGTGTTTGATCCGGGTGTCTTCTCCATTGGTGATACGATCTGTGCGCCGGGCAAGAAGCTGCGGTTTGAGGGCATCCCGACCTTTGCGCCGGAGCATTTTGCGCGTGTCCGCCATAAGGATACGATGAAGCGCAAGCAGTTTGTGAAGGGTGTTATGCAGATCGCGCAGGAAGGTGCGATTCAGATTTTCCATGAGCCGGAGACTGGTATGGAGGAAGTGATCGTCGGCGTGGTCGGTGTGCTGCAATTCGAGGTGTTTGAGCATCGGATGCGCACGGAGTACAATGTCGAGATCATCCGCGAGCCGCTGAGCTACCAGTATATCCGCTGGATTCAGGGCATCCCGACTGATACGAAGCCGCAGCTTATTATCAGCGAGGATACGAAGCTCGTGCAGGATTTCCGCGATCAGTATCTGCTGCTGTTCACCAGCGAATGGAATATCCGCTGGGCGCTCGAAAAGAACGAGGGTCTGGAGCTGGAGGATTTCTCGAAAAACTAAACGCAAACGGACGTCCTGTGGGGTGTCCGTTTCAGCTTGTAGATAAAGTGTCTCCGACGGATTTATATTGAGGGCTCTGCCCTCAAACTCCCGCTTAAGGGCTACTAGCCCTTAAGAATCCC
>DGVV01000033.1:0-8385 GCA_002395085.1 Ruminococcus sp. UBA4275 | reverse complement strand
CACATAAATGGGATTCCAAAGGGATGCTGTCCCTATGGAATCCCGTTATGATAAAATGGTCGCATTTGCTGCGAATTGATGGCATTATGTGTTGATTGCAGCTGCTTAATTTTTATGGTGCATTGTTATTAGGATCAGAATCCGGATACTTCAATGAGGTATCCGGATTTTTCTTTGTGATTTTTTTGCGGGATATTACTTCCGTCCTTAAAGAATCTGTTGTAATAATGCCTAATTCAGCGATTATACGCATCATCAGAATTGTGAGTATACACAAAGTTTCGGGAATTTCCAAAAAACTGGCACCTTTTTGACCATATATTTATAGAGGGACTTAAAAGACATGACGCTCTCTGCAAAATGGTACGCAAGTGCTGTATTGCCGGTCAAGGATTCCACTGATGTAAAAGGAAGATCATATATCTAAAAATGATACGAAATACGAAAAAGGGATGTGATACCAATGGATCAGAATGATTGCCCTTTTGCAATTGACAGCCGCGCTTTTTATTGCTATAATTCTTCATAAGAAGCGGGGTGAACATATTGCGAAAGAGTAAAAAATGTGAGGAATTAACAAAAGCCTATTATGCTCCGGTTTTCAGGCGCTGTCTGTTTTTGCTGAATCAAGATTATCTTGGCGCTGAGGACTGTACCCAGGATGTTTTCAAATTGCTGATAGAAAAGATGGACACGCTTGATTTGAATCAGAATATCCGCGGATGGCTTTATGAAGCTGCGTATCGAATTTGCGCGAATTATCTGAAACAGGAAAGCAGAAGAAGAGCTGTTATCATCGCCAGTCTGGACGATGTACTGGAAGTACCTTCAAAAGAGGACTTCACAGACCGCGATTCTGTCTTTGATGTTCTGACAGAGGAAGAAATGAAGCTTCTGGAAGCGTACTATTCAGAAGAATACGGAAATCGCAGCCAGATTGCAGCTCAGTACGGTCTTAGTACATCGCAGCTTTTCCAAAGAATCTACATGATACGTCAAAAACTGAAAGAAGAACTGAATAAACGGAAACGTAAATAGCAAAAAATATCTGTTTGAATATGAATCATGAAGGGAATTGATGGTTATGAATCGAGATGAGTTATGGGAACAGTTACAATCAGCCTCCCCGGACAGCGAATATCTGACTGAACTGGAGGATAAACTGAAGGCTGAGATGCAAAAGCCGCTGGAAGAGCAGAATTCAGATTTGATAGATGAACTGACTGCGACAATCTCTGCGATTAACGGTACCGATGAACTGATTGCGCGAAGTGTTCATGACGGAATCCGGAAGGTTCACAATACACTGATAAAAAATAGAACCAGGAGTATTTTCAAAAAATCGAAAGTTGCTGCGGGAATCTGTGCAGTGTTTCTTCTGGCTGTCAATATATTATCCTATTCGGCATACGGAATGAATGTGCTGACCCTCACCTATACATACGTGAAAGGCGGCGTGATGATCGAGTTTCAGAAAAATGACAGCGGCACATCCCAAGGCGGCATCTGCGAAGATATGCGCAGGATATGCAGCGAAAATGGGCTGGAGGATGCGATGCTGCCCTCGTATATTCCGGAAGGGTTTTATCCGAGCGAAGGTTTTGGACAAGTGGAGGATAATGAAAAATACATCAGTATACTATTCTTGATGAAAAAACAAGAGGAAAAGATCGTTTTCACCATTATAAATTATAAAAGCCCTGATGATGTGATGCCTTATGGTATCCCAAGTGATGAACATAATATTGAGGAAAAAGAATATCATGATACGAAAGTGGTGATCTCTACAGAAGATCACCAATACCGTGCTGTGTTTATGAAGGAAATTAAGCAATACGGCATAACAACCTATGGTGTGGATTATAGTTTAGCAGAAAGAATAGTTGATTCGATTTTCAAGTGATACACGGAAAGAAATAAAATAAGTGGGTTGTTACAAATGTATGACCTTTGTGTGATATGCACAATCCTGCACGAAGAATTTGTGAGATTCCACAAACCGAATCTTTTGTCAAAATTTATGTGAGGTTTTCGCGCGGGATTTCGTATATAAAAGTGAACGGCAAAAGCGGGATGCCGTTCCGAATAAACTGAACCGCAATGAAAAGGAGGAATTATTATGAAGCAAACATGGAAAATGATTTCCGGCGTATGTCTGATGGGTGCGCTGACCGTTCTGGCGGCGATGCCGGCATCGGCAGAAACGACAGCAACGGAAGTTACCGTGCAGGATACTGCGGCGGCACAGTCCTCATACAGTGTGAATGTGTATGTCAATGCGCCCGGCGAAAACGGTCTGGCTCCGTGCAAAGATGATGCCACGGTCAGGGTGGAAAAGCGGTACATTGCAGACGGCAGTGTCGAGGTGATCGACACATGGAACATTGCCGACAGCAATCCGCATACCATTCAGGTGACAGGCAAACCGTATGACGATGACAAGGGCATCTGGAATTATACGCTCTATGCGGTGATGGAAGAAGTACCGCACGGCTACAGCTATTTTAACGGGCAGGAGCGTGTGCTCTCTGCGGAGCGCTCTTTCAACAGCAATGACAATATGCAGTTCACCGATTGCTACATCACTCTGCAATCGGAACCCTATGCAGATGCTCAATTTCCGATGGAAGGTACTTATTCTGCAACGGTTGATTTTGTTGTTTGGGATCCGGACACAACTTATGCAGAGAGCAAAGCATTCCCGGAAAATCTCGAAGCAGCACTTGTTGACCTGACGACCGGCGAGGAATTGGTTACATGGAATACCGCAGATCACCCGAAGATGACATTGACCGATCTGAGCTATCGTTTTGAGGATTGGAAAATGGAAAGCACATACAAGTACGGCATCACCGTCAAAAATATGCCGGAGGACTGCAATTTCAACGGAAACGACCCTTGGGATATTTCCTATAATACCAACTGGCTGGAAACAGATGGAGATATCGTGAATGTCAAGATCGAGATTATTACTCCGGAGGAAATGCGCGAAGCACTGGAAACAGCAGTTACTTCTACCGCAACTTCCACTGTCACCACACAAACAGAAACCACAACGACTACTTCATCCGAACCGGAAACAACAACTACTACAACCACAGATACAACAGAAGACACGGAAACGACCGTTTGGGCAGATTATACTAGCGCACCGGAATCTGAGACTATTGCAACCTCTGATTCCGATCTGCCGCAGACCGGCAACAACAGCCTGAATCAGATCGCAGTGATCCTCGGCGCGCTGCTGATGCTCAGCACCGGTGCATGGGCTGTGCGTTCCGCCGGATCCCTTACAACTTTCTTCCCGAGCAGTATGGATTGATGACGTATAATCTGCTCATTATAATGTATAAATGCACCTGAATACGGGCGCAAAAAGGAGCAGAATTTGTATACGGAAACAAATCGGTAACAAAATTATTGACATTGTAACCGATTTGATATACAATCGTAACGGTGGGGTAATTTGTTCGACAATTCCGGAGAGGAGTGATCTCGCATCGCGGAAAGCCCCCTTACGAACGCTTCTAAGACTATTATGAATAATCAGGAGGATGATAGATATGAATATCAAGAAGATGATTGCTGCTTCTGCGGCAGCTATGATGGCTGTCAGCACCTTTGCCGCAACCGCTGCCTCTGCCTGTGATCTGACCGCAGCGGAACTGCTCACCAAATACGGCAATATGTGCAGCATTGAGAAGAAAATGGCCGTGCAGTACGGTGAGTATCGCTATTACGCAAAAGAAAAGACCGGTGAAGACATTGTATGGAATGATGCCGCTGTGCTCGGACAGGTCACCGAAAACGGACTTCTGTTTGATCTGCTTGCAGACGGTTCTGCACGCCTGACCGGTCTGGATACCAGCGCATTTGCCGCAGATACCGCAGCAATCGAGATTCCGGAAACCGTGCAGGGATGCCCTGTAAAGGAGATCGGCTATGCTGCGTTCCAGAATGCAGGCGAGACGCTGACGGCACTGCGCGAGATCACGGTTCCGGATTCTGTTGAGATCATTGCAGAGCGCGCTTTTTCCTGCTGCTTCGGCACGAACTGGAGCAAGCTGAGCGATATAAAGGATGTCTGCCGCCTGAATCTGCCTGCAAATGTCAAGGTGATCGGCGCTCGTGCATTCCTCGCTTCTGCGTATGCACTGGTGAGCGGTCAGGATGAAGCCGTAATCTGCCTGCCGGAGACGCTGGAGTACATCAGTGCGCAGGCATTTGACGATGCAATCGGCAGCCGTCAGAACGGCAAGATCGAGGTGGATATGCCGGATTCGCTGGTGTTCCTCTCGGACGATACCTTCCACAGTGACAGAAGATGGGTCGGCACACCGAACATCTCCGAGACACGCAGCGTTTATTCTTTCGCAGAATCGCTTGTGAGCAATCTCGAAACTGTGAAATCTATGTTCGGTCAGGGCTTCCTGAATGCGGAAAGCAACATCGTCTCGATGAAGGAAATTCTGTGGACATATCTGGATGAGAATGATCTTGCAGCGGACAAGCGGATTCAGGAGATCACGGTCGGTGAAGATCTCCTTCCCAGTGCGGTCACTGCATTGCAGATCTATACGGATATGGAGCTGATGCACACGGCGGGTACGTATTCTGCGGAACAGCTTATGCTTTCTGATGTGGACGGCGACGGCAGCGTCACGATGGATGATGCACTTGCACTCCTCAGTGCATATACCAATACGCTGCTGAAACAGTAAGACCAATCAGCATCTCATATCAGTTCCAATCCGGCAGCTCCTGACCTGTCCTGAATGCTATCAATTCACAGAATTAAAAACAGCGTACAGTCTCCGGAAAGACTGTACGCTGTTGTATATGCTGCGGGATCAGCCGAGCGTGATCGAGATCTCGGTGACATCAGCGAGCTGATCGGCGGGGAGGAAGTTGCCCTCGATTGCCTTGCCGTTGACGGTCATCGCCTTGACGCCGCTCTGAACGTGATTCGGGTTCTGGATGTCGATATTGAGCCGCTTGCCGCGGAAGGACTTGTGGATCTTGAAGCCGTCCCATGCAGCCGGAATCGACGGGTCAATGCGCAGGCCGTTCAGCTCGGTGCGCATACCGCAGATGCCCTCGACGCAGCCGACCATGACTGTCGAAGCAGTACCGGTGAGCCAGTGAACGTGCGATCTGCCGGCGAACGGCGAACGGGTAGACTCAGTGAACTGACCGTGGACATACGGCTCCATGACGCGGATCTCCGCCTTCTCGTTCATCGCGGCAGGAGAGCTTTCCATGAAGTACTCGAAGGCGCGGTCGCCGTGACCCAGCAGAGACTCTGCGAGGATCAGCCAGCCCTGCGACTGCGAGAAGATACCGCCGTTTTCCTTGGTATCGGGGTTGAAGATGTGCATGAGTGCGCCGTCGAAGTAGTGGTCAACGTAGGGCGGCTCAAGCAGCTTTGCGCCGTAGGGTGTATTGAGGATGCTGTGGACGCTCTCCATTGCCTTCTCTGCCTGTTCCGGCGATGCGAAGCGCGAAATGACCGACCAGCTCTGCGGATTCAGCCACATATTCGCTTCCGGATCTGCCTTTGCACCGACAATCGTGCCGTCCTCGCGGATGCCGCGGATGAAGCGGTCCTCATCCCAGCACTTGCTGAGCGATTCAGAGAGGGCAGCCTGTGTCTTTTCGAGGTATGCGAGATATTCGGTGTCGTTCTTTGCCTTTGCCATTTCCATCATCTCGCGGATGGCGTAATAGAGCTGGAATGCCACGAAGGTCGATTCGCCCTTTGCGCCGAGGCGGAGGCAGTCGTTCCAGTCTGCGTGGAGACCAGCGGGCATCTGATGTGCGCCAAGACGCTCCATAGAGAAGTTGATTGCGCGCTTGAGGTGATCGTAGACGGTATCTTCGCCGCCGTTTGCGTAGACGATCTTCTCATCGAGAAATGCCTGATTGCCGGATTCACCGATATACTTGACGATGGTCGGGAACAGCCACAGGGCGTCGTCTGCGCGGTAGGACGGGTGACCGGTTTCCTTGACGTACTCCGGATCATCCGGCGTATTCTCGTGGCCGGCATTGTGCGTGAACTTGACGAGCGGGAGACCGCCGCCGTTATCGACCTGCGCGGAGAGCATGAAGCGGATCTTCTCAAGTGCCATTTCCGGATTCAGGTGGATGATGCCCTGAATATCCTGCACGGTATCGCGGTAGCCGTAGCCGTTGCGCTCGCCGCAATAAATGAGCGATGCTGCGCGGCTCCAGATCGACGTGATGAAGCACTGGTACGCGTTCCAGACGTTGATCATGTTGTTGAATTCAGCGGAGGGCGTCTCGACCTCGAAGTGCGAGAGCTGCTCATGCCAGTAGGCGCGGAGCTTTTCGATTTCGGCATCTGCCGTGCCTGCGGTCTCGTACTTTGCGAGAATCTCTGCTGCCTCTGCGGAATTGCGCTGACCGAATACGTATGTCAGCACTCTGGTCTCGCCAGGTGCGAGGGTGACATCAGACTGCAAAGCACCGCAGGAATTGGAGTTGTAGTTCATCGTGCCGTCACACTTGCCGTTCTCGACGGCGATGGGGTTTGAATAGGTGCGGTAAGCGCCGATGAACGAGCTGAGATCGCCGTTTGCGGAGGCGACCGGTGCGCCTGCCACGCCGAAGAAGCGCTCACGGTGATTGGAGCCGCTTGCATCTCTGCCGTCGTTCTCATTGATGTGCTGGATGATGCGGTTGCCGCCCTCAAAGCTGGTGCGGGAGATGAACAGTGTGTACTGGAGGTTCACCTGATCCTGCTGATAGTTGCTATCATTGGTGAATTCGATGAAGCCGGTGACAGCGAGCTTGCGGGGCTTGTCCGAGGTATTGGTGATCTTGCACTGCCAGACCTCATAGGTATCGGGGACATAGTACGTGGTTTCCGATTTGATGCCTGCGTACTCAGACGTGATAACGGTATATGCCGTGCCGTGGCGGCAGACAGACTTGTACTGATCGAGCGGCTTGCCGACCGGCTGCCACGATGCCGACCAGTAATCCTTGGAATCGAGGTCGGTGAGGTAGATATAGCGGCCCGGAAGTGCCATCATGGAGTTGAAGCGGAATCTGCAGATTCTGCCGTTTGCGCCGGACTTGACGAAGCTGTAGCCGGCGGCATTGTTGGTGATGATCGCGCCGTACTCAGGGTCTCCGAGATAATTCGACCATGAAGACGGCGTGTCGGGGCGGGTGATCACATATTCTTTGTTTTCCAGATCAAAGTAGCCGTATTTCATTATGGTTTCCTCCTACAAACAGAGCGGGCAATGCCCGAAAAATAATGTCACAGCATCCGCGCACAGATCGTTCAGCGCAGACACACTGATAGGATCATTCTACCATAATCCGTCATAAAAAGCAAGGGATTTTGCATGGAGTTTGCAGTTTGTTCACATTTGTCCCGTCAAAAACGTCTTGAGTGCGTCCATTCGGGCGAGTCCTTCTGCTCTGCCGATGGCATAAACCTCCCGCAGCGTGTCGGCATCGTGAGAGATATGCGAGACAGGCAGCTTTTTCGGCGGGCGGATCACGAAGACATTGCCGGCGGCTTCCTGCTGTGCGACATAAGCGGTCTGTGCGTTGTATTGTTCATGCCGGCGCGCGATAGTGCGGAGGAAGCGCGGATATTTCGCGTAGACTTTCCGCATAAGCGGCAGCAGGGAATTGGGCTGTTTCTCGTAACCGGCAGGCTGCGTTAATATGACGATATTGCGCGTATAACCCTTATATTCCATAAATTTCAGCGGAATGGAGTCTGCGACGCCGCCGTCGAGCAGCTCATAGCCGTCCACCTTCACGATCTTGGAGGCAAGCGGCATGGAGGCACTGGCGCGCACCCATTCGAGTTCGCGGCGGTCAAGCAGGTCATGGCACTGATGATAGACCGCTTTGCCGGTGCGGAGATTGGTTGTGACGACGTAGAACGGAACGCCGCACTGCAAAAAGGTGTCGTTGTCGATGGGATCGAGGATTTCCGGCAGGGTATGGTAGCAGAATTCCGCACCGTACATATCGCCGGTGAGCATAAGCGATGCGACGCTGCAAAAGCGCGGATCATGGCGGTAATTGATGCAGTAGCGGATGGCGCGGCGCGGCTGATTGGTCAGGTAATTGCAGCCGAAGGTCGCGCCGGCAGAGACAGCGGCAACGGCATCCGCGCGGATGCCGTTTTCCAGAAACACATCGAGAACGCCGTGGGAGAACAGACCGCGCATCGCGCCGCCCTCCAGCACAAGACCGGTTTTGGGTTCCATATTGATACTCCGTTTCCTATTGTATTTGGTTTGTCTGATTGTTTGAATGTTTGTACCGGATGTCGGACAGCGCCCATTGTCAGGCATCGCGAAGCGATACCTCAGCTTGTAGATAAAGTGTCTC
>DGVV01000135.1 GCA_002395085.1 Ruminococcus sp. UBA4275 | reverse complement strand
GCCGTGTCAGAAAACACGGCTGCGTGTGTTTCCGTGCTTCGGAATACATTGCAATGTTATTCGCCCTTGCGGGAACGGTTTTCTTTGAGCATCTGAATCAGCGATGCAGGGGAGGGCGGTGCGCCGCGGTACAGCACCAGCAGCTTATAGACCACTGCCGCGATCCACACGAACAGCGCTACCGAGAGTGCCATGATGACCAGCGAAAGGATTGCCGTGCCGGCGGTGATGCTGCCCATCAGCATCTTGCCCGGCACAAGCAGCAGCGACGTAAACGGAAAATAATTCAGCCATGCCGCCTGCGAGAGAATCGAATCCTCCGTGCCGCCGTTGAAGTTCATGCAGAGCATCATGCTGCCCAGCAGCACGAACACAAAGATGATATTCGTCTTGTTGAGGTCTTCTGTTTTCGCAGCCAGTGCGCCTGCCAGACCGCTCAGCGAGAGATACAGCAGGAAGCCCAGTGCCAGCATCAGCAGCGCGGGCAGCAGTCCGGCCGGATGCAGCGCCATGCCATTGCCCTGCATGATCTCCTCCATAGCAGCATCCATGCCAGGCGGCGTAGTGCCGGTACCCGGCAGTGAATCCAGACCGCCGCTCACCACCATCTTGAGGAGGATGATTGCCCCTCCCAGAGTGCCGATCAGCGCGGAAACCATCCACACCAGAATCTGAAGAATGGCTGCGGTTGCAGTAGCAAAGAGCTTGCCTGTCAGGAGTGCCGCCGGATGAACTGCCGTCAGCATAGTTTCCATGAGTTTGCTTGTTTTTTCCAGCATGACGCTGTTCGACATACTCTGCCCGTAGAAAATGACCATCATATAAACGAGCATCATAATCAGGAAGGGAATCAGCATTTCCATTACCTGAGTGAGCGAGTCTTCGTCTTCATCCGGATTTTCTCCGCCTTCATGTTTCAGCTCTGCGGTATCGGTGCTGATGTGCTGTGTGAGCATCTGAACGGTCTCTGTATCGAGATCCGCTTTCTGCATGAGCAGCTCATTGAAATGATCGGTGACGAAACTTGCATAGCTGCTTGCCTTGCTGCGGGAGACATCCGTATCCTCCGGCAGATAAACGGTCACGGCGTAATTGGCATCTGCCATTGTGACGTGGAGAATCACGCCGGAAGCCTGATCTTTGAGCTGTTCGGCGGCATCTTCCACGCTGTCTGCCGTGAGGTAGGTGACATCGGAATAGCCATGTGCAGAGAGCGTGCTGTAATCGGCGCTGCCGGGTGTCTCATCGACCACGGCAACTTTTGTGATCTGGTGATCGGATTTTTTCTCATCAGAGGATGCCGCAGCGACAATGATTCCGCAAATCAGCGGGATGCCGATGATCAGGAAAGCCATCATGGTGAGTGTGGAAACAAGCCAGCCTTTGGAGAAACAGGTGTGTTTCAGGGAGAAGGCGTAGACCTTTCCCGCGCCCGATAAAGGATTACGCTTCATGAGAACCCTCCTTTCCAGCCTTCTCAGCCTTCGATGCTGCACGGTATTCGCGCATCATCGCGAGGAACTGCTTGGGCTTCGGCACATCGCCGCGGTAGAGGATCATCATGCGGTATGCTGCACCCGCCGCGCGCATCAGCACGAAGGCACTGATGACCTGAATGACCAGTGCTGCTGCGAAAACAGCCCAGTGAATCTTGCCGCAGAGGAAATTCGGAAGTGCGGTAAAGATCGAGGTCATCGGGAACAGCGAGAAGACGATGTTGAGGACATCATTCTGGAAGAGCGGTGCAAATGCAGCGCACATAAAGCCGACCATCAGGAACAGCACCACGCCGAGACTTGCGTGCTGGGTATCCTCCGGCTTGGAGCAGCACGAGCCGAAAATGCCGGAATAACCTGCGCTGTTGGCATAAGCCAGCACCAGACAAAGCAGTGTGAGCAGACCCCAGCCCAGTCCGATGTGCAGTCCCTGCGAGCTGAAATCACCAAGATCCGTGTGAATCTGAATAAAGGAGAGGATCGAATCGCTGCCGCTGATGGCAGTACCGAGTTTCCAGGAAATCATCAGCGCGGCAATCAGCAGCGCGATGCCGGCAGCGAGGCAGAAGGAAGCCGCAAGCACCTTGCCCAGCAGCAGCGCAGTCGGGTGGACGCTGACCAGCAGTGATTCCACAAGCTTGGAGACCTTCTCCTCCATGCAGACCTGGAAGATATAGCTCATTGCCAGCGAGCTGAGGATCATGATGGCATAGGAATAGAACATATTGATGAAAACGTGTGTACCCATATCCGCCTGTTCCTGATCGCCTTTGAAGTAATCGCTGATGCGGGCGACCTGCGAAAAGGAACGGCTTTTGACGGTATCAAGCTGCGCCTGCGTGACATTTGCGGAGCGCAGGAGCGATTCATGCACGGCATCCTCCAGCACACCGCAGAGTGTCCGGATGTCGCTGTCGGAGATACTGCCTTTTTCGCCGTAGTAGCCTTTGATTTTGAAGCCGCCGGTCTCCTCATGCGTGATGACCGCGACAGCAGATTTCTCCTCATCCCAGAGGATTTGCCGGAAGGTTTCGAGGGCGGTGTCCGTGTCCACACATTCCACCGCTGCATAGCGTGCGTCCGACTGGATGTCGGCATGGTCGATCGGGTAATCGGTTTCATTGCGGATATAGAGCCGCGTAATGGTGGTTTCATTGACCTCCTTGTTTCCGCCGGAGAAAATGGCAATCACCGGAAAAATCGCGAGGGCAATCACGGTCATCACGATCAGGAAGATAACCGTAGATTTCATTTTGTAGTGCTGTTCCACCTCAAAGCGAAAAACCGTACCGACGCCGCGAAGTTCAGCTTTCTTCATGCGTTTCGCCCACCTTTTCCACAAAGATCTCGTGCAGGCTCGGCTCACGCAGCTCGAAGGCAATCAGCGTGATGCCTGCCGAAACCAGCGATTTCAGCAGTGCATTTGCCTGTTCCTCGCCGGTCACGCGGCACTGATACGAAAATCCCACAGAGGACAGCACGGTCACGCCGGCAGCTTCAATCTGCGGACGCAGTTCCTGTTCCGCCTTGATGAACAGGTTGATTCTGCCGTAGCTTTTCTTGATCTCCGCAAGATTGCCCTGCAAGACGGTCTTGCTGCGGCTGAGAATGGTCAGGTCGGTGCAGAATTCCTCAATGGTTGCCATCTGGTGGCTGGACATGATGAGGTATTTGCCCTTGTCAATCTCCTCATGAATGATGCTCTTGAACAGATCGGTGTTCACGGGGTCGAGACCGGAGAGCGGCTCATCGAGGATCAGCAGTTCGGGGTCACTCAGCAGCGCCATCATGAGCTGAATCTTCTGCTGATTGCCCTTCGAGAGCTGATCTGCCTTCTTCGGCTTGACAGGGCGCTTGCCCTCCTGCTGCGGGAACAGGTATTCCGTTGCCTCCAGACGCTCTGCCCAGTAGGTGACGCGCTTTTTCGCCTCCGCACGGGAAACGCCGCGCAGCGACGCGAAATAGAGGAGCTGATCCATCAGCGTGTTTTTCGGATAGAGACCGCGTTCCTCCGCAAGATAGCCGACATTGCAGGTCGCCAGCGTCAGCGGACCGCCGTTCCATTCAACCGTGCCGCCGTCTTTCGCAAGCATATTCAGAATCATGCGGATTGACGTTGTTTTGCCGGCGCCGTTTGTGCCGAGCAGCGCATAGACACCCGGCTCCTGCATGGAAAAGCTCAGGTGATCGACCACGACCTTGTCTCCGTACTTCTTATACAGATCCTTGACTGAGAAGCCCATAGTAGTATAGTTCCTTTCCGATGTGCAAAATGTTATATCCGATTATTAGAATATCAGGATCGCACATAGTATACATACATTTTATCACAAAAGCGCCCAAAAGAAAAGTGTCGAATCTGCAATTTATGCACTTTAGCAAGGAACAGGATTCCGGTCTGTTCCTTTTTGGAGATAATCGACGATTTCACCGGCTGTATGCCGGAAATTTGTGCAAAAACCGCATTTTTTCGCTCAGCTCTTGACGAATCCGCCTGTTTGTGCGATAATAAAACCGTTATACTACCGTGAAAACAGGAGGACAATCCCGATGAATTTTCTTTTCCCGCTCCCGCTTTTCGCCGCTGCCGGCGGCTCTGAGGCGCTCGCTGAAAAGCTCATCTCCCTGCTCGGCGGACTGCCGCCGCAGGTCATCATCTTCATTATCTCCATGATTCCGATTCTGGAACTGCGCGGCGGTCTGCTCGCGGCGTCGGTGCTGAATGTTCCGATGTGGCAGGCAATCGGCATCTGCATTCTCGGCAATATCCTTCCGATTCCGTTTATTCTCCTGTTCATCGAGAAGATCCTCGACTGGATGGAGCGATGCAAAATCGGTTGGATCAGCAAGCTGGCGATCTGGCTCAAGGAGCGCGGAACCGGTAAAAAAGCCGATAAAATCCGCAAAGTGGAATTTCTGGGACTGCTGCTGTTCGTCGGTGTCCCGCTGCCCGGCACCGGTGCATGGACAGGCTCTCTCATCGCGGCGCTGCTCCATGTCAGCCGCAAGAAATCCGTCCCCGCGATCTTCTGCGGACTCATCCTCGCGACTGTCATCATGACGCTGCTCTCCTACGGCGGTCTCCAGAGCATCATTAACTTTTTCTCGAAATAAACGTAAATACGTCATGTAAAAGCATTTTGACACCCGTTTTCCTCGGGTGTCAAAGCATTTTGGTAGACATTCTTCTCCTCTTGTGCTACAATAAGGTATCGCTGCGCGATGATT
>DGVV01000121.1 GCA_002395085.1 Ruminococcus sp. UBA4275 | reverse complement strand
CCTTTTTCGACAGCCTGAAGCTCCGGTTTCTGGAAAGAGACCGGAGCTTTTGGTTTGTGTATATGCGGATTTGCGGGTGCTTTATTCCCCTGCATACAGCGTTTCAGTGAGACGCAGCAGCGTGTCTGTATCAAGCTGTTCAAAGCGCACCGTTTCGGATTGCCCGCAGGCTGCCAGCGCCGCTGCGACCTGTTCCTTCGGCAGATCCAATCCCGCCGCAAGACCGTTGACAGCAGTTTTCCGGCGCTGTGCAAAGCCGGCTTTCACGACGCGCAGTGTCTTTGCAAGCATATCGGCATCGCAGAGCGGATTCTGATACGGCGTAATGCGGATGACTGCCGAATCAACCTTCGGTGCGGGGTAGAAGGAATCACGCGGCACAGAAAAAAGCTGTTCTGCTGAGCCGCGCAGCCGCACCGCCGCCGTGACCGCGCCCGCTGCCCGTGTGCCGAGGTCTGCACAGAGACGTTCTGCGGCTTCCTTCTGCACCATGACCGTAATCGACGCGAGTTTCACGTTGGATTCCAGAAGGTGCATGAGGATGGGCGAGGTGATGTAGTACGGCAGATTCGCGCAGACCGCGACATCCCGTTCCCCGAACTGTTCCGCGAGAAATGCCGGCAGATCCAGCTTCATGAAGTCCTGCCAGATCACGCGGATATTGTCGAATTCCGCGAGTGTCTCTTTGAGAACCGGTTCGAGACGGCGGTCGAGTTCCACGGCGCGCACACATTCCGAATGCAGCGCAAGCTGATACGTCAGCACGCCAAAGCCCGTGCCGATTTCCAGCACGCCGCATTCCCGCGACGGAATGCCGTATTCTGCAATTGCCGGACAGACTTCCGGATCAATCAGAAAATTCTGCCCCAGCCCTTTGGAGAATGTAAATCCGGTGCGCTTTGCCAGCGAACGGATCACCTGCATATCGGTAAGTTCCATCATATTAACCTCTATTCCGTGGTGATATTGCATAGCCACTTGTATTTGACATAGTGCCGGTAGACGGCGGGAATCTTGACGAACTCATCCAGTGTGAGAATCGCCGCGACTGCCAGCACAGGCAGTTTCCAGATGAACGCCGCCATCCATCCCAGCGGCACAACACAAGCCCACAGCGTGATGCAGTCGCAGAACATCCCGAATTTCGTATCGCCGCCCGCCGGAAAGATGCCGGAGATGATGGTCGAATTCAGCGAATTGCCGATGATGTAATACGATGCCATGAGCATCATGTATTTCAGGTAATGCATCGCCTGCGCCTCCAGATGAATGACGTGCAGCAGCAGCGGGGTGATTGCGAGGATGACCGCCCCCGATGCCGCACCGATCAGAATGGAGAAGCGGACGAAACTGCCGCCTGCTTTTTTCGCATCGTCGAGTTCATTGCGCCCAAGCATACCGCCCAGCAGAATCCCGACGCCGGAGGCGATGCCCCAGCACAGGCTTGCGATCATGCTGCGGACAATGCTTGCGATGGAATTTGCGGCGGTTGCATCTGAGCCGAGATGCCCCATGATGACGGAGTACATGGTCACGCCGCCGCCCCAGCCGAGCTGATTGATCAGCAGCGGAATGGTATAGTGCCAGTAATCGCGGAACAGCGCGGCAGAGGGCGTATGCAGCAGGAGCTTCAGGTGCAGCTTCATGCATTTGCCGCGCCGGATCATGATGAGAATGAACAGCACTTCAAATGCGCGCGCCAGAACCGTTGCGAGTGCTGCGCCTGCGATGCCCATTTTCGGGAAGCAGCCCAGCCCGAAGATCAGGCAGGCATTCAGCGCGATATTCACCGCAACTGCCAGCGAACCGATCAGCGAACTGAGTTTTGCCTGCCCGCAGACCTTCATGATGCCGAAATACGCCTGCGAGAAGCCGCCCAGCACATAAGAAAGCGAAACTGTCCGCAGATAGACCGTGCCGGCTTCGATCAGTTTCGGGTCGGCGGTGAAGAAGCGCATGATTGCAGCGGGGGCAAAGAGTGCGCCCAGCGTAAAAACAGCGCCGCTGAGCAGGCAGCAGCGCATGGTGATGCCGAGAACGGCTTCCGTCGTGCGGGCATCGCCCTTGCCCCAGTACTGCGCCGCGAGGACATTGCAGCCAAAGACAAACGCGCCGAAAAAGAGGCTGTAGACAAAGGCGATCTGTCCTGCCAGAGAGGATGCCGACAGCGAATCCTGATCGAGAAATCCGAGCATGAAGGCATCCGATGCAGATACAAGTGACGCTGTGAGATACTGAAACGCGATCGGCAGGACAATGCGAAAGAGATCGCGGTACAGTGTTTTGCGGTTTAGCATAAGATTTACCTGTAAAACAATGCGCAGGACTTGTATTTTTTTTACAAATCTGCTATAATAAATATAATATACCAGTGAGGAGGCGGCTGAGCCGTGAAACGCAGAGACAAAACCAACTATTATCTGGATATTGCAGAGGCAGTATCCGAACGCAGCACCTGTCTGCGCAGGCGCTTTGGCGCGGTGGTCGTCAAGAATGACGAGATCATCTCGACCGGCTACAACGGTGCGCCGCGCGGCAGAAAAAACTGCATCGACCTCGATTTCTGTTACCGGGAACGCCTCGGTGTACCGCGCGGGCAGCGTTATGAACTCTGCCGCAGCGTTCATGCAGAGGCAAACGCGATTATCAGTGCCAGCCGTTCTGATTTGCTTGGGGCGACGCTCTATCTCGCCTGCCATGACGGCGCAACGAATCAGCTTGACGGCGCAGTTGAGCCATGTTCGATGTGCAAGCGGCTCATCCTGAATGCCGGCATTGAGTGGGTTGTCATCCGCGAGGATGCTGACATCTACCACACCATTGAAACCGCGAAGTGGATTGACGATGACGATTCCTTGGCGCAGGAGCTGCGCACAGGATATTGAGGTTCACCGGACCAGTTCCGTGGTGGCGATGACAGCCTCCGCAGCCGCATCGCTCTGCGGCATGGGACAATAAAATTGCAGCAGATAAACCGTTTTCTGAACCTGAATCAGGTGGAGAACGGTTTTTTTGCCGCCTGTTTCCGTCCAGACGGCGGTCATGGTCGGGGAGCGGCGCAGGAAGCCGTAGCGAATTTCCGGTGTCACCTGCACCGGAATCAGCTGCCGGAAGGCGATGCTCAGGTCAATCGCGGTGAGACGCCGCACATTGCGCGAAAACGGAAGCTGCATGGCGTACATCATCATGCCGCTCTTTTTCCCGAAGAAGAAAAGGGAATCTTTGCCGCGCCGGAAGAGCCGCATATCGGGCGGCAGCCGGAACATCAGCGGCGGCTTGAAGCACCGCACGCGCTGCGTCAGCATGACAGCCGACACAACGCGCGCTTTTTTATGCGGAAACAGAGAGAAGCCGCGATGTGCGCCCGCACTCTGCTTATCAGGGTTTCTGCGGGGCATTGCGGCTCCCTCCTTTCCAATTCAGTTCCGGTTGATCACAGCCGTCACGATGTAGCCATCCACGTTGTTGCCGGAAACCTCATAAGAACCGGTTTTCGGTACGGGGATTCTGGTCGATGCAGCGGTCGGGTCTGCGGGGACGAAATAAACGTGATAGGTCTGCTCCGAAGTTGCGATTTCCAGCAGTGTACCGCCGAAGAAGCTGTGCTGCGAGCGCAGTTCATCAAGGTACTCCTCCAGACAGAGATCATGCTCCTTCATATAGGCGGCGTGCGGCACACCGACATAGCGGATGGCGGTATAGCCGCAGTCCACGCCGGTCACCTCAGCCTTATTGCTGGGATAGCGCACGATGAAGCCGTAATTTGCCATGTGATCAAAGAGCCAGGAATACGGCGAAGTATTGGAGATATACTCATATCCGCCGCCGGTATGTTTCAGATGAAGCTGAATGTCCATTGCCGAGGGGGAATCCGGATTGCTCTTTTCCTTGCCCTGTTCCAGATAGCCGTAATTGAACATAATCTCGCTGTTATTGGTCGCGGCGTAATACGCTTTCATGAGGCGGTTGAACTGCGACAGTGCAGTTGCGTTCGCGGCGGTATGTCCGGGGTAGGAGACCTCGTATGTATCGGGCTTATCCTCTGCGAAATAGACCTGTTCCAGATTCAGGTCTTCTTTGGAGAGACGGCAGGGATTTTCTGCGTTTACGAGGATCAGCGTACCGCTGTAGAGCCGTGCCTGTTCGATTTCCGCTTCCTCATAGCCTGCGGGGAGCGTCCGGACGGGTTCTGCGGCGGGATCCGTGGTGGTGGTCGTGCTGACCGGTGTGATCTGATCCGCGATCATATTGTCGGTCATGATGACCGGCAGGTTCGGGCTGGTCGAGATGGGAGCGGTAGCCGTCGTCGATGTTGTTGTGACGCCGCTGATGTCAGCCGATGTGCTGTCTGCCGTACTGCTGCTGCCGTTATCCGCTGCAGGGAGTCCCCCATCGTCATCTGTACAGCCTTTGACACACGCGCCGAGTGCGAAGATCAGCAAGACCAGCAGCACACAAGCCACGACGATGCGATCCCAGCGGATGTTGCGTTTATAGGACATGAAAGATTCAGCCTCCGTTTCTTCTTTTATCTTTCTAAAAAGGACACAGCCTCACACGCTGTGAGACTGTGCCGCGATAATCTGCTTTTGTGGCAGTCGGATGACCGCTCAGGAATCCAGTGCGGCGGCAGCAGCCTTCAGGTCTGCATCGGACAGACCGAGATCCGCAGCAGAGGGCATCATGCCCATTTCCGCCATGAGGCGCTCCAGCTCGGAATCGACCTTTGCATTGCGCTCCAGCTCCTCGAAGGTTGCGACCTCCTCGGTCTTGCCGGCGCCCATGATCTCGCTGAATGCGGCAGCCTCTGCCTCTTTGCGCTCGATCTTCTCCTCCATCTTGGAGAGCTTATCGAAGCTGGACTTGGTATCAATACCGCCGATGGACTTTGCAAGCTCTCTGGTGGTATCTGCCATCTGAGAACGGGCGATGAGCATAGCCTCGCGGGACTTTGCCTCCTGCATCTTGGTCTTGAGAACCTCGACCTGGGAGCGGATTGCCTCCGTCTGGTTGGAGATGGTCTCATACATCTCACGATAGTTGGCGACATCCTCATCAGCCTTGACCTTGGAAGCGAGCGCCTTCTTTGCGAGTTCCGCGTCACCGGCCTTCAGGGCAGCCTTTGCGCGCTGCTCCCAGCTTGCGGAGACGGCACAGGCATTGCGGTACTGCTTCTCGACCATACGCTCGGAGGCAACAGCCTTGCCCAGCGCCTGCGTCGATTTTGTCAGCTCCTTCTGCATATCCAGAATGATCTGTTTTACGAGCTTTTCCGGATCCTCTGCCTTATCGAGCATATCATTGATGTTCGCCTTCAGCATATCGCTGATTCTAGTGAAAATGCCCATCTGATTCATCCTCCTGTTTCAAATGTGAATGTAATCGAAAATATTGTATGAACTTGGATCAAAGCGGGGTGACCGGCTGCAATTAGCCGATGATACGTTTATTATATCAAAGAATTGAGCCTTTGTCAAGAGGAAAATGCGGCTTATGCGCAGCGGCGGAAAAAAACGTCGCAGCCGCAGCAATTCTCGGATTTACCAGTTGCAAATGTCGGTTTCTTGTGGTATAATATCTTATTGATTACGGTTCCGGAAAAGGAGGCAACCTGCAATGCGATTTGCATACTGTCCCTGCTGCGGCACAAAGACCGTGCTGCGGAAAATGGGAGATGACGGCGATGTGCCGTACTGTGAGAACTGTCAGAAGCCGCTGTTTGATATGTTCAGTACCTGTGTGCTGACGGTTGCATACAATGCGGCGGGCGAAATGGCGCTGATCCGGCAAAGCTACGGGCAGCAGGAATTTTTTGTGGGCGTGGCTGGCTATATGAAGCCCGGCGAGACCGCGGAGGAAGCGGCTGCACGCGAGGTGCGCGAGGAGATCGGGCTTACAGTGGAGACGCCGAAATTCCTGTTCAGTACGTGGCACGCCGCCCGCGGGCAGTTGATGCTCTGTTTCCGCGCAAGAGCCCATTCCAGCGGATTCCGGCTGTCAGAGGAGGTCTCTGAGGCAAAGTGGTTTTCTCCTGATGCCGCAAAGAAGGCAGTCCGCAGCGGCAGCATCATTGAACGGGTCGTACACAGCACTGCCGCGCTTATGAAGAAAACATAAAATCCTGAAAAAATACTTGCAATCACGCCGAAAATCTGTTATAATAAGGAGAAAAGTGTATTTCCGGCGCTTCCTGCGCCTTGAAGCAGAGGGTGAAACCATGATCGGCTTTTACAGCTATACTGTTATCCTGACATATATCGGCTTTGTCTGCGGCTCGATCGGCATTTATTTTGCCGCGCACGGCAGCACAAATGCCGCCATTATCATGCTGCTGCTCGCAGGCTTCTGCGATATGTTCGACGGCAAAGTTGCCAAAACCAAGAAAGACCGCACGGTACAGGAATGTCAGTTCGGCATTCAGATAGACTCGCTTTCAGATATGGTATGCTTCGGGCTGCTGCCGCCGATGATCGGTTTCAGCGCGGGGCTTTCCGGCGCGGTGCAGATCGCGGTGTTCAGCTGCTTCAGTCTCGCCGCACTCATCCGCCTTGCCTATTTCAATGTGACTGAGGAGGAGCGGCAGAAGCAGACTTCCGAGCGCCGCAAGCTCTATGAGGGTCTTCCTGTGACATCTGTTGCGCTCATCATTCCGCTGCTGTTCGCATTCCGCCATGACCTCGATTCCGCATTTACAGTGGTCGCCACGATCGTCTATGCGGTCATCGCAGTCGCTTTCATTACGCGCTTCACGCTCAGAAAGCCCGGAATGCGTGCCATGCTCATGTTTATTGTGATCGGTGCGCTGGAGCTGCTGCTGCTGATCTTCAAGCACCGCCACGCCGCCTGATATTAGGAGGATGCCGCCATGCCGCACGATACCGCATCTCAGGGCGCACAGATCTGCGACCGCAGCGGAAATCCGACTGCGGATTCCTGCGCGGGGCAGGGAAAACTGCTGGGTCTGCTTTACGGAACTGCACCGGGCAGAGCCGCGCTCAAGGTTCTGACGAAGCCTGCTGTCTCGCAGCTTGCAGGCTATGCACTGGAACATCCGCTCTCGACGGCAGCCATTCCGCCGTTCGTGCTGAAAAAGCACATCCGCATGGATGACTACGCCGCGATCAAATACCGCAGTTTCAATCAGTTCTTCACACGCCCTGTCAAGCCGGAAAAGCGTCCGATAGATCCGGATCCGCAGGCACTCATCAGCCCGTGCGATGCCAAGCTGACCGTCATTCCGGTGGATGACAACACGCATTTTACGGTCAAGGGCGCGGAGTACAGCCTGCCGGTATTTCTCGGATGCAGAAAATGTGCGGCGCATTTCAAGGGCGGCTATGTGCTGATTTTCCGCCTCACCCCCGATGATTACCACCGCTATTGCTACCCCGATGACGGAACTGCCGGCAAGACAAGACGCATCGGCGGGGTGCTGCATACGGTCAATCCGGTGGCAGAGGAACACGGCATCAAGGTCTACCACCGCAATACCCGCACCGTCACCATGCTGCATACCGATCACTTCGGACGCATGATGCAGGTGGAGGTCGGCGCAATGTTCGTCGGGAAGATTGTAAATCATCCGCACGGAGAACGCATCCGCCGCGGCATTGAAAAAGGCTATTTCGAGTTTGGCGGTTCGACCATCGTGATGGTGCTGGAAAAGGGCGCTGCGGAAATCGACCCGCAGATCCTGAAAAATTCCGGAAACGGCTGCGAAACCATTGTACAGTACGGTTCGCGCATCGGGCGTGCGGGTGCTGTCTGACAGGAAATCTGCCGAATTTTGTGCAAAATGCTGAAAATGACCGCATCTGACAAAAATCGTTGTCGGATGCGGTTTTTTGTGGTACAATATAAGAGCGGGAGTAGGTGCTGCCGCGATCAAAGACGAAACAGAACAAAGCTAAGGAGCAACCATAAATGTTTACCAGATACATCGGGATTGATCTGGGTACGGAGAATACCCTGATCTATGCGCGCGGACGCGGCATCATCATGCGGGAACCGTCGGTCGTTGCGGTCAATACCAGAACCGATCAGCCGGTCTCTGTGGGCAAGGAAGCCAAGGAGATCATCGGCAGAACGCCCGGTTCGATTATCGCGGTGCATCCGCTGAAAGACGGCGTCATTGCCGATTTTGACATTGCAGCGATGATGCTTCAGGAGCTGATCAAAAAGTCGCTGAAAGGTACGTTCTTTACGAAGGCCCGCGTGCTGATCTGCATTCCTTCCGGTGTCACGGCGGTCGAACGCCGTGCGGTCAAGGAGGCGGCGGAGAAGGCGGGCGCAAGACCCGTTCAGCTCATTCAGGAACCGATTGCTGCTGCACTCGGTGCAGGTCTGCCGATCCTCGAACCCACCGGTACAATGGTTGTGGACATCGGCGGCGGCACAAGTGAGATTGCCGTCATTTCGATGGGCGGCATCGTCTCTTACCGTTCCGTGCGGACGGCGGGTGTCGCATTTGATCTCGCGATTGTCAATTATATCCGCAAGAAATACAATCTGCTCGTCGGTGAACGCACCGCCGAACAGGTGAAACTCGGCATCGGTACGGCATTCCCCGAAGCAACCGTCATGGAGATGGAAGTGCGCGGAAGAAATCTGCTGAACGGTTTGCCGGAGAATATTACGATTACCTCGGATGAAGTGCTGGAAGCGCTCTCAGAGCCGCTGGGTGAGGTCATGGATGCAATCCGCGAGACGCTTGCCCATACACCGCCGGAGCTTTCTGCCGATGTGCTGGAACAGGGCATCACCCTGACCGGCGGCGGCGCACTCCTGCGCGGCATGGATAAGCTCATCAACCGCGAAACCGGTATGCCGGTTTATGTCGCAGAGTATCCGCTGGACTGCGTGGCGGAGGGTACGGGCAAGATTCTGGAGCATCCGGATGATTATGAGGAGCTGCTGGCGGAGGACGTCAAGCTCTATTGATGAATGGCAGCAGAGCAGGTCGGTTCGGTCTGCTCTGTTCTTATGTACGGCGGAAGGGAGGCGCTTATGGAACAGCAAAAGGAAGTGCAGGCGCTGCGCGGCACGGTCGATGAAGTGCTGTTTTTCAACGAAGATACGGGCTATATCGTGCTGGATCTCGAAACAGAGGACGCGATGCTGACGGTCGTCGGGGAGCTGGGACAGATCGAGCCGGGCGAGGAACTGGAACTCACCGGTTCATTTGTCAGTCATCCGCGGTTCGGGCAGCAGTTCCGTGCGGAAAGCTGTGTGCGGGCGCTTCCCTCTACCGCTGTCAATATTGAGCGCTATCTCGCAAGCGGCGTGATCCCCGGCATCGGGCGGAAGCTCGCAGAGCGCATTGTGGCGGAGTTTGGTGAATTCACGCTGCAAATCATTGAGAATGAACCGCTCAAGCTCAGCCGCATCAAGGGCATCACGGCACAGAAATGCGAGGAGATTGCGGAGGCGGCACAGGAGATTTTCGGACTGCGCAAGCTGATGGCGCGCCTTGCCGCATACGATGTCCCCGCATCTGCCGCTATGCAGGCATACCGCCGCTGGGGCGTCGCCGCATGGGATGTGCTGCACGAAAATCCCTACCGGCTCTGCCTGCCGCAGATTGGTCTCCCCTTCCCGAAGGCGGAGAAGCTCGCCTTCGATTTCGGCATCGGGAAAAACGCGCCGGTGCGTCTGTTTGCGGGATTCCGCTGGGTCATGGAATCCGCAGCGCTGGAGGGGCATACCTGTCTGCCGGCGGATCAGTTCCGCACACTTGCCGCGAAGGTGCTGGGTGTTTCCGCAGAGGACATCGACGCCGCGCGCGCTGCTGCGGAGGAGGACCGCATTCTCTATCTCTACCATGCGCCGGAGGGGGATTTCGTTTACCTCGACTGCTACTACGAGGCAGAGGATTTCATTGCAAGCCGCATCGCCGCGATGCTTGCATTTTCGCCGCCGGATGATTTCGACTGCACCGCCGCGATTGCGCGCGAGGAGCAGGAAACCGGCATGACCTATGCCGATTTGCAGAAAAAGGCGATTGCGTGTGCCTTTTCACGCGGCATCATGGTGCTGACCGGCGGCCCCGGCACGGGCAAGACCACCACGCTCAACGGCGTGATTCATCTGTGCCTGCGGGCAGGAAGTACGGTTTTGCTGGCTGCCCCGACCGGCAGAGCTGCCAAGCGCATGACCGAACTGACCGGCAGAGAAGCACGGACAATTCACCGGCTGCTCGGCACGGATTACGATGACAGCGGGCAGCTCATCTTCCAGCACAATGAGACCAATCCGCTGAAAGCCGATGTCGTGATCGTGGACGAGGTCTCGATGGTGGACACGCTGCTTTTCGAGGCATTGCTGCGGGCGCTGCGGCTCTCCTGCCGCGTGGTGCTGGTCGGAGATGAAGACCAGCTCCCGTCTGTGGGCGCGGGGCATCTGCTGCATACGCTCATTGCCAGCGGCAGACTGCCGGTTGTGCGGCTGACGGAGATCTTCCGGCAGGCACAGGAAAGCTGCATCATCCGGAATGCGCACAGCATTGTCAGCGGCAAAATGCCCGATCTCACGCGCAAGGACAGCGATTTCTTCTTCTTCGACCGCCGCAATGCCGATGAAGCTGCCGTTTTCCTGCGCGACCTCTATGCAAGCCGTCTGCCGAATGCCTATCACTATTCGCCGGTCAATGACATTCAGGTGATCTCCCCGACGCGCAAGGGCATTCTCGGCACAATTTCTCTTAACCGGATGCTGCAGGAGGCGGTCAATCCCGCGCAGTACGGCAAGATGATTCTGAAAAGCCTGCTGTATACATTCCGTGCGGGCGATAAGGTCATGCAGACGCGGAATCAGTACGAAATGGAATGGGTCAAGGAAGGCGAACGCGGCGCGGGTATCTTCAATGGCGACATGGGTACGGTCACGGAGATTGACAAGCGCACCAATCAGCTGAAAGTGGATTTTGACGGAAAGGTTGTCACCTACAAAGCCGACCAGTTGGATCAGCTTGAACTTGCATACGCAGTGACGGTACATAAGAGTCAGGGCAGCGAATTTGAGGCGGTGATTCTCGTGCTGCCGGAAGGCACAGACCGTCTCAGCTACCGCAGTCTGCTGTATACGGCGGTTACGCGCGCGAAAAAGCTGCTCATTGTGATCGGTTCGCCGCGCAAGGTTGCGGAGATGGTCAGCAATCAGCAGAAGACGCTGCGCTATTCCTGCCTGGATGCGATGCTGCGGGAGATGATCGCGAAGCCGCATCTGACGGAGGGACAGGAGATATGAACCGTGCGGCGCTCCTGCTGCTGGATCTGCTGTATCCCAATCGCTGTGACTGCTGCGGCGTTCGCATCCGGTATGATGCAGCGGTCTGCGGGCAATGTGCAGGGCAGCTTGCGGATCTGCGCACGCCTTATGCGGTCTGGGCACAGCAGCAGACGGAGGCTGTTCCGTGGGCAGACGGGGCTGCGGTCTGGCGTTATGCGGATGCTGCACGCAGCGGCATTCTCGCGATGAAGGACGGAATGCGCGGGTTCGGACGGTATGCAGGCACGGCGCTTGCAGCCGAGGTTCGGGCGCATCTCCCCGCAGAAACGGTCACCTGCGTCACATGGACGCCGATGGGCAGGGCGCGCCGCCGGCGTCAGGGATATGCCCATGCGGAACTGCTTGGGAAAACGGTTGCGCGGGAACTGCATCTGCCGGCGCGGGGCGATCTGCTCAGCGAAACCGATACCGGTACACGGCAGCATTCGCTCACGCGGGAAGAGCGCATCGAACACGCAAAGCGTTTTCTCTATACCGGTGCGGATGTGCGCGGTGAGACCGTATTGCTCTGCGACGACATCCTCACGACGGGCAGCACCCTGCGGCGCTGTACGGAACTGCTGCTGGATGCGGGCGCGGAACGGGTTTATATCGCGGTGATTGCGGCTGCGCTCCCCCATTGAATTTTTGGCGGAAATATGGTATAATAGAAGTGTCTGCTGAGCAGGCATCCCGTGTGCGGAGAAGAAGCGGAGATGCCGTGATATTGAATGAAAGGAAGGGATGTTATGCCGGAGAACAGCGTGCAGATCCGAGAAGGCATACGCGCTGTGCTGGAGACCTTTCAGCATACCCCGAAGGCGCACGTTCAGAGCTTTGGCTGTCAGCTCAATTTCTGTGACGGCGAAAAATACAAGGGCATTTTACAGGATCTCGGCTATGAGCTGACCGATACACCGGAAGATGCGGATGTCATCCTCTTTAATGCGTGTGCCGTGCGCGCCCATGCCGAATCGCGTGTCATCGGAAGGCTTGGCGCGCTCAAACCGATCAAGGAGCGCAATCCGCGGCTGGTGGTCGGGCTGTGCGGCTGTATGGCAGAGGAGGAGGAAGTCCGCGCACTGCTGCGCAAATCCTATCCCTTTGTGAAGCTGATTCTGGGTGCAGGCGCAATGGAACGTCTGCCGGAGAGTCTGCTGGCAGTCTACAGCGGCGAAAAGCGCTATGAGACGCTCGCTTTTGCCGGTCTGCCGGATGAAACACTCCCGACGGTGCGCGACAGCAGTTTTCAGGCGAGTGTGCCGGTTATGTACGGCTGCAATAACTTCTGCACATACTGCATTGTGCCTTATGTGCGCGGCAGAGAGCGCAGCCGGCAGCCGGAAGCCATCGAGCAGGAGGTGCGCGGGCTGATTCAGCAGGGCGTGCATGAAATTCTGCTGCTTGGGCAGAATGTCAATTCCTACGGCCGCGGGCTGGAGACGGAAATCAATTTCCCCTCGCTGCTGCGCCGTCTGGACGCGATCCCCGGCGATTATTTCATTCGCTTCATGAGTTCGCATCCCAAAGATGCGACACCGGAGCTGATTGATACGATGCTTAGTTCGGAGCATATTGAGCATCATCTGCATCTGCCGGTACAGTGCGGCAGCAACGCCGTTCTCAAAGCGATGAACCGCAATTATACCGTGGAGAAATACATGGAGCTGATTGATTACGCGCGCGCAAAAGCGTCTGATTTCGGCTTTTCCAGTGACCTCATCGTCGGCTTCCCGACGGAGACAGACGAGGATTTCGAGGGGACGATGCGCCTGATCGAAACCGTGAAATATGACAATCTCTATACGTTTATCTACAGCCCGCGCGCGGGTACGCCCGCTGCAAAGATGCCGTTTGCATCGACGCAGGAGCAGATTGCTGCGCGGATGAAGCGTCTGCTGGAACGGCAGCGCGAGATCTCGGAGGCATTCAATGCGCGCTTCCTCGGACAGCGCGTGCGGATGCTGGCGGAAAAGCGCGATCCGGAAACGGGATTGCTGCTTGGCAAAACACGGCACGGTCTGGTGCTGGAAACACCCGGCACGGAACAGGACATCGGGCGGCTGCTGGATGTCGAAGTCACCGGCGTGCGCAACTGGTCGCTTTACGGCGAAATTCGCTGATCATACACGATCACTCAAATCACACCATTTTATTTAGGGCAACACCGCACAGAGCTGGTGGTGCAGATGCACAGTCAGATTTTTCGTCAGATTGTATAGAAATGACGCCGTTGGGCTGGCGCCCAGCAAGGAATTTCTGTGCAAGATGACGGAAAAGATGCAAGCAGATGCGCCGCCAAGCCGCCAGGCGGGCTTTGTGCGGTGTTGCCT